>CAYYQD010000005.1:3051-57812 GCA_964473735.1 uncultured bacterium
ACCCTCCTCTATGGCCTCGTCAATAGGGCAGAAACCCTATTCACCCACCGGAAATCGGCCCTCAAACCGTAATATAAACACGCAGGCTTACTTCCTGACATGCCGGACCCTCCCTACGCTCATGGCTCATTCCAGTACGATAGTACCTCCTACAACACCACCTTTAAGACGTACCAATGAGAGCGAAATGAGGCCCCTGTTATAGACAGATTGGTACCACTCTACCCGACAGCACTACTCCTCTGGCATAGCGGCGTCCGAATCCAAAATTCCTGCGTTAAATTACCTTTCTATCCCCTTACCTCCTCAAGGGCCTTCTTATAAACGTGCTTCGGCTTCGCCCCTACGATCCTCTTGACTTCCTGTCCGTCCTTGAAGAAAAGTATCGTCGGGATACTGACTACACCCAGCTCCATCGGAACCTCGGGATGCTCGTCCGTGTTCAACCTTATGAACTTGACATCGTCGTAAGCCTTAGAGAGCTCGTGCAGGTAGGGTTCAATGGCCTTACACGGACGGCACCAATCCGCCCACAGGTCTACGACGACTACTCCCTCCTTTATCTCCTCCCAGAACTGTCTGGCATCAACGTCCTTCATGGTTGGTATTCTAATCCGGAGTACCTTCCCCTTTCACGGGGTATAATTTCCCCTTGTACCTGGTCGTGGATGCCGGAAATACCTACGTGAAATTCGGTCTCTTTAAGGGTAGCAGGCTCGCTCTGAAGATAACCACCACCTACGACCTCCTCCCCGCGGCGGGGCAGCACGTGGCTTCGTTAGGGTACGATAGAGGATTGCTCATCTCCGTAGCCTACGAGCTGAACGACTACATTTTAAGACACCTCCCCAAAACCGTCCCCCTGATACCCTCAAGGCTGAAGGTACCTACGGAGTACTCCCTAAAGACACTGGGACCCGACAGGTTGGCGGCGGCGTACCCCTTCATAGCCCGGGGGGATAGCGCCATCGTGGCCGTGTGCGGTACGGCCATAACCGTCAACGTCGTGAAAGCGGGGGTGTTCTTGGGGGGTCCAATATTTCCATCCTTTAGAAAGCTCAAGTTCGCCTACCTATCTCTCTCCATGATGGGCCGCAGGCTACATCCGGACAGCCGTAGAGCCATAGGGGACGGAATAAGGTACGCCGTTTTGGGTGGAGTCAGGGAGGTGATGAGGGATATGGAGAGAAGGTACGGCATAAGGAGGAAGTTCCTGACCGGTGGGTGCGCCCACGAACTGAAGGTGGGGGGTAAGATAGTGCCGGACCTGATCCTCTTAGGGGGCAGGATGCTCATGGACAGGATATAACGGCCTTACAATTGTAGGTATGCTGGCGAATACCCTTAAGACCTTCGTACTACTCCTGACACTAACCCTCATTCTGGTCTTCCTTGGAGATTACTTTGGCGGCTCTACGGGGGGCCTCATAGCTCTGGTGTTCGCCGCCCTCCTGAACTTCGCCTCGTGGTACTACTCCGACAGGATAGCCGTCGCCTCCGTGGGGGCGAGGGAGGTGAGCAGGGAGGAGGCCCCGGAGCTTCACGCCTTAGTTGAGGAGGTGTCAGCGGCCGCCGGCCTACCCAAACCGAGGGTGTATGTGGCCCCCATCCCCCAGCCCAACGCCTTCGCCACAGGAAGGGATCCCAAACACTCCGCCGTGGTATTCACGGAGGGGATACTCCGGCTTCTGAACCGCAGGGAGTTGAAGGGGGTCATAGGACACGAGTTAGCCCACATAAAGAACCGGGACATACTGATAATGTCCGTGGTGGCCACTGTGGCCGGGGCCATAATGTTCCTGGTGGATATGCTCCGATGGGCCGCCATCTTCGGCTTCGGGGGTAGGGACAGGGACAGGGGAAACCCCTTAGTTCTCTTAGGTATGCTTATAGTACTCCCCATAGTCGTCCTCCTCATAAGGCTGGCCATATCCCGGGCGAGGGAGTATCTCGCCGACTACTACGGGGCGAAGTTCATCAAGGATCCGGAGGCCCTCGCCAGCGCCCTTGAGAAGCTGGCCCTGGGCGTTCAGGCCGTTCCGGCCGAGGTCCCCCAGCACATGTCCCACATGTTCATAGTGAATCCCTTCTCCGGGGGCTTCTTGGCGGAGCTCCTCTCCACCCACCCGCCGGTTGAGAAGAGGATAAAGCGCCTGCGGGAGCTGGCCAGCGACCCCTCCTTCTTCCTATCTTAGGGCATCAGTGCCCGTACCAGCCCCCTTATGGCGATACCGTCTAGGCCGTGTTTGAGGCTCTTCAGGGCGTACTTCAGGGCCTTGGAGCGCACCTTCCTTCGGCCAAAGCGGTAGGAGAGGGCGCCGTAGAGGTGGGCCTTAACCCTCCTGAGGAGCCTGCCATCTAAGTACCCGGAAAGTACGTCTATAAGGGTGGAGTACCTCCCCTCAACCTCGTCCGTCTGGCGGGCCCTCAGGCTGTCCTCCCTGTTCTGGTAGTGTATCAGGCCGGGAAAGTCGTGGAAGTGCAGGAGACCTCTTACGACCAATCTCACGGACAGCTCCCAGTCCTCAAGGAGGGTCAGTCTCTCGTTGAAACCTCCGACCTTCAGGAAGACTTCCCTCCGTACTACGAGGGCCCCCACCTGAACGACCACCCCATCCCGGGCGAAGGGGAAGAGTATCCTATCGCGGAGGGGTCTGTCCGATGGGGGATAGGCTAAGCCCAGAGTCTTACCCGTACGGGCATCCACCACCACCACGTTGGAGAAGGTGGCCCCGTACCCTCGCCGCAGTATCTCCTCCACCTGCGTGTCCAGCTTGCCCGGAGGGAACTCGTCGTCGTCGTCAAGGAAGGCGAGGAGAGGGGCGTCCGTCATTCCGGCGAGGCGGTTCCTTATGAGGGAGGGGTTGCCGGTGTGGGGAAAGCGCACCACCTTAACCTTGGGTAGGTCCAACCTAACCGGAGGGGTGCTCCCATCGTCCCCCACCAGTACCTCAACGTTCAGATCGCTTCGCAGGGCGCTCTCAACCGCCCTTCTGACCTCTTCCGGACGGTTGTACGTGGGTATGAGTACGGCTACCCTCAACGGAGGAACTTATAGACCACCATCCCCCTGCGGGAGGCGGCGTAGATGTAATCCCCGCTCACCACTATGTCAAAGACGTAGTCCCCCTTGTATATCGGGGGCCTGTACCGGGCCACCTCCATCTTCCGGAAGGGGTCCACGACGCTCACCCCCCCGTCCCCGAAGGCCACGAAGATGAGCTTATTGATGGCCCTGACGTTGAGGGCGGAGCCCGGACCCTTGGCCCATCTAATCTCCCTGGGGGATGAGGGGTCGCTGACGTCAAAGAGCTGGACCCCGTTCCTCCCTAAGGCCACGTACGCTACACCCCCTTCCACATCTACGCTTATGGCGAAGCCTCTCGTGGATGCCTGACCGACGAACTTAGGCCTCCGTGGGTTGGATACGTCGTAAATCTTCAGACCTCCCCTACCCGCCGCTACGTACGCGTACTTTCCCTTCACGGTTATACCCCGGGCGAAACCCCCGGTATTAGTCAGGCTCACGAGCCTCGGACGTCTCGGGTTGGCTATGCTAACTATGGCGAATCCGGAATCCCCGACGGTGGCGTAAAGGTAGTTCCCCCTCCTGATCACCTCCATGGTCGTATCCGGAAGGTGCAGGCTGTATATCTCGGATGCGGTGTTGGGGTTGGAGACGTTGAAAACGGATATGCCCTTGTACCCGTGCCCGACGTACAGGTAGTTCCCCTTTACGGCCACACCCAGAGGCATGTTGGAGGTGGTTATGGTGGCCTCCCGGTACAGACTCTCGGGTTTGGAGACGTCTATCACGTAGATCCGACGTAGAGAAGTCAGGTACGCGTAGCGTCCCTTGACGGATAGGGCGAAGCAAGGAGTGGCGAGCCTCAACCTCTTGACCAGCGTCATGTTGAGGGAGTCGGGCTTGTACTTGTTCTGGGACAGGGTGTCCCCACCCCATACCTGCGCGATCAGGCCCATCAGAAACATAGCGTCTATTTTAACGCCGCCTTCCCGTCCTTAGAATTCCCCGTGCGTTTCATAACCCGCTCCCCGGAGGAGACGGAACTTTTGGGAGAGTACGTATTCTGCCGCTTCAGGAGGTACCGCACCTTCCTGCTCTACGGGGAGATGGGAAGCGGAAAGACGACCTTCGTGCGCGGGTTCGTCAGGGGAGCCGGGTACGAGGGGGTGCGCAGCCCCACCTTCACTATGATAACCGTCTATCCCGCGCCGACAGGCAGGATCCACCACGTTGACCTGTACAGACTACGGGGGGAGGAGGACTTCTACACTCTGGGACTCTTGGACGTCGTGGGAAGGGAGACGGTGGTGGTTGAGTGGCCGGAGAACCTCCCAGTGAGGTTAAACGGCGTTGAGGTACGGATAACGATGTTGAACGAGGACGTAAGGGAGGTGAGCATCACGCTGCCGTAAAATACGCTCTTATGCTGTACCTCTATCCCCTCTTTCAGTTCGGAACGGTTTCCCTTACCCACTACAACCTATGGGTTGAGGAAGTGAGGAAGAACGGCTACGACATCCCCTACCAGAGGGCGGGCATGGGTTTCGGTCTCGGGATGGGTGCCAGAGTAATTTACCTTGAAGTAGGAATAGAACCGTCCGTCTTTTATACCTCCTCCAGTGCCAAAGTCGTGGATACGTCCTACGGAGCAACGGGACTCTATCTCCGCAGACACACCCTTACCAACTTCCTCTTCGCCCTACCCGTTGCCCTGTCTTACCCTCTGACGGAGTCCTTCAACCTGTACGCGGGTGTTCGTATCCTCATGGGTTTCTCCAGTCTATCCGTTTACGATTCAACCCACGTAACGGTGTTAGGGGGCCACGTATGGGTAGTAGATGACGCCTCCATGTCAAAGGCCTCTATGGGCATGGGGATGGCGATAGGAGGGGACGTGAAGGTCAGCGACCGGCTGGCCCTCACCGTGCGCCTCGGGTACGACGTCCTTTCTTTCACCGGATACGAGGGAGAGCATGAAATAAGGTCCTCCGACGGCTCAGCAACCCGTAAGACGGCCTACTGGATCTTCAACACGAAAAACAACGCCATATACGTCAATAACGACCCGCCCGGTAAGGACGAGATATACGCCAAGGAGGACCTTAACGGTGTAAGGTTCGGTCTGGGCGTAAAGTTCTTCGTTGGGAGGTGAGGGATGAAGGTGTTAGTCGTAGGAAAGGGCGGAAGGGAGAGTGCCATAGTCTGGAAGCTGGCGCAGTCAAAGGTGGGGTTTGAGATATTCACGGCACCGGGAAACCCCTTCACGGCCCGGTACGGTAAGAACGTCCCTATAAGTGAGAGGGACGTACTGGATCTCATAGACTTCGCCCTTGACAACGGGATAGATCTCATCTTCCCCGGAGGGGAGACCTCCATAGCCTTAGGTATAGCCGATGAGGGGGAGCGGAGGGGGATATACGTGCTCGCTCCCGTGAGGGAGGCGGCCAAACTGGAATCCAGTAAGATATGGGCCAAGAGTTTCGCCAAGAGGTACAGGATACCGACGGCGGACTTTGAGGTCTTCACCGAGGAGGAGTTTGAGGACGCCGTTGAGTACGTGAAGGGACAGAGGTTTCCCTTAGTCATAAAGGCGGATGGCCTCGCCGGGGGGAAGGGGGTCGTGATAGCCCATAGTGTGGGTGAAGCGATAAACACCCTTGATCAGTTCATGAACAGAGGTAAGTTCGGGGAAGCGTCAAGGAGGGTGGTGATAGAGAGGTTCCTCACCGGCGAGGAGGTATCCGTCTTCGCCATCTCCGATGGCCACCGCTGGAAGGTCTTCGCCTACGCCAGAGACTACAAGAGGCTCAAAGATGGGGACGACGGCCCCAACACCGGTGGCATGGGCTCCATATCCCCCGTCCTGTTGGACGAGCAGACCAGATATCTGATAGAGGAGAACGTCGTAAGGCGAACGTTTGAGGGGTTGAACCGGGAGGGACTCCGGTACAAGGGTATCCTGTACTTCGGCCTCATGCTAACCGAGAACGGGCCCTTCGTCCTTGAGTACAACGTGAGGTTAGGGGACCCGGAGACTCAGGCCATACTGCCCCTTCTGGACTACGACTTCGGGGAGGTGGTGGTGTCGGCGGCGACGGGCAGGCTCCGTACGGACGTGTTCTCCGAGCCCGAACGTTTCTCCTGCTGCGTGGTGGCCGCATCCAGAGGCTATCCGGAGAGACCCATAACCGGCTTTCCCATAACCGGTCTGGAGGAGGCGGAGAAGTTAGCGGATGCCGTCTTCCTTGCCGGGGTCAGGGAGGAAGACGGTAACCTGCTGACGGCCGGCGGCAGGGTGCTGTCCGTCGTAGCCACCGGGAAGACCTTAGAGGAGGCCCGCCGCAGGGCTTACGAGTCTATAGAGAAGATTCACTTTGAGGGGATGCATTACAGGAGGGACATAGGTAAGTGAGCCTTCGCATAGCCGAGGTGTGCATATACGGGCGGGACCTTCAGAAGATGAGGGAGTTCTATAACGCGTTGCTCGGTAAGAAACCCGTCCTATGTGAGGAGAACCGCCACCTCTTCTACCGCCTCGGAGATACGATGCTGCTCATATTCAACCCCGACGAGACGCGAAAGAGTACGGACGTCCCTCCCCACGGGTGTTATGGGGCCGGGCATCTGGCCTTCTACGTGGAAGAGGGGGAGTACGAGGGGTGGAAGGAGAGGGTCAGGGAGATGGGAGTGGAGATTGAGAGGGAAGTAGTGTGGGGGAACGGAGCGAGGTCCTTCTACTTCCGGGACCCTGCGGGGAACTCCCTGGAGATAACGGTGCCCGGAACGTGGGCGTGGGCGGGGAAGGGGTAGTGGGACATCTTTTAAGGTTCAGTACGAAATCTTAGCGTTGTATATCGGGGGTATCACTTCGGGTATAAAACCTGCAAATGTGAGATGCTATCGGAACTGGCCCCTGAGCCGTGCATACGCGTTTAATCCGGGGTGGTGGCCATTATCTTCCCCAGTAAGGATGAGGGTAGAAACTCCGTTCCGGTTCAAAGATACCGTATCCTGTAAAACGATATCCCGGATTCCACCTCCAATTACAATATCATCCCGGTATGACAACACCAAAATCCTTTAGTAATACCGGCACTGCCCAAACCCCCAGAGCCGCGTTAGGGTGAAACCTACGTTTCTGCACTCGTATAATATCATCTTTTGAGAAGCTGGAGAGATCGTCTCATCGTAGGGTTGGGTCTGTTCCTGACTTTTTTCGCTCTGGCCGTCCTCTTCACCTTAGTGGCCGACGTCTTCATAGACGCCCTCCCACGGCTGAACGTAAAGTTCCTTACCTCCTACCCTTCCCGACACCCGGAGCACGCCGGAATATTACCCGCCCTGGTGGGATCCATCTGGATAGGGGTCCTGACCGCCCTGATCTCCTTTCCCTTAGGGGTTGCCACGGCCGTGTATCTGGAGGAGTACGCCCCCAAGAACCTCCTCACGGAGCTGTTGGAGATAAACATCGCCAACCTGGCCGGGGTACCCTCCATAATCTACGGCATATTGGGTCTGGAGCTCTTCGTGCGTACCCTCAACCTCGGCAAGAGCATCATATCCGGTGCCCTTATACTGGCCCTACTCGTCCTTCCGATGATAGTTATAGCCTCCCGTGAGGCCATAAGGAACGTCCCCTACACCATCCGCGAGGCGGCCTACGCCTTAGGGGCATCCAGATACCAGACCGTACTCTATCAGGTCGTTCCGGCGGCCATGCCCGGGATATTGACCGGAACCATCCTCGCCATGTCCCGCGCTCTGGGTGAGACCGCCCCCCTCATAATGGTGGGTGCCTTGACTTTTGTCGCCTTCATACCGGAGAGCATCTTTGACCCCTTCACCGTCCTGCCCATACAGATATTCAACTGGGTATCCCGTCCCCAGAGGGCCTTCGCCACCAACGCCGCCGCGGCCATCGTCGTCCTCCTATTTTTAACCTTCTCCCTCAACTTCTTAGCCATATACCTGCGCAACAGGTACTCCAGATACGGCCGACTGGACTGATGTACGTCTTCCGCAGGGGCGAGGGCATTCCGCTCGTACTTTTGCACGGTGTAGGGGGAGACCACAGGGTGTGGTACCCCCTCGTAAGGTCCCTCCCTCGCGGCTTCAGGGTTCTGGCACCCGACCTACCCGGACACGGCAAGAGCGGTGGGAGGGCCATGGGAAGCGTTATGGGGTACGCCGGGGCCGTGATAGAGGAGTTGAAAGGGGAGAGCGAGGGCGGGATACTGGTGGGCCTTTCCATGGGAGGGGGAGTGGCCATAGGGACCTACCTTCTATCGCCCCAAAGCTTCAGGGGATTGGTTCTCGTGAGCTCCGCCTTCAGGCTCCCCATCATAGCCCACGACGTTGGAAGGGAGAGGATGTGTAGCAAGATCTACCTGTCCCAACGCCTTCGTAAGATGTGCGTTAAAGATCTAAGGAGAGTCCCGGACGAAGTGCTACGTTTAGACAGGAAGGCCGCAGCCTACGACCTCTTAGATAAGGCCCACGGCGTGAAGGTGCCCGTCCTCTTCGTTCATGGGAGTATGGACGTTCTGGTCAGCAGGGATCTGGTCATGGAGAGCGTAAGGCGTGTTAAACGTCCCTCTCTAATATCCCTGCCCTCATCCCACATGCTTCCCGTTGAGTCCCCGAAGGCTCTAACGAGGGCCCTCCTGTGGTGGGTTAGCCTATTACGGCTTTAGAATTAACGAGCCATGACACAGCTTGAGGCCGCAAGGCAAGGGAAAATAACTCCCGAGATGGAGAAGGTTGCAAAGGATGAGGGCCTCCATCCGGAGGTCGTCAGACAGGGTGTGGCCGAGGGAACCATCGTCATCCCCGCCAACAAGGTGCATCTGTCCCGGAACCTGAAGAGGGTCATCGGTATAGGTAAGGGGCTCCGCACCAAGGTGAACGCCAACTTAGGCACGTCCTACGACTACGTGAACGTGGCCGAGGAGGTGGAGAAGCTCAAGGTGGCCATGGAAGCGGGTGCCGATACCGTTATGGACCTATCAACGGGTGGGAACCTGAGGGCCATACGCCAGACCCTGATGGCCGTAGCCGAGGTACCCTTGGGGAGCGTCCCCGTGTACGAGGCGGAGTTTGATGCCGCCCGGAAGAAGGGCTCCGTCTTTCACCTTGAGCCGGACGACTTCCTTGAGGCCATAGAGAAGCACGCCCAGGACGGTGTGGATTTCATGACCATACACGCCGGGATCACCCTTGAGGGCCTCCGCTTCATGAAGGAGCAGGGCCGCACCACGTGGGTGGTCTCCAGAGGTGGAGGTCTGCTGGCCGCCTGGATGATGTATCACAACCGTGAGAACCCCCTGTACGAGCGCTTTGACGACATCTTAGACATAATGAGGACCTACGACGTCACCGTAAGCCTGGGGGACTCCCTCCGTCCGGGCAGTATAGCCGACAGCTTTGACAGACCCCAGATACACGAGCTTTTAGTCCTTGGAGAGCTGGTGGAGAGGTCCCGAAAGGCCGGAGTGCAGGTCATGGTTGAGGGTCCGGGCCACGTACCCCTGAACGAGATAGAGGCCCAGGTACTGGCCGAGAAGAAGATATGCAAGGGGGCACCCTTCTACGTCCTCGGACCCCTTCCCACGGACGTCGGGGCCGGATGGGACCACATAACCGGGGCCATAGGTGGGGCCCTCGCGGCCGCCTCCGGGGTGGATTTCCTCTGCTACGTTACACCGGCCGAGCACTTAGGTCTTCCCACACCCGAACACGTGAGGGCCGGAGTGATAGCCTTCCGTATAGCCGCCCACATCGGGGATATAGTGAAAGGGGTAAAGGGAGCCTACGAGTGGGACCTGGCCATGTCCCGGGCCCGGTACGCTCTGGACTGGGAGGCCCAGCTTAAGTTAGCCCTTGACCCCGTGAAGGCCAGAGAGATATTTGAGCAGAGGGCCTCAAAGACTGAGGCCTGTTCCATGTGCGGGCCCTTCTGCCCGATGAACTTGGTTGAGAAGTTCCTCAAGGACGCCAAGAAGGCCCGCGAGGAGGTGAGACAGGTCTTAGAGGAGATGGCGGCGGAGGTATAAAGGGATACAAAAGAGGGCGGCCTACGGCCGCCCCTCCCTTTACTCTATGGTTATCTCGCGCTTTCTGGCTTTCTCGCTCTTGGGTATCTCAACGGTAAGGACGCCGTTCTCGTAGCGGGCCTTTATGTTCTCGGGGTCTATGTCGGAGGGTAGCTGGATGGCCCTGTAGAAGGAGCCGTACGCTATCTCCCTGCGGTAGTAGTTGCCCTCCTTTTCCTCCTTCTCCTCCTTGCGCTCGCCGGATACGATCAGGGTGCTGTCGCTGACCTCTATCTTTATGTCCTCCTTCTTCACGCCGGGGATGTCCATGCGGACGATGTAGCGGTCGTCCGTCTCCTTAACCTCAAGGGGAGGGGTCCAGACGAACTCCCCCTCTATCCCCCTTTCCGCGAGGAAGGTGTCAAAGACCCTCTCCATCTCCCTGCGCAGCGCCTCAAGCTCCCTGAAGGGGTCAAACCTTACCAGCCTTGCCATGGTTTCACCTCCTTTTTGCTTTTAACTTATGTTAACTTAACCGTGCCATGGAATAATGGCACCTGCAATGCAGTTTGTCAAGTCCCTACAGGTTGGCCCTGACGCTCAGATACAGGGACCTGCCGGGCAACGGGGTTTTCAGCGGATCCGTGGGCTCGTAATACACCTCGTTAAACGGGTTGAACACACCCAGGGAGAGGGTGTAGGCCCCGGACCTGATACCCGCCTCAACGTCTCCCAGTACCTTCTCTCTGGCGGGTACGTACCTTACCTGAGCCCGGGCGAAGCCTTTACCTAAGGATACCTTACCCATGAGGCGGAGCTCTGGAAGGGGCATGTAGGGTGCTTCCCCTCCGTAATTCAGGAGTCTGGACGACACCCCCGTGTAGGAGAGGGAGAGCAGGAGGCCGGGGCGGGCGAAGGATAGAGCGGCCTTACCCCCCGAAAATAGGGCGTCGGTGTTTATCCACCTGTAGACCCCTATCCTGTGCCCCTCGTCATCCACGTACTCCTCCCCCGTGGGGACGACGGTTATGAAGTCCCTGACGTAGTTGGAGAAGGCCTCAAGCGTCAGGCCGAAGACTCCACGGGATATACGGAGGGTGGCCTGTACCTCGTGGGAGACCTCCCTCCTCAGGTGAGGATTCCCGACGTCGTACCTGCCAACGCCGTGGTGGACGCCGACGAAGTTCGTCTCGTACAGCGTGGGAAACCGGAAGGACCTTGAAAGCGATACACCTAACGTGGCCCACCTTCTGGTTAGCGATATGCCCAACAGGGCGGAGAGGTCCCCCTTCCTTCCCACGACCTTTCCACCCAACCCTCCCATAACCTGAAGGTGGGTTCGTACGAGTAAGGGGCCGTACAGGGAGGCGTAGGCTTCCGCCCTATTTCCCCCACCCATCTCCCCGCCGCTCATCCTCTCGTATACGACCCGCGTTATCAGGTGGTAGTCCCTGAAGGAGGTCTCGTACCTCCCCTGAAGGGCCTCCTTGCCTATCCGGGTGGCCGTATCACGGCCGCACATCTCCACCTGAAGGGTGCTCTGGTAGTCTATTCCCCAGCCCTCAACCGTCAGGTAAGCCTCCCTATGGGTGCTGTGGGACACGGCCCTCTCCATGGGCACCCCCCAGATGCGGGCGTCGTACCTTAGACCTAAGGTTGGGACGAGTCTGCCCAAACGGGCCTTAACTTGAGAGAAAAAGAGCGCCTCTCTGTTAGCGGAGTTGGGTACTCTGCCGAGGCCGGAGGAGTAGTCGCCGGACAGGGTACCCTCCCCTCCGAGCAGGAGGGCCAGACGCCTTCCCCCCCAGTTCAGGGAGTACCCCCCACGGGTGCGGTTTCCGTTGGGTGTGAAGGAGAGGTTTATACGGTGGGAGAGGGACGAGAAGCGGGCCTCCCTGCTCCTCACGTATATGAGACCGCCGAACCCACCTCCGAAGACCGCCCCTGCGGACCCCTTAATCGTTGCCACCTCGCTCACGTCGTTGCCGTAGATGTGGAGGGGGTGGTCGTACCCGGAGGATAGGTCCCGGACCTCAAACCCGTCCCGCACTAAGGTTAGCCTCTTCACGGAGAAGCCGCGCAGGACCGGCTTGGAGTAGGGTGTGCCGTAGGCCTGAACGGAGATCTCGGGGTCGGAGAAGGTGGGGCCAACGGCCCCCTCAAATTCTCCCCCATCGTCGGAGGATACGGGAAACGGTAGATGTTCAACCGAGGAGGTCTTAACGGCCACCACCTCCACCTCCTTGAGGCGTAGAGGGGAGGGGGACAGCTTCACGGTGTCGGAAAATGGCACCTTCACGCTCCTGTACCCCACCCTAACCACGATGAGGGTGTCTTCCCTGTATTTGAGGTCCGTACATCCACTCTCATCGGTAAGGTTCCAGTCTAACCTCCCACGGACGTAGGCGCCTTCCACAGGTTTGCCGCTCTGCGAGTCCAACACGCACACCCTCACCGCCACGAGTAGAGCCAACATAGGGGACGATTCTAAATCTGACCGCCTTCCCTTCAGGATACCATCAACGATACCGCACCCCTACTTCCTCTTTAAATGGTGCCCATCACCTTGCCCAAAACCACAGAGAATTCAAGGGGGTCGTACCCTGCTACAGGGAAGAAAAGGAGGACGGGGCCTCTGTCCCGCTTTATCTCAAAGTGTCGGTTTGATACTTCCACTTCCAGAATTCTGGAGAAGTTTATGGATTGGGTCTTTTTATCACCCACGAATATCAGGCGTCTGCTGGTGATATAAACGTCTCCGACGTCTTCAGTTTCAAGCATATCTTGGCTCTCCGAGAGGCCACCTACGTGGGTGTAGAGCCTGATGTTGCGTGTAAGACGGTAGCTAACACCTAAGGATGTAAAACGGGTCCTCTTTTTCTTCCATTTACGCATCTGGACCGAAGGCAAATGGAGGTAGCACTTTTCCCCTTTCCTTAGGTTTATCCCGCACTCTATCGGCTGGAGGTCCCTCGTGAGCAGGGTGTATAACCTGTTGAATCTGTTGAGTTTGTTGAGGGCGGCCTCGTCTATTTTCATACCCCTGCGCTCCATTGCTTCAACGATAGTGTCAATTTCGCTTTTTTGCGTGATTTCTATCCTATCGCTCTTAAAGGTTCTATCCAGATAGAGTAAAAGTGCGTAGTTGTAAAGAGAGGACACCTCATCCCCGGTTAGATCGTACCTCTCTCCCATGGACTCTATTTCCGCCACTATCTGTCCTGCGGGTCTTCCGGAGGATACCGAGCGGTATATTCTGGCGCGTATTTTATCTAAAGTGTGCTCCCTCCGGGCTTTCCTCTTCCACCTGAGGAAGAGTAGAACGGTCGGTGGAAGTGCCAACAGGGATGAGAGGCCTAAGACGGCATCTTCCGATAGGGGTAGAAAGGATCCGAGTAGGGCGTTCAGGACCGAGGCCAGCAACAGCCACAGCAGAAGGGATCCACCCGTAATGAGGATATAGCGCCCCAGCATGAGAAACGATTGTAAAGTAGCGCATCTATTACGATAACCCGGAAGGGTACGTATATGGCTGAAATCGTATAACGACAAACGGTACCACTTCCCTTAGTTTTATACCCAAAGTGATACCACAGGGCATGGCTCCCCCACTCCGGATGGGTGTCCCGGGTATGAAGGATTCGGTGAAGGTCCGATATTCAATATCGTGAGATTGGACCCCGCAGTTTTAGAGAGAAAATGGAGACTCATATCGGTACCACTTTTGCGGATTTTATACCCGGAGTGATACCGCTCTATGGGTCGTCTTGCCGGACGGTGGCGGTCGGTCGTTTATCCGTCATGGAGGATGTTTCCAATCCGATATCGGCTTGGGGTGTGTGGGTACCGGTACCACTTCCCGGATACCTTCAGTTCGCTCCCTGTCCCGAATCCTACCCTCAACCGTACAATTTTCGGATGCTCTTCGTTGTTGGTATCCTCCAGCCCTCCATAGACAGCATAAAGGAGACGGTTTATTTCCTCGCCTCCGACAGCCTTGAGGGGAGGTTCACGGGTAGCAGGGGGGAGAGGTTGGCGAGGGCCTACATAGTTAGAAAACTGAAATCCTACGGCTACGACGTCAAGGTCCAGCCCTTTGATGCTCTCGTATCCCTTGAGCCCGTGGGGTACGAGAGACGGTTTCTCATCTTCAAGAGACCCCTGACCTACCTAAAGGTCGGAAGGAAGAACTACAGGCTGGGTGAGGACTTCCTGCCCTTGAGTTTCTCGGACGACGGCCACGTCTCCGCGAAGGCCGTTTTCGTAGGGTGGGGTATATCCGACAGCACATACGACGAGTACGAGGGTCTGGACGTTAAAGGTAAGGTCGTGGTCCTATTCCGGTACTCTCACCCGGACAGCAGTAAGTACGATCGCTTCGCTCCTATACCCACGAAGCTGAGGATAGCGAGGGAGAAGGGGGCCGCGGCGGTCATACTGGTGAATCCACCGGACCACGAGGACGACCTCCGTCCCCTCAGGGCGAGGGACCTACAGAACTCCGGAATCGTGGCCGTTATGGTCAAGAGGACGGTGGCGAGGGATATATTAGGCGTACCTTTAGACAGCCTGTACGCCCGTATGGTGAGGGGGGAGAGGGTAGGTTTCCCTACAGGTAAGACGGTGTCCGTGGGTGTAAAGCTCCGTAAGAAGTACGTTAAGACCGCCAACGTAATAGCCGTACTCCCCGGTGAGAGCGGGAGGTGGATAGGTCTGGGGGCCCACTACGACCACTTAGGATGGGGAGGACCGGGGAGCGGCTCCCTCCGTCCCGACACCCACGCCGTACATCACGGGGCCGACGACAACGCCTCCGGTGTGGCCGCCGTTCTGGAGCTGGCCCGGACGTGGGCGAAGGAGAGGCCCCGAAGGACCTTAGCCTTCATGTTCTGGAGCGGAGAGGAGATAGGGCTTTTAGGCTCCAGGTACTTCACCGAACATCCCCTCCTCCCATTAGACAGCGCCATCGCCTACCTCAACTACGATATGGTCGGAAGGATGAGAGACTCCACCTTCTCCGTCTTAGGAGCCTACAGCGGCAAGGGTCTGGACAGCCTGATAGCCCACGTAGCCTCCCGCTACGGCTACAAGATCAACCTGGGTGCAGGGGCGGTAGGCCCCAGCGACCACACCTCCTTCTACCTGAAGGGAGTACCGGTGGCGCACTTCTTCACCGGGGCCCACGAGGATTACCATAAACCCTCCGACACGCCGGAGAAGATAAACTACGACGGTATAGCAGCCATAGTCAGGGTAACGGACGAGGTCTTAGACAGCCTGATGGTCCTCCCCCGGTTGGAGTACGTTAAGGTGAAGGAGAAGGCCCCGAGCGGCGGGAGGATGGGAAAGCTGAAGGTTAAGCTGGGCATAATACCGGCCTACGCCAGCAGGGTAAAGGGGGTCAAGGTGGAGGGAGTTGTACCCGGGAAACCGGCGGAGATGTCCGGTATCATGGCGGGGGACGTGATAGTATCTATCGGTGGGAAGCCCGTGAATAACATCTACGACTACATAGACGCCCTTATGAGGTACAAACCCGGAGATAGGACGGTGATAACCGTCAGGAGGGGCGGGCAAACCCTGGAGCTGGAGGTGGTGTTCCCTAAGTGAGCGGGCTTTAATCGGTGCTAATGCGCTCACCCCATTACCCACCGTATAATCTACAAACTCATGACCGCAGTGAAGACGGAGGTAAAGCCGAAAAAACCCGTTACCCTTAACGAGGTCAAGGCCCATCCCAAGGTGGAGGCGCTTATTCTCAAGGCTGACAGGAACCTTGAGGCTTTAGGTTATACGGAGCACGGTAAGAGGCACGTATCGTGGGTTTCCAAAAACGCCGGCAGGATAATGAGGAAGCTGGGGTTTCCGGAGAGGAGGGCAGAGCTGGCCGAGATAGCGGGTTACCTGCACGACATAGGAAACGCCGTGAATCGGGTCGGCCACGAGCACGTCGGGGCCCTTCTGGCGAAAGATATCCTCACGGAACTGGGGATGCCCTTTGAGGAGATACTGGAGATAATGGCCGCCATAGGAAACCACCACGAGGAGAGCGGATACCCGGTATCGGATATAGCCGCAGCCCTGATAATCTCTGATAAAGCCGACGTCCATCGCACGAGGGTGAGGCCCCAGAACCGCACCTCCTTGGCGCTGGTGAACGACATCCACGACAGGGTAAATTACGCCTCAACCCTCTCGCGCATAGAGATAGATTCGGACAACCGGATCATATCCTACAACATAGAGATAGACATAAACATAGCCCCCATTTACGAGTACTTTGAGATATTCCTTGACCGCCTCATCATATCCCGTAAGGCCGCCAAGGTCCTGAACGCCGAGCTCCACCTGTACATAAACGGGGCACGTATGGCATGACGGACACCCACTGTCACCTGAACGACCCCCGTTTCGCGGAGGACCTGGAGGAGGTGGTACAACGGGCGGTAGAGTGGGGGGTAAGGCGTATCAACGTCGTGGGATACGACCTCCCGTCCTCCAAGAGGGCGGTTGAGATAGCCGGGCGCTTTCCGGAGGTGTGGGCGGTCGTAGGGCTACACCCTTACGAGGCGGAGAGGTACGGTGAGGAGGACCTGAGGGGGATAGAGGACCTGCTCGCCCACCCCAAGGTGGTGGCGGTCGGGGAGATAGGTCTTGATTACTACAGGGGACCGGAGGACAGGGGGGCCCAGAGGGAGCTCTTCGTGAGGCAGATAGCCATCGCCCGTGCCCACGCTTTACCGGTCGTACTCCACGTAAGGGATGCCTTTGAGGACGTTGTATCCGTGATATCGGACTTCCCGGACGTTCCTTTCCTCTTTCACTCCTTCTCCGGAGACGAAAAGGATATGGGGAGGGTGGTGTCCCATCAGAACTGGTACGTCTCCTTCTCCGGTATGCTAACCTTCCTCTCCCACGTACGGAGGGCCGCGGCGGTCTCACCGAAGGACAGGACCCTTGTGGAGACGGACGCCCCCTACTTAGCCCCGGTACCCAAGAGAGGCAGGAGGAACGAGCCGGCCTACGTGAAGTTCGTACTTGAAAGGTTGGCGGAAGTGTGGGGGATGGAGCGAGAGGAGGCGGAGAGACTGACCGACAGGAACGCCGGGCGTTTCTTCGGGTACGGAAAGAGAGAGATTGGTAGTCCTTAAGGTAATCTTAGTCCTGCTCTTCTTCGGGTTGTCCGCCGTAGTTTCGGGTTCGGAGGTTGCCTACTTCAGCCGTAAGTCCCCCAGTGATCTGGGGCGTACGAAGGCTTTCGGCCTTCTGGCCACCATCCTGCTCCTGAACAACCTATCAAACTCCTACCTCTCCTCCATAGTGGCCGACGTCGTCCCCGCCTCCGACCTCGTCGTGGGGATCCTACTATCTCTGACGGTAACCGTATTCGCCGAGTTCGTTCCCAAGCGTATAGCCCTCACCCATCCTCGTCCCTTCGTGAAGGCTACGGAGTTCATCTATCGCCCCCTCTCCTACCTCTTCTCCGTATTGAAGGTGAAGGTTGAGGCCGATACCACCAAGCTCACCACTTACGCCGTTATGGAGGCCGTTGTGGATGCCGTACGCAACTCGGATATGACGGACGAGGAGAGGCTCCAGATAGCCAAGGTGCTGTACGCCATACACGGTAGGGGTTTTGCCGTCCTCTATCCCCTCTCGGAGAGCCCCCTGATTAAGTTTGAGATGTCGGTCGGAGAGGCCCTCAAGGTCCTTGAAGAAGAGGGGTACGACAGGGATTGGGTTCCCGTCTATCACGTGGAGCCGAACGAGGTGACCCACATGGTTAGCCTCCAGACCCTCCTGAACTCCCCACCGGACGAGCCGATAATGGACGTACCCAAGGAGCGGGCCATATACTTTCCCATAATCGGCAGCTTCACACGTATTCTGCAGATCGTTGAGGATAGGGGCCACGTGGTCTTAGTGGATGAGTTCGGGAACGTCAGGGGTTTCTCCTACAGGAAGGACGTTGAGGTGTGGATACTGTCCTCGGGGAGCGTTCTACCCATAAGGACCTCTCTCTTGGAGGTGTATATCATCACGGGGAAGGAGCTGGGCCCTATAAACTGGGACCTGGCGGACCTGTTTCAGCACGAGCTCGGGAGACCGGCCGAGGACGGCGACAGCGTTGTCGTGGATGGGCTTCGCCTTACCGTGGTCAGGGATATGTACGTGCGGATAGACCGGCTATAGGGTCTCTCCCACCTCCTCCACGTCCCAGTCCCAGACGCTGTCCGGAAGCTCCTCCTCTATCCTGAGAACGGAGGAGGTCCCAAGCCACATGAGACCGAAGGTGGTGGTCGCCAGAGCCAGGGCGAGTATCATCTGGAAGGTAACGGAGCTTAGAAGGACGAGACCTACTAAGTAAGTGGCGAACAGAACCTCAAGGCGGGATATAAGCAGGTTTTTACTTATACCGGCCGTGGTTATGATACCCCTCTCGCCGGCCTTGGGGGTACGTTCAAATATCCCCCTATCCCCGAAGAGACCTTCAAGCACGGCGTTAGTGTTGTTAAGGGCTAACCCCCCTACCACCGCCATACCAAAGGGAACCGTAAGGAGGGCCTTCCACGTACCTCTGGCGAAGTAATGGGCCACCCCGAAGGCTAACCATACCACGGCTATGGTCAGGACCGCCCACACGCCCATGGCTAAGAAGAGACGGGGAAATTCCCCCGAGAACTTAACGTAAAGCACGGGTGGGAGGAGGAACATCAGCAGTACCCCTAAGGGGTAACCCACGTTCCCGAAGGTCTGCATAAGCACCTCAACCTTCCACGACAGGGGCCACTTTGGGGATAGAATACGTCTCCAGTGTTTACGGAGCACCTGCGCCCCTCCCTTCGCCCACCTCTTCTGCTGCGCTTTGAAGGCTAAGACGGAATCGGGGAGCTCCGAAGGCACGACCACGTCCGGCAGGTACAGGATCCTGTACCCCCTGTCGTACAGCCTTATGGACAGGTCAGAGTCCTCGGTTAAAGTTTCCGTCTGCCATCCCCCCACCCACTCAACGGCCGACCTCTTTAACACCCCGGCTGTTCCGTTGAACGTCATCCACAGCCCCAGACGGCTTCTGACGAACTGCTCAACGACGAAGTGAAGGTTCAGCATGAAGGCCTGGGCCTCGGTCAGGAGACTGGAGTCCTCGTTCAGGAACCCCCAGCGGGTCTGGACCCCGGCCAGTTTGGGATCGGCCTCAAGGAAGGGTACGGTACGAAGGAGGAAATCTTCAGGTGGGACGAAGTCCGCATCAAATATGGCGAAGTACTCCGCATCGCTTATGCCCATGCCGTAGGAGAGGGCGCCGGCCTTGAATCCCTTTCTGTTCCCTCTCCTAATGTGCTTCACGTTTATTCCTTTTGACTTCAGATTCTCCACCACCCGGGCTGCTACCTCCGGCGTCTCGTCCGTTGAGTCGTCAAGTACTTGAATCTCTAACTTGTCTCTGGGCCACTTTATACGGGCGGCCGCCCGTATAACCCTCTCAACCACGAAGGGCTCGTTATACACCGGAAGCTGTACGCACACCTTGGGGTACCTCTTCAGTGGAGGTGGATCAAGACTCCATCTCTTCCGAAGGAAATAAAAGGCCACCACGTGAAAGAGGTACCTCAGAGATACCGCCCCAAAGAAGGTCAGAAGGACAACGTAAACCCCTAACAGCAGCACCTTCCATTCCATAAGAAGGGGGAATTCTAACGCAGATACGTCCCTTTTTAGGATGCTGGTCGTGGTACAGATCCCGACCTTAGACATCCCCTTAGACTCAGGCGTCTAAATTTAGACATCCGTATCTGGGAATGTCTAAATCCCATTGGGAGTGATTCTGCACTTAGGGTATATGTGTATGTATTATACTTCATACAGTAATTTTGAAGACATTATTTATTACACAACTTATAGAGCGGTGTCTAAGTTTAGACACCATCATTTTGGGAGTAAAAAGCAAAATTTGTTGCCTTAAGGCCCTTAGACACTTTAGACGTAGATATATATAGGGAATATAACACTCTTAGAATAGACAGTCAGATGAAGGTACTCTGGATAGACGACGAGATTGAGGAGATGTATTCCATCGTAGCTTTCTTGAAGTCACAGGGTGTAGATGTGGATACGGCAACTACGGTTGAGGAGGGGGTTGATAAGCTGTCCCGCCATAACTACAACCTCATCCTGTTGGACTACAGGATGCCGGGGATAGACGGACTTCAGGCTCTGAAGCTCATAAAGAGAACCTATCCCCACGTACCCGTAGTGATGCTAACGATGATGACGGACGCCGAGCTGATAAAGAAGGCTATGGTTGAGGACGCTTACGATTACATAGTAAAACCCGTACAACCCGCCCAGCTCATGGCACTTATTGCACGCCTCCAGAAGGAAAGCCTCAAGAAGGAGTACTACATGGACGAGGCGGATCGCCTGAGGGAGGAGGTGTCCCGGATACCGGAGACTTTTGACGGGTACCTCCTGAAGGCGGTAAAGATATTCCAGGCCAGACACGTATATAAAGGGTATAGGAGCAAGTTTGACGAGCTCTTGAGAGAGGAGAACGTAAAGTTCGCGTCGTGGATAGAGCGGAGCTACCCCGAGATAATAAGGGACGACACTCTCCTCATGTCTCACAACATCCTGAAGAAGCTCGTACTCCCGTACGTTGAAGTTTCTCCGGTCGTTTTAATAGTACTTGATAACTTCAGGTTTGACCAGATATACGAGATAGTCTCGGCCCTCTCGCCCAACTACAAGATAGAGCAGAGCATATACATGTCCCTCCTGCCGACGGCGACCCAGTACTCAAGGAACGCTATATTCAGCGGTCTTTTACCCGACGAGACGGATCTTCTAATACCCGGATCCCTTCAGGATAACCAGAGTGAGCTCAAACTACTGTGGAAGCAGCTGGAGAGGGAAGGGTACAAGGTCGGAGTCTGGTATACCAAGATAAAGAACCTTGAAGCCCTATCCAAGATGAAGCCCTACGGTAAAAGGTTGGAGGTTTATATCGTCAATTTCGTGGATACCATTCTGCACCTGACGGCCAACGTTGAGGCCCTGAAAGCTCTCGGTGAAGGAGAGGCGTCAATAAAGAGGTGGGCCCGCCTCATAATGGAGGACGGCAGGTTCTCATCGGTTATAAACCGCTTCTTAGACAGAGGGTACAGGGTTTTCATCACGTCGGACCACGGATGGACCATCGGGAGGACACCCGTACTGGTGAAGGGAGAGGACTTTACCAAGGGCTTCAGGCATAAGCACGGCAGGGACTTACGGCCCGAGGGTGAAGGGAGATGGGTGGAGGTACCTAACCCTAAGGATTGGGGACTACCCGACTGGGGTAAGTTCCTGTTCGCCGCGGAGGATACCTTCTTCGTGTGGGGAGACAGGGCGGGTGAGTTCGCCGAGATATACCGTAAAAAGATGTTTCACGGGGGAATATCCCTTGAGGAGATGGTGCTATCGCTGGTCAGCGTGAGCGTGTAGATACCCCCGGACTCACCTCCTCTCCCCGAATATCCCCCTGCCTATCCGCAGGACGTTAGCGCCCTCTAAAAGGGCGTACTTCCAGTCCTCCGTCATCCCCGCCGATACCTTTGGCAGACCGTTCTCCTCCGCTATCCTTCTCAGGAGGGCGAAAGCCCGACGGGAGCGTTTCTCCTCCACCGGGTACGGCCCCACGGTCATTACACCCACGAGCCTCAGGTTAGGGAGAGAGCGCACGTACTCTATGAGGTCTCTGGCCTCCTCCGGTGCTACCCCGTGTTTCTGGGGCTCCCCCGAAGTATTCACCTCAACGAAGACCTCCATCGGACGTCTCAACCTTTTGGATATGGCCTCCGCGATCTCCCTCCTGTCTATACTCTGAATTACGTCAAAGAGACGTACAGCCTTATTTACCTTGTTCCTCTGTAGGTGTCCCACCATGTGCCACACGATGTCGGGCCTATCCACCACGGGTATCTTCTCCGAGGCCTCCTGAACCCTGTTCTCGCCGAAATGTCTGCATCCCTCCTCGTAGACCTCTATCATCCGGACGGGGTCCACCCCCTTACTCACAGCCACGACCAGAACCTCATCCCTCCTACCGATCCTATCCATGAACTCCCTGACCTCTCCTAAGAACTTCCTGTACCCCTTCATCCCGAATTCTACGGACGACCTCTTAACCTCCTCCTTCGCTCCTCCTGCAGGAGGTTATGGGCCAGACGGGTCGGTAGCGTTAGGCCTTTCTGAAGGATCCGCCTCACCAGATCCAAAGAAGACTTTACGGAGACCCTGTGGCCGGGGGATACGAACAGGAGGCCCTTACCCTTCCCCTTCCGTAGCACCCACCCTACTTGCTCGTCGTTGAGGTACAGGGGCGACACGCCGTACGGTGGAGGTTCCTCGTACTCACCCACCAATCGGGACTTGGCGACACCGACCGAGGGAACGTCTAAATACACGCCGAAGTGGGAGGCTATACCCAGCTTCCTCGGGTGGGCGATACCCTGACCGTCTATGAGCGACACCTCCGGCTTCACCCTAAGGGACAGGTACGCCTTCACCAGAAGGGGGAGCTCACGGTAGGCCAGAAAGGTCGGTATGTACGGAAAATCCACCACATCCTCCACCACGACCCTATCCACGACCTCCCCGGTTAGTAGGTCCAGCACCACGAAGGCACCGAGCCCCTGTGTGGGCGTCTTCCAGATGTTCATAAAGGTCAGGTCTCCACCGCCCACGTACCTGACCTCCGATGGGTGTGCGGTATCCTCAAGTACGACCCTGGAGGCCAGCTTTAGCTGTTGAGCCTTCAGCTTCCTTACATCCACGGCCAAGAGGGTATTTTAAACGAAAATGGGTGGGTTTCGGCCGTAAAATACGGGCGCTATGTTGCTACTCTTTGCTCTGGCGGCGGAGAAAGCGCCTGACTTCACGCTCAAGGGTATAGACGGCAAGACCTACTCGCTGTCCGACTTCAAGGGTAAGGTGGTACTGCTTGACTTCTGGGCGGTATGGTGCCCTCCGTGCCGGGCCTCTATCCCCTTCTTTGAGAGCCTGTACGAGAGGTACAGGGACAGCGGTTTGGTGGTGATAGGCGTGAGCCTTGACAGGAGGAAGGACGTCCTGAAACGGTACGTCCAGAACATGGGGGTCCAGTACGTCATCCTGTGGGACAGGGACGGTATGGTGGCCGACCTCTACAACGCGTACTCCCTGCCCACGACCTTGATAATAGACCCGGATGGGAACGTGGTCATACGGAGGGTGGGATTCTCAAGATCCCACGCGTACCTTTACGAGCGCACGATAAAGAGGCTCCTTAAGGAGAGATGCAAGGCCCAAGGAAAAGTGTGCTGATATACGAGAAGCCCCTATCCCCCGAGGAGGTGATAAGACGGGCGGAGGTCTGGAAGGAGATCTTTGACGCCAAAGACAGGAGGGAGCCCGTTAAGGTGGTTATAAACCGCCACGTCCGGGACGACATATACGAGGTCTTTTACATGGATGTGGTTAAGGGTCTCCTGAAGTCCCCTAAAAAGCACACCATAGGGGAGGAGGTAGATGCTCTGGTGGTCATATCGGACTACACCACCAAGACCTTCCGGACGAGGTTGTACGACCCCGAGAGGGACCGACGGCTCAGGGCCGGGGACGTGGTTGAATGCAGGATCAGGAAGGTTACATCCAGCGGAGGCTTCGTCGTGACGGTGGGGAACGTGCAGGGGATAGTGCCCAAGAAACACCTCGGAAAGGCCGTTAAGTACCCTCTCAAGGACCTAAAGCGGGGAAGGGTGGTGTGCAGGGTGATCCGTGCCGGTGGGAAGAGACCCGTGCTTAAGATAATAGACGTGAAAGTATGAGAAGACTGACCGTATTGGCCTTACTCGCGGCTTTCGTTATAGCATCCTGCGGTAAGAAAAAGGAGGCCAAGAAGGACCCCTGGGACGATTACGCCCCCAGGGTGCAGGAGATGTTTGACAGGGCCATAAGCAACAACGACACGGCCGCCCTCAAGGCCCTGACGGACTCGCTGTACGCCTTTTACAGGACCCACAGCGACAGCGTGAGCAAGAAGGGGAGAAAACGGGCCCTGTACTACGCCTGCAACTGGTCCTTCGCGGCCTTTGATTGGAACCGTGTCCTGAAGTACTGCGGCGAATTCGTCGCGCGCTATCCCGGATCCGTGAAAGCCGAGGAGGCTTACCGCTTCATGGGGTTCGCCCTTCTTCAGCAGAGACGGTGGGACGATGTGATCAAGCTCATGCAGTCCTTCATAAAGGACTACCCGGAGAGCTCCAACTTGGGGTACGCGTACAAGTACTTAGGACTCGCCCTGAGCCACAGGGGTAAGTACAAAGA
The DNA here is from genome assembly GCA_964473735.1 of uncultured bacterium. GTDB lineage: Bacteria > Hydrothermota > Hydrothermia > LBFQ01 > LBFQ01 > JAADCS01. The sequence goes on from CAYYQD010000005.1 coordinate 27,457, forward strand.
GGCGAAGAAGGCCTTAAAGAAGGCCAAGACCATGTTGGAGGTACTGGGCGCCTACGACGAGATTCAGGAGATAGACGAGATGCTTAAGAAGTTGGGCGGATAGGCGTCTATTCACCGGAGGTGGGAACGGTCAAGGAGGTGTCGCCGACACCGAAGAGTTCCCCCCGGAAGGTCAGGGTACCTTCGGAGAGGGGGATGGGGGTATCGCTGCGGAGAACGAATATCCAGCGGTCGTACCACTCTTGGTACATGTGATACTCCCTCCCCCTGTACTTAGTCAGGAAGCGGGCCTTCTCAACCGGAAACAGGACGGCTGTGTCCTTCCCTTTCAGGAGTAGCAGACGGGGGTAGTTCTTGGAAGCGGGTACGGCCGTAAGCCATACGTAGGTGTGATACTTGCCCCGAAACCTGACCACCTTTGAGCTGTCAAGGAGGACGTGCGGATCGGTCTCTCTGGGTATCACCTCTATCCTACCCACCACCTTACCCATCCTCTTCATGAGGATCTCACCCCCCTTCGGAGGGTACCTCATCGGAGCGCTGACCAGAAAGGCCCTCTCTATCCTCCTCTGTTTGTCCATGGTCAGGACGTGGAGGTCGGCGAACACCGGCACGGTATCTCTACCGGACACGAACGTTAGCCTAAGAGGAGATAGAAGAACGAAGAAGTACGCTCTCTCCCTTAGGGGTGCGGCCGGTACGAACCCAACGATACGATAACCTTCCTTCGCTCTTATGATCCACATTTCGGAGGATATGCTGACCTTCCTCCAGCATCCCGTACTCAATATCGCCATAAACAGGAGGATAGACCTTCTCATAAGAACGGAAGTGGAAATCTTAAGGTAGCCCTTTTGCACTACGCTCTCAACACGGATCGCACTTCTCCCTTATAATGAAAAACTTGAAGGCTATCGTACTTCACGGAGGCGCAGGGAGGTGGACGGAGGAGAGGCTTGAGGGCGCTATTCCCGTTATGAAGGAGGCCGCGAAAGTGGGGTTCTCCCACCTCCTGAAGGGGGACCCGGTCTCCGCCGTTGAGGAGGCCGTAAAGGTCCTTGAAGATTCCCCATTTTTCAACGCTGGAAAGGGTAGCGTTTTGAGTATAGACGGGACACTTGAGATGGACGCCTGTATAATCCGGGATAGGCCGAAGATGATAGGCTCTGTAATAGGTGTAAGTAGGGTCAAAAACCCCATAACCCTCGCTCGGGTGGTGGCCGAGGAGACCTCTCACCACATAATGTACGGTGAAGGTGCCGAGCGTCTGGCCCGACTATTCAACCTGCCGGAGGGGGACCTCATAACCGACCACGCCCGCAAGAGGTTGGAGAAGGTAAGGGAGATGCTCCTCAGGGAGGAGGTGGGGGACCAATTCTCCCTGATGGAGAAGACGGTCAGTCTTATAAGGAGGTACCCGGACCTCTTTATCGGTACGGTTGGGGCGGTCGCCACGGACGGGGAGAGCGTAGTGGCCGGAACCTCCACGGGTGGAACGTCCGTTAAGCTACCCGGTCGGGTAGGGGATACCCCCATACCGGGGGCGGGAACGTGGGCGGAGGACGGGTGCGGCGCCTCGGCTACAGGTGTGGGCGAGGGCATAATACAGGTCATGCTGACCAGGAGCCTTTGCGACATGGTGAGGCGGGGGCTACCCCTCCAGAGGGCCGCGGAGGAGTCGGTGCGATTGACAGAATACCCTGCGGGGGTGATAGCCGTGGAGGTGAGCGGCGGTGTAGCCTTTGCCTACAACACACCCTACATGCCGGTAGCCATCATCACGGAAGAAAAAAAGGAGGTAGAGATACATGGAATTCAGGGTAAGGGTGCTCGTTCTTGACGAACGGGTTTATAAGGGAAAACAGCGTCTGTACGTCAGCGTAGCCGAGGGCATCGGCGTGATCAAGATCATAGGCAGGAACCTCTCCATGTTAGGCGTGTACGACGTCCAGCTCAAGAAGGGGCGCAACCTTTACTACCTCTTGGAGTACGACCCCGTTCAGGACTACTCTTACATCCTCCGGAATCCCATCGTAGTTGAGAGCTACTCCAAGATCTACAGGGTGATAGCCGAGGCCTGGCCTCAGGACGGTGACCTCTACGAGCGTATGTTGAAGGTCATAGACCGTCTGGAGAGGGAGCCGAAGACCACCTACGGGATCCTTCAGGAGATCCTGACGGAGGATACGGACTCGGAGGAGCTCCTTACCGCCCTGGTATCCTGATATGGGACGCGTGCTTAAGGCTTACGATATAAGGGCAGAGAGGGAAGAGGGTACCCTTATCCTGTACCTGCGGGGGGAGGAGGGCGTGGACCTGCCGGATGGGGTGGCGCCCACGGTGTCGTTAGACCTCCTGTACGGAGAGGAGGACGAAGCCCCCTACGTGCTTCTGAACGTTGATGTAGGGGAGGTTGAGGTGGTGGCGGAGGTGCCCTACGGGGAAGCGTGGGACGTCCTCCGGGAGGGGGAGCGGATAGTGCTCGTTCTACCGAGAGGGGAGGATCCGGAGGGTTGGCCCATGCTCGTTTTAGGTATAAACGACTTTATCCGTGGGACGGTTTTCGGGGCCGGCAGGCTCTGGGAGGAGATCTCTCAGACCTACGACTGACGCCTTATCCTCTCCACGATTGAGGTGGTGGAGTATCCCCTGAGGTATGGGAATATCTCAACCTTCCCTCCGTAGGAGCGCACGAAGTCTGCCCCCACTATCTCCTCTAACCGGTAGTCTCCTCCCTTAACTAAGACGTCGGGACGTAGCTCCCTTATCACCCTCTCCGGTGTATCCTCCGAAAAGGGTACTACGAAATCCACCCACTTCAGAGATAGGAGGACGGCCGCCCTGTCTTCAAGGGTGTTTATGGGCCTCTCCGGTCCCTTGAGGCGGCGGACGGAGTCGTCCGTGTTAAGACCTACCACCAACACGTCCCCAAGGCCCTTGGCGAACCGGAGGAGTTCAACGTGTCCCCTGTGGAGGACGTCAAAACATCCGTTCGTAAAGACCACCTTCAGGTTGGCCCCCCTAAGGGCCTTTCCGAGACTTAAAGCGTCTTCGGTTAGGCCCTTCATTCTCATCTTACGTAGAAACGTACCCCTATGCTCGCTGCGGTCGTGGGTTCGGTCCGGAACCCCTCCAGCCTGCCCTTAGACAACCCCTCGGCCAGGGCCCGTACGAGGTAGGACAGGAAACCTCCCCGCACCCCGAAGTCAAGTCTATCCACCCCGAAGGATGGGGTACCCAGTCTGGCCCGGAGGGACAGCCCTCCCCCTACGTAGAGCATCGGCGAGGACGGTATAACCGTGCGGCCGAAGAAGGCGTACCTCCACAGGATGACGGCCCCGGCCCTCCCCTCAACGGGCCCTATCGGTAGTACCACGTTGGGAGCAAGGTAGTTCTTGCCGTAGTAAAAGAGACCGTCGCCGTACTCAACCGGAAATTCCGCCGCCCCCGAGATGGAGAACACCAACACCCTCACGCCTCCCCTCACCCCGACGTATCGGGCGAGCCTGTAAGTGGTGCTGAAGTCCCTGCTCAGGGAGGTGTCCCCTGTCCTCCTGACGGCCAGGACGAGGTCCCCGCTTACGGTACGTGAAGTACTGTCAACGCTCACGGAGCTGGAGAGCACCTGGAGGTCGGCGCCGTGCGGCAGGAGCAGGGTGGTTGAGAATCGGGCCGTCGTGCTACCGGACAGGCCCATCTCCGCCGATAGGTTCAGACCCACCAGAAAGAGATTTAAGTTCAACCCTACCGTAGGGGACAGGTAGGTGGCGGAGAAACCGCCGGAGGCCGAAGAACCTACGAACATCGTATCCTCACCGTATATCAGGGAGACCCTGAGGTTCCTGACGTCCCAGTCCGGGTCCGCCGGGCTTACCCTGGCCGACAGTTCCGTGCCGCTGTCCGCCGATATACGGCTACTGAAGTCCAGCCTCCCCTCCACCATCCTCAGGTTTATTCCGAAGCCGGCCGAGAGGACCCTGTTCCCCACACCCACCCCGAAGAACACGGGAGTCTCCCCTATCTTCAGGTCCGCAGAGGGGTAAAGGGTACCCTTCAGGGTTCCCCTGGGGGTGAGGTTAAGGGCCACGCTGTCCCCGTCCCCGTCTCCCACGGTGTAGCCGAAGGTCGTGAAGCTGTCACTCCTGTACTCAAGGGGTACATCCCCGGATAGGGAGGCGCCGAAGACCGCGGATCTGAAGATGGAGCCGCCCAGGGTGATGGGACCGAATCTGTACGCTAAACCTACGTAATCCGGACCTCCCACGTCCGAAAAGACCACCTTCGGAGATAGCTTGAGGTCGTAAGTAAGGCTGTCCAGTCTTACGGGCAGGTCAAGGTCAAAGCTGTCGGGGAGGGTGCTCGCCGACGTTGAGTATCCGAAGTAGGCTTCAAAACCGTTCTTCGTCGTAGGTAGTGCGGCCGGGTTGAGATAGGCACCTATTACTCCCCTTGAGGAGCCGGGGTCCATGAAGCCGACGTGGTTGAAGAACAGGTAGGCCATGGGTTCCGCGGAGTAGAAGGTCAGGTTGAGAGAGGATAGTAGGTAGAGCATACGGTTATTTTAAAGTAGCCGCCTGCCGTCGCCGTCAAACAGGTAGTACCTCTCCACCCACACGGCCACGTTCTCGCCGACCTTTGGAGGGGTCCCGTAATGTTTTACGCTCACCACTATTCCTCCCCCTATATCCACGTATACTATGCTCTCGTGTCCGAATATCTCTCTATGCACCACCGAACCCTTTATGCCCCTATCCTTCAGTTTGGCCCCCTCCGGACGGAACCCTAAGAGGGCCTCACCTCTGTAGGGCGTACTCACGGCCACCCACCATCCCCCCGGGGACCTGAACTTCCCCTCCTCCACCTCGCCAGTTATGAGGTTCATCGGCGGGGATCCTACGAAGGAGGCCACGAAGGCCGAGGCGGGCTCGTTATATACCGTTAGGGGGTCCGCGTACTGCTCAACCTTTCCGCCGTTGAGTATGAGGATGCGATCCGCCAGACTCATGGCCTCAACCTGATCGTGGGTTACATAGACGCTCGTGGTCTTAAACTCCCTGTGGAGACGTCCTATCTCGGCCCTCATCTCCGTGCGGAGGTTGGCATCAAGGTTTGAGAGGGGCTCATCAAACAGGAACAGCTGGGGCCTCTTTATTAGCGCCCTCCCCAGGGCGACCCTCTGCCTCTGACCCCCGGAGAGCTGGCGGGGTTTTTTATGGAGGTGGCGGTCTATCTTGAGGACCTTCGCTATCTCCTTTACCCTGCGGTCAATCTCGTCCCTGGGCACCCTCTTGAGTCGCAGAGGGAACGCCAGATTCTCGTACACGGTCATGTGAGGGTAGAGGGCGTAGTTCTGGAAGACCATCCCTATGTCCCTTTTAGCCGGCGGAAGGTGGGTGACGTCCCTACCGTCAAAGAGGATGGCTCCCGAGGTGGGACGCTCTAAACCTGCTATTATGCGGAGGAGGGTGGTCTTCCCGCATCCGGAAGGGCCTAAGACGACGATGAACTCCCCGTCCTCTATTGAAAAGTTCAGGTCGTTGAGCACAACGAAGTTTCCAAACGCTTTGGAGAGGGACCTTACCTCTATCCTCAAAGGGGGTTATTATAGGGGAGTCCAACCCCGGCTTCGGGGCCTCACGTACCTTCCTCTACCTCCGCCCTCATCCTCGCCACGAGCTCCTCCACCTTCATGGCCCCCAGGTCCCCTACCTTCCTTCGTCTGACGGAGACCGTTTCGCTCTCCACCTCCCTCTTCCCCACAACCAATATGTAGGGCACCTTATGGGTCTCGGCGTCCCTTATCTTGTAGGACAACCTCTCGTTCCGATCATCCACCTCCACCCTGAAGTTCTCGTCCTCTAACCTCTCCTTTACCCTGTAGGCGTAATCCCTGAAGTCGTCCTTTATGGGGATGACCCTCGCCTGTACGGGGGCGAGCCATAGGGGGAAGTCGCCGGCGTAGTGCTCTATCAGGATGCCGAAGAACCTCTCTATGGAACCCAATATGGCCCTGTGTATCATGACGACGAAGTGCTCCTTACCGTCGGGGCCCACGTAGGTGGCGTTAAAGCGTCTCGGCAGGTTGAAATCCACCTGTACGGTGGTACATTGCCACCTCCGGCCCAAGGCGTCTTTGAGTTTTACGTCTATCTTGGGTCCGTAGAAGGCCGCCTCCCCCTCCTCAACTTCGTAGGAGAAACCCTCATCGTCCAGAGCCCTCTTCAGGGAGTTTATGGCCTGCTCCCACATCTCCGGCGTCCCCATGTACTCCTCCGGTCTGTTGGGGTCCCATACCGAGAGCTCCACCTCAAACTCCTTGAAGCCGAAACGACCTAAGATCCTCTTCATTAAGGCGAGTACCCTCCTAACCTCCCCCTCCACCTGCTCCGGGGCGGCGAATATGTGGGCGTCGTCCTGCGTAAAGCCCCTTACTCTCATGAGGCCGTGGAGAACTCCGGAGAGCTCGTACCTATATACGGTACCCAGTTCGGCGATCCTGACGGGTAGGTCCCGGTAGCTATGCACTCTGGACTTGTATATCAGGATGTGGGCGGGACAGTTCATGGGCTTGACGGCGTAGGTCTGTTCGTCCTTTTCAAATACGAACATGTTCTTCTGGTAGTAGTTCAGGTGGCCGCTTATCTCCCAGAGCTTTCCGGATAGCACGTGTGGGGTCATAACGAAGGTATAGCCGTCCCTTATATGCTCCCTCCTTATGTAATCCTCTATCGCAAAGCGTACGGCCGTCCCTTTGGGATGCCAGAACACGAAGCCGGCCCCCGCCTCCTCGTAGAAGTTAAATAGGTCCAGCTGACGTCCGAGCACCCTGTGATCCCTCTTCTTGGCCTCCTCAAGCATCCGAAGGTACTCGTCCATCTGTTCCTGCGAGGGGAAGGATATTCCGTAGACCCTCTGCAGGGAGGGGTTCCTGGGATCCCCCTTCCAGTAGGCGGCCGAAACGCCGGTTATCTTGAAGGACTTTACGACCCCCGTCCGATGTACGTGGGGACCCCTGCACAGGTCCGTGAATTCCCCCTGATGATAGACGGAGACTACCGGCTCTCCGAACTCCTCAATGAGGAGGACCTTGTAGTCCTCCCCTCTCTCCTTAAAGAACTCCTTAGCCTTCTCGGAAGGCCACTCCTCCCGCTTTACCGGATAGTTCGCCTCTATTACTCTCTTAGCCTCCTCCTCAATCCTCTGCAGGTCCTCCGGTGTTAGGGTGTGTCCCCCGAAGTCTATGTCGTAGAAGAAGCCGTTCTCTATGGGGGGGCCGACGGTTAGCTTAGCGTTGGGCCATATCCTCTTAACGGCCTGCGCCAGTATGTGGGCGGAGGAGTGCCAGAAGACCTCTTTGCCGTCCCTGTCGTTGAAGTCTAAGACCTCAACCTCGGATACGTCCTCCGGTATGGGGACGAAGAGGTCAAACAGGCGCCCTCCTCCCCGGGCTACGAATCCACCTTTTAGTCCCTCCTCACCTATGACGTCAAGGACGCTCTGACCTTCCTTTACCTCTATCTTTACGTCGGTACCGTCCGGAAGATGGAAAGTTATCTCTCTCACGGGGGCTATTTTACTGCCGTAGAGCGAGAAGCTGTGCTTACATCCACCCCCCGAGCCGTGTCCCCCCGTTCTCCTTCACGTACTCAACCGTTCTCCTTATGCCCTCCTCAAGGTCTATCTCCGGCTCCCATCCCAGCACCTCCCTCGCCTTGCGGTTGTCGGATATGAGGTTAAACACCTCCATCTTGCTGGGACGGATGAGGCCTTTATCCTGTACCACCTTCAACTCCTTCCCCAACACCTTACCCACCACCTCAACCACGTCAAGTACGGAGTAGCTCCTTCCCACGCCTAAGTTTATCTCGTCCCCTCCCTCCGTATCTCTGGCAAGTGCAAGTACGAGGGCACGGGCGGTGTCCTTCACGTAGGTGAAGTCTCGCCGGGGTTTGAGGTTCCCGAGCCTTACCACGTCCCCGCGGAGGGCCTGAAGTATTATCCACGGAATCAGGGCCCGGAGGGACTGACGGGGCCCGTAGGTGTTAAAGGGGCGTACTATCAATGTGTTCAGGCCGTAGGAGTAGTGGAAGCTCTTCACCATGGCGTCTGCCCCCACCTTGCTGGCGGCGTACGGGGAGCGGGGGAGACGGGGGGAGTCCTCCGAAAGGGGGGCATCGCTACCGCCGAAGACCTCGCTGGTGGATACGTGGACGAATTTATCCACGCCGGCGTCCAGAGAGGCCTTGAGGACGTTCGTCGTACCCACCACGTTGTTCATGGCGAAGTCTATGGGATTCTGGAAGGAGTAGGGAACGGATATTTGGGCCGCTAAGTGGAGAACTGCATCCACACCGCGGGTGGCCCGCAGTACCGAGGTGTAGTCCCTTATATCCCCCCAGTACATCTCCACCTCCCGCAGGAGGTCGGACGGAAGTTTGGATAGGTTCCCTATGTACCCCGTGGAGTTGTACCGGAGGAACACCCTGACGTCGTACCCTCTCTCCAAGAGATCCTCAACGACGTGGGAGCCTATGAAACCGCTCGCCCCCGTCACTAACACCTTCATTCGGTGAGGGCCTCCCCTATCTTCCGGAACTCCTCCGGTTTAAGACTGGCACCACCTACCAAAAATCCGTCTACGTTGGGAACGGCAGCCAACTCCTTCGCGTTGTGTCCCTTCACACTACCACCGTATAGCACCTTCAGACCCGTCTTCTCCTTTATCAGGGCGTGCATCTCCTCTATCTGCTCCGGCGTAGCGTTCCTCCCCGTCCCTATGGCCCATACCGGCTCGTAAGCCACCACTACGTCTTCGGATTCGGGTACGAAGGAAAGCTGTCTTTCCACCACCTCCACGTGCCTTCCGGCCTCCCTGTCGGAGAGCTTTTCACCCACACAGTATATTACCTTTAGACCGGCCTTCAGGGCGGCCTCCGCCTTCTTACGCAGTACCTCATCCGTCTCCCCTATGACGTTCCTCCTTTCGGAGTGTCCCACTATGACCCACTCCGCCCCGACGCTCTTCAGCATGAGGGGTGAGATCTCACCTGTAAAGGCACCCTTCTCCTCGTAGAAGACGTCCTGCGCGCCGAGGACTAAGCTCTCAACCTTGAGGATAGGTATATACACGAAGGGGGGAAATAAAAGGCGCGTTAAAGGGAGGTCCTTGAGAAGGTTATCTATCTCCCTCGCGAGGCGTAGAGCCTCCTCTTTGCTCGTTGGGTTCATCTTCCAGTTTGCCGCTAAGACCTTTCTGTCCATATCAGTCCTACCTCCTCCATTTCCTTGAGAAATTCCCTTACGTCCCCCTCCACCTCCTCCACGGTGAGTCCGTACTCCTCGGCCAGCTCTCGTACTATACCGTCGTAGGTGTCCGTTCCGGAGTCTATGAGGTACAGGATGTACCAGCCCGTGTGGTTCAGGACCACGGTGTGCCCGTTCTCGGGATTCCACACGACCATCTTATCCTCCATCGTATGGAATATGGCCCTGGGATTGAGTACGTACCTCATCTCTTCAGGAAGGTGTTATATACCAGTATTCCCAGACTCAGGCCGCTCATCAGTACCGGGAGGAACTCGCGGGCGGAGGCCCAGAAGGAGCGGGGTACGATTATCCTGTCTCCCGGTTTCAGTCTTGGGTTCTGGACCTTCAGATTCACCGACTTTCCGTTCAGGGTTACGCGGGTGATGTCCGCCGAGGGAAGGGCGCCAGCGAGGGTGAGGGCGTCGGCCACCGTCATCCCCTTAACGTAGGGTACCATACCGGGTTTCTGCACCTCGCCCAACACCATAACGCCCAGAGGTTTCACGTTCTTTATCGTGACGATCACCGGCAGGTCATAGTAGGGTTTCAGAAGGACCCTCAGGGTATCCGAAACTTCCTCCAGCGTCATACCGCAGACCTTCAGGCTACCCACCAGAGGGAAGAAGGCGGTGCAATCGTCAAGGACCGGGGCCTCAACGGAGTACTCCTCGCTCCCGAATACACCGACGCTCAACACGTCCCCCCTCGCCACCACCATGGAGGTAAGGAGGAGGTGTATCAATACCTCTCCTTGTACCAGGTGAGCCTCAAGCCGGCCTTTACGGACGCGTTGTTGTACCCCGCGCGGACCTGGTCGTAGTAGTCCCTGTAGCCGGGGTTTATCCCGGACAGGAGCATGTTAGCCTCAAAGGAGGTGTAGGATCCCTCTACGAAGAAACCGAGCCACGGCGCGATGTAGAAGTCCATACCTAATCCTGCGGAGAAGTAGAGAGTGTTCGCCGTTCCGGAGGTGTTCCCTAAGGGATCCTTGGACTGGAAGGAGACCTGCGCCCACGCCACCTGTCCCCCTACCCACGGAAGGAAACCTCTACCCTCCGAGTAAAGGTTCTCCACCTCAAGGTACAGCCTGCCGGATACCCCCATGGACAGATAGCGCACGTCGGAGTTTGGAACGGGCCAGTTCTCGCTGTTCTTAACTATATCGCTGGAAGTGTCCGGGAAGGGTATGCCGTACCCGAAGGCGAACCGCCTCGTTGAGACCGTGAAGCCGACGTAAGTCCATGAGTAGGGGTTTCTAAAGTGCGCCACGGTGATGGCCACGTTCTGGAAGAAGGAGGTATCGGTGTAGGTGGTGTCGGCGAAGGAGGGTTCCCATTTGTAGAAGTACCCCTCCTGAAAGTCCAGCAACACCCCCCACGTGTTCCAGCGCACGAATCCGCCACCTCCGAAGTGCGAGGAGGACGAGGAGAGACCTTTGGCGGTGTAGGTGGAGTTGAAGCTATACACGTTTATCACCCTCTCCTCGTAGTCTGCTGAGCCGTACCCGTATATTCCAACGTACAGAACGTTGGGCCCCGTCATCCACGGGGGAAGGTTAGAAGCTGCTAAGAGCAATCCTATCATATTCTACCTCCTGTAGGCTAAGCTGCCCTTGGCAAAGGTCAGGACGACCCTGCCACGCAGGGTGGCCCCCAAAAATGGGTTGTTCTTACTCTTTGACCGTATGTCCTCCTCCGATACCACCCACTCGGCGTCCTGGTCAAATACGAACAGGTTAGCCTCTCTGCCCACCTCTATTCCCACATCCACCCCCAAGAATCTGGCCGGTCTCTCCGACATCAGGAGGAGCAGGTCCTTCAGGTGAATCTCACCGGAGAGGACGAGGTAGGTATATAGGGAGGAGAAAGCCGTCTCCAGTCCCTCAATCCCGGGGAGGGCATCCGTAAGGGGGGCCTCCTTCTCGTAGTACGAATGGGGGGCGTGATCCGTTGCCACGAAGTCTATCACCCCGGATTTCAGCGCTTTTATCAGGGCCAACCTGTCCTCCTCGGAGCGGATCGGTGGATTGACACGGTAGAGGGGGTCGTAAAACGGGAGCCTGTCCGTGGAGAATATCAGGTGGTGGGGTGTGACCTCCGCCGTGACCTTTACTCCTCTCTCCTTGAACCGGGAAATCAGGTGGAGGCTATCGCGACTGGATACGTGGGCCACGTGGATATGGGCACCGGTTATCTCGGCGATGCGCACGTCCCGATATACGGCCAGCTCCTCGGCCAGGGCCATGCGGAACCTCATCCCGTACTTCAGGTTGTTGGTGTCGTAGTGGGCGAAACCACGGGCGAGCTCCGGTACCTCGGCGTGGGTTATGACCGGAAGGCCGACGTAGGAGGCGTACAGTAGGGCGTTGAACATCACGGCCGGATCCCTTATCCAGTCCCCATCGTCCGAGAAGGCCACGGCCCCGGCCTCTTTCATAAGCCCCATCTCCACCAGCTCCCTCCCCTCCCGTCCCTTAGTTATGGCCCCAACGAAATGGACGTAGAGCGGTAGGACTTCGGAGCGAGTCTTCAGGGAGCGGATCATCTCCGGAGTGTCAATCGGTGGAGAGGTGTTAGGCATTACGGCTACGTGGGCGTACCCTCCGAAGACGGCCGCTTCGGATACGCTTACTAGGTCCTCCTTGTACTCAAAGCCCGGCTCCCGGGCATGTACGTGGGGGTCCACCAGTGCGGGGAGGACGTACCTCCCCTTCAGGTCTATCTCCTCGTCTGCTCCCCCTCTAACGTCCCCTATCTCCGCTATCAGGCCGTCCTCTATGAGAACGTCGGCGGGGGACTCGCCGTACAGGAGCCCCCCTTTAAGAAGGTACCTCATAGCGTCGGAGATATGGCCAACCTTCTTATGAACTGGAACCCTATATCCGAGAAGCGTATCATCACGACGCTCTTGGTCTCCGGGTCCCTCGTATCGTCCGACAGCTCTATGTTTCCGGTTACCCCCTTAACGTCTATGTTGGCCGCCGCCGTTCTTATGTCGTCGGGGTTAAGGGTGGCTCTGGCCCTCCTCACCACGTCCGCCACCACTTTAAAGGCGTCGTACCCCAGGGCGGCGAAGGATGAGGCCTCTTCCCCGTACTCACTCCTGTAAGCTTCGGCAAACTCCGTTGATATGGGGTCGTAGGGGTTGAAGTGGGAGACGTAGTAGTTGTCTCCAGCGGGCTTACCTACCTCCTTGGCGAGGTTGGGGACGTCCCAACCGTCGGCACCTAAGACGTATCCGGCGTATCCGGAGTCCCTCAGTGCCCTTATGACTTTGGCCGCCTTATCGTAGTAGAAGGGAGCCAGAACCACGGTGCTCTCCTGCGGTACCGTAAAGGCCGAGAGTATCTCACCGACCTTGGCGGCTATCCCGTTGCCGTTGTCAAGGGTTATAACACCGACAACCTTGAGGCCGTGCCTGTCGGCCCACCTCTGGAAGTTATCCCCTATCTCCTGCGAGTAGGTGTTCCCCTTCTCCTCCAAAACTACCGCCTCTTTGGCGTTCAGGAAACCCTGGGCCATGTAGGCGGAGGCAACGGCCATGTGCTTGTTCGTCACGCATATGCGCCATATCCAGCGCGCTCCCTCGGTGACGTCGTTGGCCGTAGCCGTCGGCACGAAGACCGGGACTTTCTTGCTGTTCGCTATGTCCCTTATGGCTAAGGCCTCGGCGCTCGTTATGGGGCCTATGATTACCTTCACCCCTTTCTTAACCAGCTCTTCAAAAGCTTTGGGTGCGTCTTCGGGTTTGCCGTCGTACTTCTCGGGCAGTATAAACTCCACCTTATGCTTGTTGATACGAAAGTCGCTCTGTTTGGCGGCCAGGTATATGCCGTTCTTAACCTGCTTGGAGTACGTGGCTATATCGCCCGACGCGTTCGTGGGTAGAAGGAGGCCTATCTTCACTACCCTCTCAGCGGGCTGACATCCTACTAACGCCACCGTTAGCGCTAGAATGAGCTTCTTCATATTGGCCGGTATTATAGTGGTGAAAACCGACGTAAGTAAAGCGCATTTGGGCTACGGTGTTCCGGGTACCGCCTTAAAATACCGAATGCTTGACACCCTCCTTCTTCTCGGCCCTTTCCTCGCCGGCGTTAGGGAGCCGTTTGTGGATTACATCTACCCACCGCTTAAGCTATACCGCTCCCCCATAACGCCCGAGCCCATTAAGTGGAGAGCCATAGCCCCGGATACGGACGGGTACTACCGCGTAAAGGTTGATACGCTGGCTCTCAAGCGCCTCAACGAGGAGCACGGCCTCGCCGGTATAAACCTCCTCTTCTACGTGAAGGGGGTGTTGAAGGTTGATACCCCGGGCACCTACCTCGTGAGGGGGATACACGTCGGCAGCCTGAAGATAGGAGAACGGAGGTGGGCCTTAAACTACTACGGGGATTACGAGGGTCTTGTGCCCCTGAAGGGAGGGGATACCGTTGAGTTTGCCGTCGGAGGTTTAGGGGGAGTAAGGCCGTTCAAACTGGAGGTCAGGCGGGCCCCCGATACTCCGTTTGTATATGAAAAGGACCTTACCCTCCCCGACCTCTTAAAGGGGGAGACCTACGAGGGGTACGCCGGAATAACCCTGGCCAACCCGACGGAAAGGCCGGCAACGGTGCGCTTAAACGGAAGGGCCTACCGCCTTGAGCCCTACACCTTCCTTAAGGTCCCTCTAAAGCTTCACGTAAAGGCTCCGAAGGGTAGGGACAGCGTGATGGTTAAGTACTACTTCAACGGCCACGTGCGGCACCTAAAGCTCGCCGTTAAGAAGTGGGACGCTCCATTCGTGCGTCGCACTTACCTGTCTCCGGTAGATTCCTCCGTTCAGTACTACGCCGTGAAGTTCCCGAAGGGGTACAACCCCAGAAGGAGGTACGGCCTCGTCCTTAGCCTGCACGGTGCCGCCGTAAAGGCCGAGAACAGGTGCCGCAACCACAGACAGAGAAAAAGGGAGATAGTGGTATGCCCGACCAACCGCAGGAGGTGGGGATTTGACTGGGAAGACTGGGGAAGGAGGGACGCCCTTGACGTCCTTCACGAAGTTCTACGGGAGTTCCGGATAGACCGCCGTCGTATATACCTGATGGGCACCTCCATGGGGGGACACGGTACGTGGCATCTATGTACCTCCTATCCGTCAATATGGCGGGCCTGTATGCCCGCCGCGGCGTGGCTCTCAATAGACCTGTACATACCTACCCATCTCCAGAGGTACAGGCTCTTCGGTAAAACCCCCTTCGTTGAGCTTCAGGAGAGGTTGTACCAGCAGGCTCGCACCACACAGCTCTTTACGAACCTCAGGAACCTCCCCGTCGTCATCCTTCAGGGGGGCAAGGACGACAACGTCCCCCCCTTCCACGCCCTCCTCGCTTCGGACCTCCTCTCCCGCCTTGGGGCGACCTTCCGCCTCGTCTGGAGGGCCGAAAGAGGACACTGGTGGAACGGCTCCCTTGACGACCCCGACCTCTGGAAGTGGGCCTACTCCCTGAAGGTCAGGAGGAAGGAGAGGTACTTCTACACCTACGACCTCTCCGTCAGCGATTCCGCCTTCGGCGTCAAAATTCTTGAGGCCGAAAGGCCCTTTTACAGGACGGGATTCGTCCTCCGAAGGGATAGGGGCAAAGCCGTACTCCGCACGGAGAACGTTAAAGCCCTGGTCCTGCCCGGATACAGGGGGAAGGTTATAATAGACGGGGACACCCTGAGGTACAGAGGGGAGGTTCTGGTGAAGTACAGACGGTGGAGGAGGCTTAAGAGGTACGTCTATAGGAGGCCCATCATCTTCAGGGACGTCTTCATGAGGCCCTTCGTCATAGCCTACTCCACCTCCGAGCCCTGGACGAGGGACTTGGCCGTATTCTACGCCAACGCCTGGTGGTCCTACGCCAACGGCAGGGCCATCGTGTTGCCGGACACCGCCCTGACGGAGGCCGGAGTTCGCTCCGCCGGATACAACGTGGTAATACTGGGGTCCAAGGCCAAACTCCCTCCCTTCCTCCATAACTTCTACTCCCGGGTAAAGGAGAACAGGGTGGAGGTGGTACCCCTGACCTACGACCGTACGATGCTCGTTTATAAAGTGGCCGACACCTCCCTGATTCCTCTGCTCTACTCCCTGACTCCCTCCTCCGTGCGATCCGTGAGGGCGATGCCTTCGTGGGTAAAGATCACGCCGGAGGCCCGAACGTACGGTATATACGCCCTTGAGGGGGGCCTCAAGTACGGAGCGGCTATATGGCCGGAGGGCAGGCGCTGACCGAACTTGCAAGATGCGGGCTACGGTCGTATAATTCCCGGTTATGCGAGAGTACGAAGTGGCTCTTGTCTTGAGCCCCCAGCAGAGCGACGAAGAGCAGGCTGGGTCCATAGAGAAGGTCAAGGCCTTCATAACGGAGAACGGTGGGGAGGTAGTGGGCGAGGAGGACTGGGGAGTCCGGGAGCTCGCCTACCCCATAAAGAAACAGACGCACGGGAGGTACTACTTCATTCAGTTCAGGGCCACCCCTCAGGTAGCGTACGACCTCAACACCCACTTGAGGCTCATGCGTACCTTCCTGAGGTACATGGTGGTCCGGAGGGACGACGGATGAAAGAGGAAAGGAGCATACGCCTACCCAACATAAACTTCGTGATACTCTCGGGAAGGTTGGTTTCGGACGCCGAGGTAAGGAATACCTCCGACGGCAGGAACTTCATAAAGTTCCGTCTGGCGTCGGATACGCCGTACAAAAGTGGCGGGGAGTGGAAGAGCAGTACCGTCTTCATAGACGTGCTTTACTCCCTCGGACGGAACGACCTGAACGAGAGTCTGGTACAGAGGTTAATGCGCGGAACGCCCGTGGTCGTTGAGGGTAGGCTCCGCTATAGGGAGTGGGAGACCGAGGGCAAGAGGTTCAACACCTACGAGATAAGGGCCTATAGGGTGCAGGTCCTTGAGAGGGTCCAGCAGAGGGGTGAGGACGTGGACCTGTCCCGCTACGAGCCACCTTCGGAGGAGGATTTAGGTCTTCCTCCTGAGGAGATGCCCTTTTAACGTAAAAGGAGGTGAAACATGGCTAGAAAGAGGAAAGGGCGCACGTTTGATTACAAGGACGTTGAAACCTTAAAGAGGTACATATCCCCTACGGGTAAGATACTGCCCCGTAGGTATACTAAGCTAACCGCCAAGGAGCAGCGGCGTCTCGCCAGAGCCATAAAGCGCGCGCGCATGCTGGCCCTTCTACCCTTCATAAAGGAGTACGTGGTATGAAGCAGGTTAACGTCCTTCTGGTCAAAGACGTTCCCAAACTCGGCAAGGCTGGGGACATAGTGAGGGTGCGTTGGGGGTACGCCAAGAACTACCTCATACCCAAAGGGTTCGCCCTTGAGGCCACCCCCTCCGTGGTGAAGCAGTGGGAGAACCAGAGGAGGATGAAGGAGCTCTCTCTGAAACGTAAAAAGGGCCGTATGGAGCAGCTCGCCAGAAGGCTCTCGGGCGAGAGACTGCTGTTCGTCCTGAAGACCAACGAGGAGGGCAAACCTTTCGGCTCCGTTTCCGCGAAGGACGTGGCCGATAAGCTCAAGGAGCTCGGGTACGATATAGAGCGCTCCCAGGTTCTACTTGAGGAAGGTCTGACGGAGTTCGGCACCCACGACGTTGAGATAAAGCTCCATCCAGAGGTGGTGGCCAGGGTGAAGGTCCGGTTAGAACCGGAGGAGTGATGAGCAACTTGGTGGAGCTTGAGGTGAAGAGCGTGGCCCTCGTACACGGCGAGGGCGGTGTAGGTATGATGGTGATCCTGAAGGAGAGGTACGGGAGTCGCCATCTACCCATAGTCGTGGGTCCCTTTGAAGGGAAAGCCATAAGCATGGCCTTGAGCGGGGAGACCTTCTCCCGTCCCCTTACCCACGACCTCCTTTACAACGTCATTGAGACCCTGGGTGCCAGAATAGAGAAGGTGGTGATAAACGACCTCGTAGACGGTACCTTTTACGCGCGCCTCATCCTGAACCGAGAGGGTGAGGTCTACAGTATAGACGCCCGTCCTTCGGATGCTATGGCCCTCGCCCTGAAGGCCAAGGCTCCGATCTTCGCCAGCTCTACCGTAATGGACAGCGCGTCCGAGTACCTCCCGGACCTTGAGGAGGGAGAGGAGGGGTGGGGGGAGGATTTAGGAGGGTAGTATGCTCCTCCTCCTCGCCCTCCCACCCAACGACCTTGAGATACTCTACGCAGCCGTAGATAGTGCCTGCACCGGTAGGTGCGTTTTGTCACAGAGGACCGTCTTTAGTGGGGCCGGGGTACCCAGATCTCTCTACGATTATCTGCTGTTGAGGTACGCCGATACCACCTTAACGTGCACCACCCACGTGAACGTGATGGACGCGAGGGTGGTCTACCGTAAGAATCTGTGGAGGGTTGAGAGGATAGCCTCTTTCCGGGCCCTGCTCTCCGGGTGTGGCTCCTCTAAAAACGTCTCGGGAACTTACAGGGATATGGTGTCCCCTTCGGACCTGGACGCCGTTAAGGTACCCGAAGTCTCACCATCGGAAGAGCCGCGTGGGGGAACCCTTGAGGTCTTGATCTCCGCCGCCGTGGTGTTCGGGGTTCTGTACGCCTTTTACACCATAGAGGGAAGGTAGAGGATGGTGTTTAAATACACGGCGAAGATAACCCTCTCCATGGAGGGGGATTACGTCCTTGAGATACCGGCCATCCGGGGAATAAGGATAAAGAGTGCCAGCTTCAACGAGGTCATACAGAGGGGGGAGATAGAGCTACGGAGGTACATAGAGGAGCAGCTAAGGTACGGTGAGGGGATACCGGAGGACGTCCCGGAGATCAGCATAAAGACAGGGGAGATAAGCGAGGTCGTGGTTCTCAAGCTCGTGGTGTTCGTAGATGAGAGTGGCTTTATAAGGGCATGAGGTTCCTTCTGCTTTCCGACGCCTCCTCCTACCACACCCACAGGTGGGCGGAGTCCATCAGAGAGGAAGGGCACGACGTCGTAATCGCATCTATGGAGCCTTCAATCGGGGGTGAAGTGGTACTCCTCCGTTCTCCGCTATGGAAGTTCAAGTACGTCGCGGCCGTTCCCCGGTTTCAGAGGTTGGCCCGCGAGGTTAGGCCGGACGTGGTGTTCTCCCACTTCCTCCCGAACTACGGCCTTATAGGTAGCCTGATTGAGGCTCCGGTACGTATCCTCGCCCTGTGGGGATCGGATATACTCCATTGGGCCTTCAAAACCCCTCTCCACAGGGCGTTGGCCCGCAGGATAATTCACTCCTACGATAGGGTGATAGCGGACGCCCGTTTCGTAAAGGGTATAGTGGCTAAAGAGTTCGGATACCCGGAGGATAGGATAGACGTCATTCCCTTCGGAGTGAGGAGGGAGGTTAGAGAACGACCGCTCAAAGACCTGCCTCCTTCACCACTCCACTTCGTCTCCTTGCGGAGGCACGAGCCCCTGTTCAACCACGCCGAGGTATTGAGATTTTTGAGGCTCCTCTCCCGGGACTTCCCCCTCCGTATAACCTACCTCCAGAGGGGAAGCATGACGGAGAGGATAACGAATATGGCCCGGGAGATGGGGTTGGACGTGGATTTCCCCGGAAGGCTCACCTACGAAGATTACCTGAGGGTGATAGGGGAGGCCCACTTCTGTATATCGGTCCCGGACAGAGACGCCTCCTCCGTATCTCTTCTGGAATGTATGGCCCTCGGAGGTGTGCCCATCGTTTCGGATATACCCGCCAACCGCGAGTGGGTCGGAGAGGATACGGGCATAATCGCACCCCCGATAGCGGAGGAGATGTACCGGCGGTTTAAGAGCACCTACACACCGCAGTGGTGGAGGAGGGCCCGCCTTTTAAACAGGGAAACCATCCAAAAACGATGCAACTGGGAGGCCAACCTCCGGGCCCTCCTATCCCGCGTGTCCTCTTACCTCTAACCTTCCTTCTCTGCCTGCTGGTACTCGGCTATTACCCTCTCCTGTACGTTCTTCGGTGCCTCCTCGTAGTGGGAGAAGTGGTAGGTTATGTCCGTGCGTCCCTTGGTTATGGAGCGTAGGGGCACTATCAGGTCGTACACGTTCTCAAGGGGTACGAGGGCCTTTATCCTCTGATAGCCTTTTCTTTCGGCCGGCTCAAACCCCATTACCCTGCCGCGACGGGAGTTTATCTCACCCATGACGTCCCCTAAGTTCTCCTCCGGTACCAGTATCTCCACCTCGTAGAAAGGCTCCAGTATGTAGGGGTCGGCCTTCTCCGCCGCGCTCTTGAAGGCCAGCTTGCCGGCCATCTCAAAGGCGAAGTTGGAAGAGTCTACGGGGTGGTGCTTTCCGTCGTACAGCTCAACCTTGACGTTCACGACGGGATATCCGGCTATTACACCCTCGGCCATGGCCTTCTTTATACCCGTCTCAACGGAAGGTATGTACTCCCTCGGTATCGCTCCGCCGAAGATGGAGTTTATGAACTCGTACTCCTTCTCCCTCGGTAGAGGCTCTATCCGTATGTTGGCGATGGCGTACTGACCGCGCCCTCCGGTCTGCTTCTTTATCTTACCCTCGGCCTCGGCCTTCCTGCGTATGGTTTCACGGTAGGGAATCCGGGGCTTGGTCAGGTCCACCTCAACGCCGAACTTACCCTTCAGACGGGAGATTATAGCGTTTACGTGGGTCGCCCCCTGCGCCTTGAGCAGGTGCTGGTGCAGCTCGGCGTTGTACTCGTAGGAGAAGGACCTGTCCTCCCTGCCCAGGCGGTGCATGGCGTCGGAAATCTTCTCCTCGGATGCTCTTCCCTTGGGGCTTATGGCCACGACGTAGGGTTTGAAGGGCTCCGGAAGGAAGTCGTACTCAAACTCCACGTCTCCCTCCGTCAGTACGTCCCCCACCTCGGCGTCCTTGAGCTTGGGTAGGACGACGAAGTCCCCGGCCAGGATCTCCTCCACCTCCTCCCTGTTCTTCCCTAAGGGGACGTATATGTGGGAGAGCTTCTCCACCGTTCCCGTCCTTCGGTTTTTCAGCTCTATACCCCTCGTTATCTTCCCGAAGACCCGACCGTAGAACTGGTCGCCCATGGACGGGTCAAAGGAGGCCTTGAAAATAACCACCGCCGGTACCTCCTTCCCAACGTACCCCGGCACTAAGGACTTTACGTACGCGTAGAAGTTCTCAACGTCCTCGTCGCTCTCTACGAAGAGGACCGGATGTATGTCCGGGGACCTGAGGGCTCTATCCAGCACGCCCTTTATCTCCTCCTCGCTCACCTCTCCCTCCTCTAAGTACTTCTCAAGGAGAGCATCGTCAAACGAGATTATGTCCTCCTTCAGCTCCTCGCTCATGTTCTCCGGTGTGGGGGGAGTTCCCGGCTCGGCGAAAACGTGGGCCTTTCCTCCGGTTAGGGCGTTTATGGACTCCAGAGTCTTCTGCCAGTCCCCCGCCGAGTACTGCGTTATAACGAAGGAGGATGGGATACCGAAACGCTTGGCCGTAAGGTAAGCGTGCTCAACGCTCGCATCCACTTCGCTCCCGGCCTTCAGGAATATGAAGACCGTGTCCGCCATGCGGATACCTAAGTCGCTCTGATAGAAGAACTCTATGAAGCCGGGCGTATCCAGAAAGTGGATGTGGGTATCCGGATCCATGACCGAAAAGACCTTTAAGGTCGTTGTTGATCCGCGTTCCTGCTCGTCGGGCTCGTAGTCCAAGTACTTAGTGTCCGCTTTGGGGATCTTCTTGAGCATGGCGAGTATTCTGGCCACAGTGTAGGTTTTTCCGGATAGAGGTTGCCCTGCGAAGGCTACGGCTTTGCTCTTCATAGGGGGTATTCTACTCCCGTAAAGTCGCCCTTTGAGGGGGAAGGGGTGATGTCCTATCCCCCTAAAGTGCTCTTGGCTATTTCCGGATCCCCCACCCCCATCATCCTGCCCAGCTCCCTCCATCTCTCTTCCCCTCTCACCTCTCTGACCGTAGCCGTGGAGGGGTCGGCTCTCTCCACAACGAAGTGCCTGTGAGCGTGTAGAGCCGTGAAGGCCTGGTGGGTTATGGCCATTATCTGGGTTCCCTCCGACAATCTACGGAGTAGCCTTCCCACCCTGTCGGCGACGGAGGGGCTAACGCCCGTATCCACCTCGTCAAGTACGAGGGTCCTGTACCGGGAGCTCCCGGTTGAAAAGAGGACTAAGGCCGTCCTTGACAGCTCCCCACCGGACAGGTCCGATACCCTGTGGGGTGCCACGCCCGGGACGGTTGAGATCAGAAGCCGGGCTACCGTCCTTCCCCTCTCGTAGTACCGGGTACTTTCAAGGGAGACTTCAACCTCTACGTGCTCAAAACCGAGGGCTCTGAGACTATCCTCAACGTACTTCGCGAAACGCTCCGTTGTACTCACGCGTGTGGCGTCTATACCATCGCATAACCTCCCCAGTTCCTCTTCAAGCCTTTCTATCTCCACACGCATCCTCTCAACCTCCTCTTCCAGCTTTCGGAGGTTGGATAGGTCCCTCTCCAGACTCCCGGCGATGCGGAGAAGACCCGCGAAGTCCGTGCGAAACCGGGCCTTAAGTCGGCCGATCTCGTAGAGACGGGCGTTTATCCTGTTGAACTCCTCCTCAACCTCCTCCTCCGTACCGTCAGGAATGCTGAAGGCCATATCCGACAGTATATCCAGCATCGTCTCCAGATCTCTCCTGAACCGTTCCGGTGCGTCCCTCAAAAGCGACGTGAGACTCTCCCTTACGATAGGATAGGTCTCCATGAAGCGCGCACCCCACTCCCTCGTCCTTACCCTCTCCTCAAGCTCCTCTCTACGACGTATTAGATCCTCCTCTTCTCCCTCCCGGAGGTTCAGCCTCCTTATCTCGTTGAGTTGAAACCGTAGGTAGTCCTCCCTCTCCTTGAGGTCGGATAGCTCTCTCTCCAGCTTCCTCAGCCTGCGCAGTTTGGCCACGTACTCGGCGTAGACCTCGGCGTAAGCCGCGATGTCTATACCTCCAAAGCGGTCAAGGACCTCGGTCTGGAACGTGGGGTCATCCACGGTGGTGTGTGAGAACTGGGAGCCGACGAAGATTTTACCGTCCAGAAGTCTCCTGACCACACCAGCGGAGACCTGCATGTCGTTGATAAGGATACGGGATCGGCGGTTTGATGGGTTGAGTGTTCGTCTTATGACCACCTCCCCGTCGTAGGGGATACCTAAGTCCGAGAGCACCCGCTCCATCTCGGAGTCCCCCTCCACCACCATCTCCATGTGGGCCCGCTCCGGAACGGAGTCCCAATCCACCCTACCTCCTGCAAGGAGGGAGAGTACGTCCGCTATCAGGGACTTTCCCGCCCCCGTTTCTCCGGATATGACGTTGAAACCTTCGCCGAACTCTAACCTAACGTCTTTGAATATCAGGTAGTTCTTAACCGTAAGCCTCCTTATCAAACCGGTGCAATTCTAAAGGTGAATGGGAATCGCCGAACAGGTGGGAGGGAAAGTGGGTACCTCCGTATAATACACCCTTCATGCTTCCTCTTTTCCTGTTAAGCGTATCGTCGGCAGATACCGCCTACTGGCACGCTCTCGCCCGTAGGGTTGCGAAGAAGATTTACAAGGAGAGCCGTGGGGACTACTACGACGTTAAGCTGTACAGGGACTCTACGGGAACTTATCTTATGTACCACAGCCGATGGTACGTCGTCATGCCCTCCGGTTATAAGGTGTGGTACAGGACCCCCGTGGCCTTAAAGCTTCCGGACGGCACTCCGGATTACTTTGAAGATATGGTCATAGAGGAGCTGGATCGTCAGAGTAGCTGGAAGGCCCGTGTCGGTGAGGTTGTGGCCTCTGCGAGCGGGTGCGGTATAGCCGTGGTCGGTGCTTTAATTGCTGTTATGATGTCCCTCCAGAGATGAGGTACAGTCTCTTAGTGGTGACTCCCTGGGTTGAGGACTGGAGGGGGAACGTTAGACGGTTTCCGGAGGTAAGGTTCCTGAAGAGGAAGTTAGATAGCCTGTTTGATTACGACGTGATAGCTCCTAAGGACGAACCTCCAAAGGATAGGTACGATGTGGTCTTCGTGCAGTCCGAGAGGGCTTACGGTAGGGGGAGGGCCCTGTACCGTAAAACTAAGGCCCGTAAGCTGGTGGTGGCCATATACGGTGTGTTTGAGTACTTCCCGATAAGGAGGGTCTTCGGGCCCCTTCACCGGTGGAGATACAGGGCGGTAGATAGGGCCTTTAAGGGTGGGGCGGACCTCTACCTCATAACGGACGACGGCTCAAGGGGGGAGATCGTGGCCCAGAAGTACGGCAGACCTTACCTCCTCCTTCCCGTTCCCAGACCGCCCTGGGATAGGACTGACAGAATAGAGGCCCGTAAGCGTCTCGGCTTACCCATCAACGGACCGATAGGGGGGTTCGCCGGGGCCCTGAACAAGCTCAAGGGTGCCCACCTCCTTCCGGAGATCTTCCGGCTATCACGGGGTACGTACCGTCTCGCCCTTATCGGGGATGGTCCTCTCCTCCCTGAGGTCCGAAAGCTCGCCGGGGAGTTTCCCGGTAAGGTGCATATACTTGCTCCCCTTCCTTACGAGGATATGAATCTGTTCTACTCTGCTGTGGATTTCGTCCTGGCCCCCTACCTCTACGGCAACAAGACGGCCGTTGTGGTTGAGTCCCTCTCCTTGGGTGTGCCGGTAGTGGCCTTTGAGGCCCACTCAACGTCCGAGATAATACGGACGGGATGGAACGGCTTCGTGGCCTCAAACTACGACGTTAAGGAGCTGGCGCACTACGCCGTCAGGCTGGCTACGGACCCGATACTCCGGGAGTCAATGTCCGAGGCTGCGAGGGTGTCGTCCGAAGGTTTCCCCACGTGGGATCACAGAGCATCCGTTATAGTTCAGGCCTTAGTTCCCTTCGCTCCTTAGAATAACCTCCATGGTTAGGGCCCGCCTTCCTGTGATGTACAGGGACCTGGACACCTTAGGACACGTGAATAACGCCGTTTACCTGTCCTACATAGAGCACGCCCGGGTCCTGATGTTCAACGAGTATTTCCGTAAGTACCGGAACTTCCACTTCGTGATAGCACGCGCAGAGATAGATTACCTTCGCCCCCTCTTCCTCCTGGACGAGGTTGAGGTCGTAGCGTGGGTCTCCTCCATAGGCAGGACCAGCTTCACGATAGAGTACGAGGTGTATAACGGTAGGGGGGAGCTGTGCGCTCGGGCCAGGACCGTTCAGGTGGCCTACGACCCCGAAAAGCGTGCAAAGAGGGAGATAGATCCGGTGTTCTTGGACTACCTCAAGAGGCACCTGAGGTCACCGAAGGACCACGACGGCTAAAACGAGGGCGTAAGATAAGGCGCTAAGCAGTATGAGAGGATCGCTTAAGAGGTCGTCAGAAGGTTCTCCCCTGTTCAGGTTGTGGGTTATGTGGTAGTACCGGAAGAGGCCAAAGACGACGATGGGGACGGTAAATACCATACCTCTGCGGGACACCTCCAAAGTGTATAGGGTATATACCACCAGAGTCAGAGTAGCGGAGATGTTCATGAGCTGATCAAGGTAATAGACCGAATAGTGGCGTAGGACCCTCCGATGGTTTTTCCCATCCTCGCCGAGGAGTAAGAGCTCGTACCTACGCTTCCCTATGGCTAAGAAGAGAGCGAGGAAGAAGATAGTGAGAAACAGGTAGGTGGATACGGGCACGTCTATGGCCACCGCCCCGGCATACACACGTAAAACGAATCCCAGAGCGATGGAGAATATGTCAAAGAGCTGGTAGTTCTTCAGGTACAGGGTGTAGAGGAGGTTGTTTAGGGCGTAGGCCCCCAAAACCAGCAGGAAGGTCCATCCTAAGAAGTATCCGGATGTCAGGGACAGAATAAGGAGGAAGGCGCCGATTAGAATCGCAGAGGGGACGGATACTTCCCCGGAGGGTAAGGGACGCTTGCGCTTTACCGGATGGAGCCTGTCCCTCTCAAGGTCCTTGAGGTCGTTAAAAACGTATACGGCCGAAGAGAGAAGGGAGAAGGATAAAAAGGCCATGAAAACCGTTGGGACGTTCCGCACCATCCAATCCACCGAAGGGGCAGCGAAGAACAGAGGAACGAAGAGCAACAGGTTCTTAACCCACTGGTGGGGACGGAGGAGGCGTAAGTGTGCCACAGGTGGAAGTTTAAGGACGTACTCCGAGCTCCTCCATCGCCCTGCGGTACAGGTCCTCGGTCAGTACTTTACTGTGCCACTCGTAGCGGTTCTCCATGAAGGAGACCCCTTTACCCTTTACGGTCTTCGCCACTATCAGCTGGGGCTTGCCCTTCACCCCCTTCGCCCACGTGAAGGCTTTGTATAGCTGGGTAAAATCGTGTCCGTTTTCAACCACGTAAGTTTCCCACTTGAAGGCCCTGAACTTCTCCTCTATGGGGGTGGGATCGTTTATCCTGTGGACGTCCCCCTCTATCTGGAGTCCGTTGTAGTCAAGGATAAAGGTCAGGTTGTCTAACCCCTTGTTCCCTGCCGTCTCCACGGCCTCCCACGTCTGCCCCTCCTGCAGCTCGGCGTCGCTTATTAGGGCGTAGGTCCTCGCCCCCTTACCCCACATCTTCAGCCCTAAGGCCATACCGACGGCCACGGACGTACCCTGGGACAGGGAGCCGGTTGAAGTCTCGGCGAAAGGGGTCTTCCTCCGGGATGGATGCCCCTGTAGAACTCCGTCTAACCTACGGAACTTCCAGAGCTCCTCCCTGTCTATCCACCCCAACAGGGACCATATTGAGTACAGGGTGGCGCAGGCGTGCCCTTTGGACAGGACGAACCTGTCCCTGTCCTCGTAGAAAGGATCCTCTCTCCGTACGTTCATAACCTTGAAGAAGAGGATGAGACCTATCTCCACCCACGATAGTGCCCCTCCCTGATGTCCGGACTGGGCCCGGTAGGTCATCTCTATCACGTCGCGTCTAACCTGAAGGGCCATCTCCTTGAGCTCTCGGATCTCTTCCGGTGTCATCCGTCTATTCTAAAGAGGGTCGTTGCTGGGCTTACGAATCGGATTTATAATATGTTCTTATGCTTTACGGTACTACGGTTGAAAGCTACCTTCAGTCTCATATCAACCGTTTGATGCGTGAGATTGAGGATGCCGAAGCCGTTCTTTTCGCTACGGAGGAGGGTCTTCCCGTGGCCTTTGAGGCGCGGTTTAACCCGGACATCGTGGAGAGAATAGCCGCCCTATCCGCCATGCTCTTCTCCGTCTCCCGCAGGGCCTCCGACATAGCCAAGATGGGGGACATGGACTATATGGAGGTGTCCCTTGACATGGGTAAGATATTCCTGTACCGTATAAACGGTGAGATCTTCCTGACGGTACTCACCTCTCCGGAGACCAACGTCGGGTTGGTGCGCCTGTTGGCCAGAGAGGTGGCGGATAAGACTCGCCAGTACATGGATAACCTCAAGGTAGAAGGAGGGGAAGGATGACTTACGAGAAAACGCTGCGGTCGTACAGGGGGATACTCGGTGCCCTTGAGAGGCCCGACGACCTCAAAAACCACGGTGAGGAGATACTGAAGTGGAAGGGGGAGGTGGTAGAGGCTACGCTCTCGCGCCTGAACCTTACGGAGAGTACCCGCGGGTACGTTAAGACCCTCTTGGAAAGGTTCTACGACGCCCTCATATCGGATGAGGTGGAGGAGTTCTGGAGGGAAAGGTACAGCGGTGACTCCGAAGATGCTCTTTACGATATTTCCCTTGACGTTCGGATATTCGTGATCTCCGAGCTCTTAGCCTTCCTGTCGGAGAGGATCGTAAGGACCTTTGACAGAGATACGGCGGCCCGCCTGATACCCTACCTTATAAGGTCCGCCGTTAGCGCTATAGCCTTCACGGAGTCCGCCTACAGGGATTCGGAGTACGAATTTCTGGGGATACCGTCAGGCCTGATGGATCGCATCCGCAAACTTGGGGCCGGAAAAGGACAGGAGGGATAGGAAGACCCACCACAGGACACCCACTATCAGGAAGGGCCAACCGTAGGTTAAGTATAGGTGGGCTATTCCGACGGATACGAGATTTACCAGGGTGATGGCCGCCAGACCCCAACGGTCCCCAAAGCGGGAGTAGAGGACGTGGTGGATGTGCTCCCTGTCGGCCCGGAAGATACTCTGCCTGCGTTTCAGCCTCCTAACTATGGTCGTCAAGGTGTCAACGAGAGGGAAGCTAAGGGCTAAGAGCTTGGCCTCAAGAGGAACGTGGGGGAGCGTTAAGAAGGCGGTCGTAATGAGCAGGCCGAGGGTATAGGATCCCGTATCCCCCATTATAAGTCTGGCCGGTGGGCTGTTCCAGGTTAGCAGGCCGACGCTTACGGCGCCTACGTGGAGGTAGAGCTTCTCGCCGGTCAGTACGTACAGGTAGGTGAGTAGAACCGTTGCGGTCATCAGGAGGACACCGTCCTTGCCGTCAATGACGTTAAAGGCGTTGATGAATCCCACGAAGAAGAGGATCCACAGTACCTCCGTGAGGATGGGGACGTACATTTCGTATCCCAGTATCCTTATGGGGAGTACCCACCCCAGACCCCATAGGATGGCGAGAGCGGACACCGACGTGAGGGCGGCCTTCACGTACCCGGACAGTCCCCTGTAATCGTCCCAGAGGCCCATAACCCCGATAAGGATCACCGTGAGGGTTAGAACGATCCCTAACCTACCCGGCTCCCCAAGGAGGTACCAGAGGATGACGGGCAGGATGACAACGCCCCCTCCCCTTATCTTGTGTGGGTCACGCCTGTCCCTGAACAATCCCAGACCTTCCGCCACCTTCCAATACACGTACCCACCGAATATCCCGAAGGCGACGTACAGAAAGAGCATGGCTCAACTGCCGGGGAGTATCTCGTCTATGAGGGCTAAGGCCCTTCTGAGGAGGTACAACCTCCTTTCCCTATCTTCCGCGCTCTCAACCATCACGGGAACGGCGGTGAAGAACTCGTCAAGAGCATCGTAAAGGGAGATGAGGGAGCGTATATACCCCTCGTAGGCCTGAAGCACCCTCCACGGGTCCGCCCTCAGAACGTCCAGTTCCCTCACACTCTTCAGGGCCTGAACCTCTATGGACGTCAGGGTACCCTCAAGGCGCTCCTCGTACTCTCTGCTCCTCTGTGGCTCCTCCTCCTTAAGGAATCTCCTTGCCTCGCTCCCCACGATGCGACGGAGCCGCTTGACTACGGTGGAGAACTTCTCCCTGTTCTCTCCTATCACCACCCTCTCGTACGCCCTCGCCTTTATGGCGGACAGGAACACGTTCTTACCGTCGTAAGTCTGAAGGATGTGGGAGGGATCCTCCGGATAGTATCCGTAGGAGAAGTTATCCTGAACCCACGCCAGTGCGTTGGGGAGGGTATCCCTTATCAGCCTCTCCCATACCTCCCGCTTCCGGGTATAGGTCTCCGTAAGGCCTAAGAGACTCTGGAGGTCGTACCTACCGAACTCGTATCCGGCCCCACCGTACAGGAGGAGGGCTAAGAGCCGGCGTGCGTTCGTCCTTATACCTAACGGGTCCCTTGAGGAGGTCCAGCGGTAGTCTATCTTCAAAAGGCCATCTACAGTGTTGAGGGCGTCGGCTATAGCAACGACCGTTCCTTCAAGGGTTTTAGGAAACCTCCTCCCTTTTGGTAATCTCGCCTCGTATATGCCTGCGGCGTACCTCTCCGCCTTCTCACGGTCCCCCCACTCCTGCGCGAGTTTATCGCGGGCGTAGTAGTAGCCTATTTTCCCCTCCAGCTTTGTGAATTCCTTGCCGTCCCGGATCATGGAAGTGGCCGTGTCAAAGAGGTAGTGGGTGGCGACGAAATTCAGGATCTCCGTATTGACGTTCTCGGGCTTCGGCATCCTGCGGGTTATCTCCCTGACTCTCTCCATCCTCTCGTACAGGGAGCCGAGACCCTTTATCCAGGTCACGTTCTTCAGGTTATCAACGTAGTAGGAGAGGGGACGCTTCAGGTCCTCCGTCTTGTAGAACAGGGCGTCGTCCAGCCTCGCCCGAAGGACGCTCTCGTACCCCCTGCGATGTATATCCAGACCCTTAGGATTGTTAGAAAAGGCCACGAAACCGGGTTTGAGCTCACCGTCCTCAAGGTGGGGAACGTACCTCTGGTGGGATACCATGGCCGCCATTATAACTTCCGGATATAGTGATTTCAAGAAGGAGGCGTCGTACCTTCCGTACACGGCGTATCCCTTCTCAACCAGTCCCGCTATCTCGTAGAGGAGACTTTCAACGTCCGTCTCGTACTCCTCGTAGGCCTCCCTATCAACCCTGAAGAACCTCTCCGTATCTTCCCTTATCCGCTGCAACCTCTTCCTGAAATCCGGTATTATCCCCGCCTCCTCTAAAACCTCTTCGTAGGCCTTCGCCTCCGGTATATCCAGCGCTCTTCTCACGGGCAGACGACCGGTGTAGGTCCTTCTTCCGGCTTTTAGTCTCCCCAGGCTTACGGGTAGGACATCATCACCGTGGAGGACTACCAGCCACCTTATAGGTCTTATGAAGGTCAGGCCGGAGTCGTCCCACCTCATCCTTTTGGGAAGGGGAACCGTCCTCACGTACTCGTCCAGTATCCCTCCGAGTACATCCTTTAAGTGCTCCCCTCCACTTTTTACCTTCACGGCCACGTACCTACCTCTGCCTCTCTCCACCACGTACGCATCCTCGGGCCTCGCCCCTACACTTTCGGCGAACTTCAACAGGGCGACCGTGGGGTTGCCGTGGGGGTCGTAGGCGACCTTGACGGGCGGCCCAACCTTCTCCACTTCAACTACAGCACTGGTGGAGGAAACGGGGAGTAGAGCCGATAAACGTGTAGGGGTGGCGAAGTGTCTTCCCTCTCCCACCTCAAACCCGAGACCTTTGAGTTTTTCCTTTAGAAAACGCAGAAGGGCGGATGCCGCCCCCTCCTGAACGAAAGCCGGAATCTCCTCACACCCGAATTCAACCAGTAAATCTCTCACGGGTGGGGATTTTACGCTTGTACTACGTGAAGTTATGGGCCCTGATAATGCTCCCTTCTATCTTCGGAGCC
>CAYYQD010000006.1:0-2961 GCA_964473735.1 uncultured bacterium
TAAGAGGACTTTTGGAGTAGGAAAGGGTCCTCCTCTTCATGCGCGCTAAGTAGTGTCTGAAGGGGGAGAATTGATCAGGATGTGCTTCTACGAATCTAAGACCGACATATACGCCCTTCTTCGTTATATCTCACACTTCCATAGCCCCCTCAACTATTGAGGAAAGGCGTTAAGTATTCGGGCAACGCCAATGCCCATTAACGTGGGGCAGATGAGGTTAAACCTTAAAGCTCACTTTCCAGAAGTTCCTTCAGATCGCCTTTACTCACTCTCTTAACCCTCCCTTCGGCCTTGACCTCACTCCCCCCTCCGCCTCCTCCCAGCCTCTCCGTTAACCTCCTGATCACCTCGCGGGCAGAGAGTGTGCCCTTTAAGGCTCCGCCGACGCGCACGTGGGTGAAGCCTTTATCCTTCGGGTGATCCGATACGAGGACCACCACCACGTTCTCACCGTAAATCCTATCTCCAACCTGTCTTAGAGCCTCCTTGGGTAAGGGTAGGATAGCCCATCGGATTACGTATCCTCCCTTATCCATCTCCTCAACCTCGGAGACGGATAGAGTGGCCAGACGTTGAAGTAGGGAGTTGTTCTCGCCTCTTAGAACCTTGATCTCCTCTAACTTCTTCTTAACGGCATTGGGTACCTCCCCGGGAGATACCTTTAAGAGGCCGGCGGCGTCCCTTAGGGTCCTTCTCTGCTCCTGTACGTACTTCAGGGCCCTCTCCCCTACCAGGGCCTCTATACGCCTCGTCCCTGCGGACACGCTCTCCTCCTTAACTATAACGAACAGGCCTATATCTCCCGTCCTGTCAACGTGGGTACCTCCGCACAGCTCTCTGGAGAAGTCCCCGACGCTTATAACCCGGACTATATCGCCGTACTTCTCCTCAAATATGGCCATGGCCCCCTCCTTGAGGGCCTCCCTATAGGGTTTGTACTCCTCGCTTACGGGTATGTTCTCCCTTATCTTTTCGTTCACCAGCCTCTCTACCTCCTCAACCTCCTCCTGCGTTAAGGCAACGGGATGGGAGAAGTCAAACCTAAGCCTTTCCCTCTCCACCAGAGAGCCCTGCTGCCTGACGTGAGGTCCCAGAACGGTACGGAGGGAAGCGTGCATAAGGTGGGTAGCCGTGTGGGCCCTTCTGGCGGCCCATCTCTGCTTTTCATCTACCATCAGGGTGGCCTCGTCCCCCACACCCACCTCCCCGGACACTTTCCCGTAATGAACTATATCCGCCCCCACCCTCTTGGTGTCCTGTACCTCCATCCTCCAACCTTCACCTTCAATTACGCCGACGTCCCCAACCTGACCCCCACCCTCGGGGTAGAAGGGGGTCTCGTAGAAGACCAGAGCGTCCTTTTCCTTGAGCTTTCCGACCTTGGCTACCTTTGAAACGTGGGTTAGCTTGTGGTAGCCCACGAATCTGGAGCCGGTGTAGTCCTCGGCGGCCTCCCTCCACTCCGGAATCAGCATCTTAAACTTCGCCGCCGCCTGCGACCTCTCGCGGGCCCGCTCCATCTCCTTACGGAAACCCTCCCAATCCACGGACACCCTGTAGGTGGACGCGTAGTCGTCTATCATGTCCTGCGGTATGCCGTAGGTGTCGTAGAGCCTGAAGGCGACGTCTCCCGGAAGTATTCCTCCCTCTCCTACCTCTTCCAGCGCCTTGATGAGCACGGGTACGGCCTTACCGAGGGTATTCAGGAAACGCTCCTCCTCACTCTTTATGACCTTCTTAACCACCTCCGCGTTCTCCTCCACCTCCGGGTAAGCCTCCTTCATTATATCTATCACGACGTCGGCGACGCGGTAGAGCACGGGCTCTGCCACACCTATCTTCTGGGCGAATCGGTAGGCCCTGCGAAGGATACGCCGCAGCACGTACCCGCGGCCGAAGTTGGCGGGGAATATACCGTCCGCTATAGCGAAGACCAGGGCCCTCGTGTGGTCTGCTATAACCCTGTGGGGGGCACCCGTCTCGTAGGCGTACTTCACCCCCGTCAGGTCCTCTATGAAGTTGATTATGGGCATGAATAGATCGGTCTCGTAGTTGGAGTAAGCTCCCTGAAGGACGGCGGCTATACGCTCCAGACCCATCCCGGTGTCTATGTTCTTCTTCGGTAGCGGCTCAAGTGTCCCGTCCGCTCTCCTGTTGTACTGCATGAAGACCAGATTCCACAGCTCCAACCACCTCTCCCCCTCCTCGTACGGACTCTTCTGGTGGGGATCCGACTCCGGTCCCAGGTCGTACAGGATTTCGGAGGAAGGACCGCACGGACCCACGTCCCCCATCTCCCAGAAGTTGTCCTTGGCCCCCATACGGAGTATCCTATCGGGTGGAAGTCCCACCTCGTCCCGCCATATAGCGTAGGCCTCGTCGTCCTCCTCATAAACCGTGGCCCAGAGCCTATCTTTCGGCAGCTTATAGACCTCCGTCAGCAGCTCCCACGCCCACAGTATGGCCTCCCTCTTGAAGTAATCCCCAAAGGAGAAGTTCCCCAGCATCTCAAAGAAGGTATGGTGCCTTCGGGTAAAGCCAACGTTATCAAGGTCGTTGTGCTTTCCTCCGGCCCTTAAGCACTTCTGAACGGACGTGGCCCGGGTAAAAGGTGGGGTGGTCTCTCCGAGGAAGTAGGGTTTAAACTGGTTCATCCCGGCGTTCGTAA
This sequence comes from uncultured bacterium, assembly GCA_964473735.1. Classification (GTDB taxonomy): domain Bacteria; phylum Hydrothermota; class Hydrothermia; order LBFQ01; family LBFQ01; genus JAADCS01. The sequence continues at coordinate 2,669 of CAYYQD010000006.1, forward strand.
AGAGCAGGGTGGGGTCAGGGGGAAGGAGCGGAGACGAAGGCACCACCGTATGTCCCTTCTGCCTGAAAAACTCCAAAAAGGCTTTACGTATCTCGGCGGATCTCACGGGAAGGAATTTTACGCCCGTACGGTTTGCCGTTCCTACGGTGGAGGGGTCATTCTGCGGAAGGTTTGAGGAAGCCTTATGGCGGACATCAGGGATATAAAAACAAAAAAAGGGGGGCAGTGCCCCCCTTCCTTCATCCGCCTGGCGCTGTGGGGTAGCCTATGGATTCGGTCGCTTTATTTCCCTA
>CAYYQD010000006.1:3061-34624 GCA_964473735.1 uncultured bacterium
ATTATTAGGTGTGTTATTAAGAGCACTATTGCTTTTACAACGGTCTCGTCTCCGATAACGTCGCAGGGGCATCCTCCCTGCGAAACCAACGTTGTGGAAAAATATAACAACATTTCCATATTTTACCTCCTTTTTTAAGTTTATTCGCTACCCCACTCTACGCACGCAGACTGTCATACGGATCAAGCAGGCATTATAAGGCCGATAGTTTATATTGACCACTATTCAAACTTGGCAGTATCCCGATAATACGACACCTGCAAACCGAATCAGGGGGTCACTTTATCAACCTCACGGCTACGGGACCGGCGAGGAAACCTAACTTGGCCAACGGTCCATCCCAGAAGGAGACGAATACCTCCTCCTTCCCCCGCTTCAGGGCCCCGACTATAGTCTTAGCCACCTTTTCGGGAGAGACTGACCCCGTCCCCCTTATCCCCTCGCTCCCGGCACTACGGAAGAAGTCCGTTCGGGTAACGGGCGGATACACGTTTATGACCTTCACGCCCTCCTCCCGGAGCTCCTCCCTGACGGCCATGAAGAAGGAGCGCAGGGCCGACTTACTCGCGGAGTATATCGCCCACCTCTGTAGGGGTACGAAGGCTATCATGCTTACGACGTTGAGGACAACTCCACCACCCCGCAGGAACGGTACAGACAGACGGGTCAGGTGGATAGGGGCCCAGAAATTCACCTCCATGAGCTCCCTCATCCTCTCCTCGGGAACCTCAAGGGAGGGGCCGTAGATACCGAAGCCGGCGTTGTTGATGAGGACGTTTAAACCGCCTAAGACTTCGGCCGCCATACCCACCACCCTCTCCCTCTGCCGTGGGTCGGAGAGGTCGGCCTGGATCGGAAAGACGGCGTCCCCGTACTCCCTCTTTATCTCTCTTAGAGCCCCCTCGTCCCTCCCTACGGCCACGACCCTGCTCCCCTCCTCAATCAGGAGCCTTAAGGTCTCCCTCCCTATCCCTCTGGTCGCCCCTGTCAGTACTACACCCTTTCCCTTCAGGTCCATAGAGCGTATGCTAAGGCCGAATCCCGGACATTACGGCGGTAGAATTTCCCCTTGAAGGGACACGTAGTTTATAAGAAAGGGCCCCACTTAGGCGTGGAGGTCGGGGGCGAGGTGTATATCGCTATCCCTAAGAAGAAGTTGAAAGGGAAGGTTTTTGTCGGGGACTACGTTGAGGTGGAGGTCGTAGATGATGAGCACGCGCGTATCCTTGACCTCCATGATAGGAAGAACCTCCTCCCGAAGCCGAGGGTGGCGAACGTGGATGTGGCGGTGGTGGTCTTCTCCTTGAGGTTGCCGGACATAGACAACCTGCACCTTGACTCCATTCTGGCCGTCTTAGAGAAGTACGGGGTTGAGGCTCTCATAGTATTGAACAAGGTGGATCTGGCTCCCGAAGGGGAGTTTGAGAGGTGGAGGTACATCTACGAGAACGCCGGATACGACGTCGTTGGCACGAGCGCCATAACGGGCGAAGGTCTGGAGGACCTGCGTAAAAGGATAGAGGGAAAGACGGTGGTATTAGCCGGACCGTCCGGTGCCGGTAAGACCAGTCTGATAAAGGCCTTTATGCCGGGCCTGAACTTGAAGGTGGGTAGAATCGGCAGGCACGGAAGGGGGCGCCATACCACCACGGACATAACCCTGATAAAGACCCCCTTCGGTGGGTACGTGTGCGACACCCCCGGCTTTGCGAAGGTGGAGATCTCCCACTTCGTGGATGGGAGGGAGCTGCCTAAGCTCTACAGGGAATTCCGAAGGTTCCAGTGCGGGTTCTCGGACTGCACCCATATTCACGAGCCCGGCTGCGGCGTCTTAGAGAACGTGGGGGAGGAGCCGGGGAAGGTCCATCCGGAGAGGTACCGTACCTACCGCCTCCTCATGAAAAAACTTACGGGCCTGTGAGCTTTATCTCACCCTCCTGCCGGAGGGGTCGTACCCACCCCGCAGTATCACCCTCCGGCCGACGATAGCGCTCTGGCGGTCGCCTTTCTTCACGTCGGCCTTAATCTCCTCAACGGTGAGGGGCTGGAGGGACCTGAAGTACAGGATCCGGGGGTAGGAGGAGCCGTAGGACCTATCCACACACGCCACGTGCAGGTACCCGAAAGCGTCCACGAAGAGCGTGGGCCTCTCCTGAACCCCCGGAACGGCGAGGCGGAAGGTGTCGTGAAGGGTAAGATCCGGCCTGAGGATGACCCCGAAGATGTCGCTGTCGTACGTGCTAACGTCCTCCCTCCATACCACCACGAACCCCTGAGGGAAGGGTACGATGGCCGGATCCTTCTGGGGTCTCCCCGTGGGGAATACGGGGGCGGGTGGGGACCATCCGGAACCTCCAGACCTGACATAAACGTTTCCGTCGCTCCCCTGCCATACCACAACGTACTTTCCGTGGCCGTAGGCCACGTCCGGGTAGTACCCGCCGTCGGAGATGGAAAAGTCCCCCGAGCCGAAGCTACCGAAGATGCCGTACCCTCCACCCCTGTTATCCGCCCAGACGTAAATCACACTGTCCGGTCCGAAGGCAAAGGCGGGGTACCACGCGTTTCCCGGTGACCTGCTCACCCTCACGTCGGGACCCCATCCTGCGGTATCCCTGCTCTTGGTGTAAATCTCCGCATCGTAGGAGTAGGGGTCGTCCCGGTAATCGTACCACACGACCCGGAGTGAGCCGTCGGGTGCCACCTTAAGGGAAGGGACGTATCCGTTGTCCCCCGGCCCTCCGGACGAGGTGTAGGTTAGCCTCTCTTCGTTTGACCACGTGTCCCCTGATACGGGTTTGGAGTTGAAGAAAAGCTCAACGTTGGATATGCCTCCCACCCTGTAGTCGTGCCAGACCAGAAAGACGCTGTCTCGGGCCATCACCACCGAAGGGTACTTGGCGTCCGCCGTATCCGTAAACACCACCCTCTCCTCCGGTAGCCATCCGTAAGGACCCCTCATGCGGTAGAAGACCTGCCATACCCCGGAGACCCTGCGGTGGTACGCTATATGGACGTTCCCGGAGGTATCAACGTACAGGTAGGTGTGGTTAAAACCGTTCTCGCAGGTGGTATCGCACGCCACCTCCGGTGTCCCGAAGGTCAGGGATAGAACGGCCAACATGCCCTATCCCCACCTTATAACGGATGAAGCCCACGTGAAACCCGCGCCAAAGGAGACGGCGAGGACGATGTCCCCTTCCTTCAGAAGACCTCTGTCCATCATCTCGTCCAGGGCGAGGGGAATAGAAGCGGCGGAGGTATTACCGTACTCGTGTATATTCACGTAGACTTTCTCCTGTGGAAGCCCAAGTCTCTCACGTGTCGCCTCTATTATACGTAAGTTAGCCTGATGAGGTACGAGCCAATCTACGTCCTCGGGTGTGAGTCCGGCCCTGCGGAGGGCTTCGGTGGCAGCCTCCCCCATCTGTATTACGGCGTTCCTGAACACCTCCCTACCTCGCATCCTGACCCCCCAGCTGCCCGGCGGATAGGATACCCCCACCTCCACCTTGAGGAGCTCCCCGAGACGCCCGTCCCCCATGAGGTAGGTGGAGAGGATACCGTACTCGCTCCCGTCCTCCGTGAGTACGGCGGCACCTGCCCCGTCCCCGAAGAGCACGGCCGTACCCCTGTCGTGCCAATTTACGAACTTCGTTCCGGACTCAACGCCCACAACGAGGACGTACCGGTAGTGTCCGGTCTTGAGGAGGCCGGAGGCTATTTCCAGCCCGTAGAGGAAGCCCGGACAGGCGGCGCTAACGTCAAAGCACGGCACCTTACCCATTCCCAGCTTGGCGGCGGTTATGCACGCCGTAGACGGGGTGAGGGTGTCGGGGGAAGAGGTGGCCACCACCACCATATCAACGTCCTCCGGAGATATTCCGGCCCTCTCTATGGCCCTTCTCGCCGCCTCGGCGGCGAGGTCGGAGGTGAAGACGTCCGGCGGGGAGATGTGTCTGCGACTTATTCCGCTACGGCTCCTGATCCAGTCGTCGTTGGTGTCCATGAACCTCTCAAAGTCGGAGTTGGAGATGACCCCCTCCGGCGCGAAGGCTCCCAGACCGACTATCCTTACCATTACGGCGTATTCTACGGTCGCCCCCGATGGAACCGTGGGCGGAGTGGTCCCGTTTATAATCTGTAGTGTATGTGGAATCTCAACGAGTTCCGGGAGCTTGAGCGTAAAGTGATTGAATCAATAAGGTCAGGCTTTCCTATGAAAGAGGGTTTAAAGGTTCTGATGATGTACTACTTCTACAATATGGAGCTGGAGAAGTTGAGCAAATTTATGCAAACTTACGTTAGATTCTTCGGGGAAGATGATAGAGAAGTTCGGTGGTTGAAGTTCATGCTACGGTTTATGAACCTGTCTCCCCTAAGGGAGCCTATGGAACCCGTACAGGCCTTCTACTACCACATGTACTACGTAGGGGACGTGTGCAAAGCACTCAAGATTCTTGAGAATAACCGCGAGGTCATAAAGGCCATATCCCCCGAGTTCATGCACTCCCTCTACATGCAGGTGTTTAACCTCCTTGGAAGGATGTACGTTATACCGGACCCTTTGCTCAGAAGACTGCGGGGACCGATCGGGGCGTACCTCAACGTAAATAGAGCGATAGGGGGAGACCTCCCCGCGGCCATTAACACCTTTCGCAGGGGCAACTTCACCTTCGTACTCGCCCATCCGTTCTCCAAGAGACTGGCCATAATAGGGCGTATGATGACCGCCCTTATGGAGGGGGACGCCCTGACCTACGAGGTTATGTTGAGGAACTTCAACCGTGATGGGGAGAGGTTGCTGTACACGGTCGGTCGGATACTCGGCAGCATATTTGACCCGTCTCTGGGCGTCGGAGACGACGAGATACCGGAGTACGTACCCTTTCTCAGGGCGTTCAACAGGTACGTTCGGGGGGAGGGAAGAGACATCGGTTTCGCCAGAAGGTACAGGGGTGTGGAGAGCTTCCTGTGGCACATGCGTAAGATAAGGGACAGAGGGGTATATCTCTCCTTCGGTGGAAGGGTCAGACTGCTGAAGGGAACTGAAGAGGTAAAGGTCCCCCGTCGTAAGGCCCTCATTATTCTGGCTATCATACGGAGCGTCGGCATGGAGGAGCTGAGGAGCATAGCCCGACGCCTGTTTCCCAACAGCCCCCGTCCGATGAAGACCGTTTACGACTACATGCGCTTTATAAGGGAGTACCGCTTCGCCCCGACCAACTTAAGATTCACCCTGCACTCCGGCACCTTCCTGTACGACGAAGACGAGCCGTGGGCGGTAGACCTAAAGGAGAGAATGAGGCGCTCCGGAAGGCTTAACCCACCCGTGATGGCCCGACCTTAGAGAACTTATATCAGCCTGACCCTCTCCGCGATCCTGTCGTAGAACTCCCGCTCCCCCTCCCATATCACCCTTACCACCGGCTCCGTGTTTGAGGGACGTACGTGGAGCCAGTTGTCTCCCTTCCGGAAGTAGTACCCGTCCGTGGTGTCTAAGTCCCACCCTTCAACTATGTCCCTGAAGACCTCCAGGGTCTCCTCCAGCCTTCTGCTTACCTTGACCTTCCCCATACGGGTTCCGGGCCGCAGGATGCTATCCGGTACGTTCCCTTCCAGTACGAGCCGGCTTATCAGGAGAGCGGACAGGATACCGTCCCTACCCTTTGAGAAGGGCAGGTATATGAGCCCACCGTTTCCCTCTCCCCCCAGCACGCCACCCACCTCTTCCAGCCTCTGTACGATGTTGGGCTCTCCGACCTTGTACCGATAGACGGTTAGACCGGCCTCCCTCAGGACACGTTCGCTAAGTACGGACGTGGAGTAGTTCAGGACGGCCACCTTCCCTACGTCAAGGTAGCGTGTGGCGGAGTACAGAGCCAGAGCCGTCGTCTGCTCCTCCGTGAGCAGGCCCACCCCCTTTAGACCCACGATCACCCTGTCGCCGTCGGGGTCGTACCCGAAACCCACGTCGTACTCCCCGCCTTTCAGTAGAGTGTCCATCTCACCGAACCTGTCGGCCTTCGGCTCCGGATCCTCCGGTAGGGGGCCGTAAAGGTTGCGGATCGGTAATACGGACGCTCCCAAATCGTTGAGGAGCCTCGCCACCCACACGGCGGTGGCACCGTTCTGGGAATCCACCACCACCCTCAGCCCTCCGAGGTCGTAGCGCAGGTCCCCCAGGGTGGAGAGGTAGAGGTCGTACACCCGGGAGCTTCCGTCGTAGTATCTGCCGAAGGGGGAGCGGGCAACGTGGCGCGCCTCAAGGCTCCTCCCTATAGCGGCGACCTCCTCCTCTCTGCTCAACCTGTCCCCGAAGGCGAACTTTAGGGCGTTCCACTCCGGGGGATTGTGACTGGCACTCACCATTATCCCACCCCGGGAACCCGTAAGCCTTATCAACCTCAAAAATGCGGGCGTGGGTACCACGCCGAAGTCGTGGACGGTGTGCCCCATCCACATCATGGCCGCCGAGACGAGGCGGACGATAGCGGGACCGCTCTCCCGGGTGTCCCGGGACAGGGCCATGGGGCCCGGTGGGAACAGGGAGGAAAAGGCGGAGGCGTACCGTACGATAACCTCCGGCGTCAGGTCCTCATCCACCCGTCCGCGTAGCCCCGAGACGGTGAATTTCACTTGAACTCTGCCTTTATATGCATGACGAAGTTCCGTATGCGCACCGTGTCCGTGAATCCGGGTACGACGAGGGTGCTCTTTATCAGGACGAACATCCCTCTCTGCTCCACGACCGAGTCCATAAGGGCCACGGCCTCGTTTCCGAGGTACTCCTGATAAGCATTCACCTTGCCCCCCGTCGTCTTCCCACGCAGGAGTAGTTCCCTGAAGGACATATCAACCGTATCCCCGGAGTACCCGTTGGCCCGGGCGAGGTTGTAGTAGGTGGAGCACTCGGCAGACATCCCCGGGTTGCACTTTATCTCAAGGTAGAGCTTGGTGCTGTCGGGATCCTTAGCCACCTGACCGCGGACGCTGAACCACACCTCGTAATCCACATCAAGGTTGGCGGAGTCCTCCCACGAAACCCTTATCTCCTTGAACTTCACCAGAGACTTACCCTCCGGTACGTCGTTCAGGGGTACGTACTTCTCGGCGTAGACGGTGAGGGTCCCCACGGGTGTCGTATAGCCCAGAATAGGGATGTTAAAACGTGTAGGGTCAGTCTGTATATCCACACTGAAGAGGCTGCACGCCCCTATAAACAGGGATAGTCCAGCAAATATAAATCCGATCCTGCGCACGGTAATATTCTAAGGTCGTCCCTTAAATCTCTGGCATCCGTGGGAATATCCGCCGGATCTCCTCCCAGTTCTCCATAAACCACTCTGCCGTTCTCCTTATCCCCTCCTCAAGGGAGGTCTCCGGCCTCCACCCTATCCTGTCCGTTATTTTATCTATATCGGCCCGGGTTATGGGGAGGTCCGCCCTGTTGAATTCGTACCTCCGTATATTCACCTTACGGTTAAGGTACCTCTCCACCAGAGATATTAGGGTGTTGAGGGAGTGATCGTCGGGGTTCCCCACGTTGAAGAGGTCGTAGCCCTCCACCTTTTGAAAGGCCATAAACGTGGCCCGGGCTACGTCGTCTATGTAGGAGAAGCTGCGGCGTTGGGTCCCGTCTCCGTAAAGTGGGAACTCCTCACCGGACATGGCGGAGTACATGAGTTTGAACACGCTCATATCGGGCCTTCCCACCGGTCCGTACACCGTGAAGTACCTGAGGACGAAGGCGTCTATACCGTAAAGGTGGTGGTAGGTGTATAGCAGGTTCTCCGCCGCCTTCTTACTGACGGCGTAGGGGGATATGGGCCTGTCCGTCTTCATCTCCTCCCTGAAAGGGGCCGGATGACCAGCGTATATAGACGACGTGGAGGCCATCAGTATCCGATTAACCCCCCTCTCTCTCATCGCGTTTAGGATACGCAGGGTACCTATGGTGTTGACCCTGAAGTAAGCCTCCGGGTCCTTTATACTCGCCCGCACCCCCGCCTTAGCCCCTATGTGCAGAATACCGTCAAGGTCGGGGGTGATTACCTCGCGCACGTCCTCGGGGTCCGTGAAGTCCCCCTCGTGGAAGGTAAAGGTGTCGTAGGCTAAGAGGGGTTCCAGCCGCAAGCGTTTGTACTCCCCCGGATAGTAAGGGTCAAAGTTGTCTATACCGACCACCTCGTACCCCTCGTTCAGGAACACCTCGGCAACCTTGCTTCCTATGAAACCTGCTACTCCGGTGATGAGAACTTTACCCGCCATTGACGGGGAATTGTACGGGGGACTACAGGCGGAGCTTATCGGCCCACGTTCCCACAAAGGGGAGGGGTTCAACCTTCCCGGAGAGAGCCCTACTAACTCCAAAAAGGGTAAGATAGACCAGAAAGATGAGGCCTATGGGTGCGAGGACCGACCATCCTATCACGGGCACGAACCTCCAAACTATCAACCATACGACCCACAGGTTAGAGAGAACGAACCCCTGCCTCAGGTGGAATATGACGAAACGGTCCTTCGGAAGGAAGAGGAGGATAACGAAGGCGAAGGGTAGATAGGAAAGCGAGGCCAGAGCTCTGTTCAAGTCTTCCTTCCTATAGGGGAGAGAAAGCGCACAAAACGACCCTCGGTATCCGGCGCGAGGGCGTATATATCGGGGTAGGTCTCGCCTGCCTCATCCTCTCTCATCGGGGTAAATCCTTCCCTAACGGAGAACAGGGGAGCAACCTCCGGTACTTCGTCTAAGACGGACATAAACTTCAGGATCTCTTTAAAGTCCTCCACGATCTCCGGATTCACTTCAAGGCGCGCCAGCTTCCCGATCCTCTTAACGTCCAACTGGGGCGGGAGGACTCGAACCTCCACTACCAGATCCAAAGTCTGGCGTGCTACCGATTACACCACGCCCCAACTGAGATGGAATTATAGCCCGGAACGTGGTGCCCTTTACATACGGTACTACCCTGACAGAAATCCCCGGTTATAAATACGAAGTCGGCGAACACGGTATCCCCTATTTCTCGGTCGTGCCCCATTCACCCCAAATAGGGAAAACCGTACAGCATCCTCCATCGGCGCAGTATTCGGGGCCGATAAAACCCTTCCCCTCCGATGAAGAGCCGAGGAGGTCCTGATTGTCAGGTTAGAGCTACGAAAAGTCCATCCCCTTCAGCACATAGGGTACCGTCTTCGGCGTACAGGGTGGCCGTTGCGAACACTTTTCTACCCTCCCTGCCCGTTACCTTGCCACACACTCTGTACTTCCCCCCCGGCCTCACCGGAGCGAGGTACTCAACCGTTATCTTCCTGCCCAGGAATCTACGGGCGACTTTTGACACGGCCATTCCCATCGCCTCGGCAAGTACGGAGGCTAAAATGCCCCCGTGCACAACGTTGGGAAAGCCGATGAGCCTATCCGTAGGGTGGAAGTGGGAGCACATCCACCCGTCCCTCTCGTAAAAGTCAAGGCCTATCTCCGATCCCTCCCCACAAACGAAGCACCTATCGTGTCCCGGGATCCTCATTTTCCCTGACCCTCCTTATGCGATCGTATATCCCTCGCTTTATCATGTCGGCCACCTTCATGCTCCTGTACCCGTCCTCCGCCGATACGGGTACCTCCTTCTCCCCCCTCACCGCCTCAAGAAAAGCCTCCAGCTCCAAAGTTATAGCGTCTTTCGTAGCATCAACCGGTGGGAAGTAAGGCATCAGCTCCCCACCCACCTTCTGCACCATGTCTATCCTCCTCCTGTACAGGTCTATTGAGAGGTAGCGGTTCATGACGAACACCCTGAACTTACGCATCTTCTCAAGGGAGACACGGCTCGCCGTCAGGTTGGCAACGGCGCCGGAGGGGAACTCCAGACGGACGTTGGCTATGTCTATGTCTCCGGTAACCACCGGGATTCCCACGGCACTCACGGAGGTAGGCTCCTCCCCCATCAGGGCCAGCGTCAGGTCTATGTCGTGTATCATGAGGTCAAGTATGACGTCCACGTCCGTTCCCCGGGGGTTATAGACGCTCATACGAACACTCTCAACGAAGTACACCCTTCCCTCTATGTAGGGGAGGGCCGATAGGAAGGCTGGGTTGAACCGTTCAACGTGCCCCACCTGAACCTTAACCCCGTGCTTTTTTGAGAGCTCCACTATCTCCCGCGCCGTTTCCAGCGAGTCGGTAAGGGGCTTCTCAACGAAAACGTGCCTGCCGGCGGTTATGCACTCCTTCGCTATGGAGTAGTGAGCCGTGGTCGGTGCCGCTACGATAACGGCCTCAACGTCCTCTATGAGGCTCCGAAGGGAAGGGTAAGCCTCTATACCGTACTTTGAGGAGATCTCCCGTGCCCGGGATTCGTTGATGTCGTATATACCCACCAGCCGGGCGTAGTCTATCTCGCCGAGCCTTTTAACGTGAAGAGAACCCAGATAACCTACCCCCACGACCCCCACTCTTACGGGTTCAGAAAAAAACAAACGGGGACGACGGGATTTGAACCCGCGACCTCCGGCGTGACAGGCCGGCGTTCTAACCGGGCTGAACTACGTCCCCGTTGAGGTGGGTATTATAAGGGGGAAAGTGGGGTGGGTGGGGCACCATCAGAGCTTTATCAGGTCCTTCGGGGAGGAGGTCAGGTTCTCCCCCTTCCCTGCGACCACTATGTCCTCAATCCTTATGCCGAACTTCCCCTCAAGGTATATTCCGGGTTCAACCGTCACCACCTCTCCACCCCTGAGGACGTAATCCGACTTAGGCAAAAGCGATGGGGCCTCGTGGACGTCCATGCCCACACCGTGTCCGAGTCCGTGCCCGAAGGTCCCCTTGAACTCGGTTCCCTCTATGTAATCCCGGGCCGCGGCATCTACCTCCTTAGCCGGCATCTTCCCGGAGAAGTGAAGGCGCTCTATGGCCCTCCTCTGAGCCTCCAGAACGACCTCGTAGGCTCTCCTGAACTCGGAGGACACCCTGCTGCCTATCCATACGGTACGGGTCATATCCGAGACGTAGCCCCCCACCTTGAGGCCGAAGTCTAAGAGAAGGACTCCCTTTGTGGGGATCGGATTGTCCGTGGCGCGAGCGTGGGGCATAGCGGACCTCTCGTTCCCCGCGACTATCGGGGCGAAGGACATACCTTCCGCTCCGTGCCTTCGTGCCCACACCTCCATCTCAAAGGCGAGCTCTCTCTCTGTCATCTTTCCGGGAGAGACGTTGTCAAGGATCCACGCGAAGAGCTCGTCCGTGAGCCTCTGGGCCTCCTTTATCCTCTCTATCTCCGCCCTATCCTTGACGACACGTAGCCGGGATACGAGACCGGAAACGACGTAAAAACGGATCCCATTTCCATGGGTCAGCTTACGGAGACGCTTCAGGTAAGAGGCGGGAACGTTCCCCTTCACCGCCACGGACTTCACACCTAAAGAGGATAGCCTTTCGGCAAGGGTTTCAAGCGGAGATTTTTCCGGTGGGACGTCCAGAATCGTAATACCCTCCCTCACCTCCTCGCGCGCCTGCGTCCTGTACCGGAAGTCGACGAATACGAAGTTCCTGCGCCTTGTCTGGAGGAATATGGCCGTTGAACCGGTGAAACCGGTCAGATAACGCATGTCCGAAGAGATCCACGCCTCCGGCTTGAAGAGGAGGTACGCGTCGTACCTTCTGGACCACATCTTACGTAGTTCAAGGAGTTTCTTCCACGTCATGGTGAGGATTCTACACCGGATTCTTCCCCGCCATCTCTGGAAAGCAGGTAAAGGGACCTTTACGTCCGTTTAAGTGGGCGACTCCGTTTCCGGGCTATAATACGAACTTGATAGTCCTCCTCCTGAGCTTCACCTCAAACCTGAACCGGGATCTGTGGATGTTCCAGAACGCCCGGTTTGACAGCACAACGGGACAGTACTACTACCGCATGCGGGACGGTTCTACGGTCTTCTTTACGGTAGATCCGAACCTACAGCGTATGCTCAACACCCTGCTGGCCACCTACCCCAAGGAGTACGAAGGGCTGGCTCTTATAGACGCCACCAGCGGGAGGATACTGGCTATAGGAGGCAGGTACGGAGGAAGCCCATCCCTGCGCTCCTTCAAGATGAACGACTATCCGGCCGCATCCATCTTTAAGGTGATAACTTCCATCGCGGCGATGGAGATGCTGGGGATAGAGCCGGAAGATTCCCTTGAGTTCTGCGGCCCCATCTACAGGAGGAGACCCAAGAGATGGCTACACTGCACCAAAGACACCCTTCCCAAAACGACCTTCTCCCTCGCCTTTGGAAGGTCAATGAACCCCGTATTCGGCCGTCTGGCCACCCGGCTGGGTAAGGGCCCGATAATGGACGTGGCCTCCCGCTTTTATTTCAACGACACCCTTTTAGGGCTCCGTATGGGGTACGTCCCGTGGGATAGCATCCGGACGGAAGAGGACCTGGCCCTTCTTGGGAGCGGATTCGCCTACAGCTATCTGAATCCCGTTCAGGCCATCCTGATAGGGGAGGCCATGGCCACCGGTCTGGTCTGGAGACCTTACCTCGTGGATAGGGTTGAAAAGAACGGGGAGGTGGTGTATAGGGGCGCCCCTTCCCTTTTGAGCGTCCCATTCAAGGAGGGTGTTCTACGGAGGCTCAGGGAGATGGCGAGGGCCACGGTTGATAGCGGAACGGTCCGGAAGATCTTCTACGGCAGGGACGGTTCCCCCATGCTTCCGGTTTCGGTCGGAGGGAAGACCGGAACTCTGACCAGCCGTAAGTACAGGGCCCTAACGGAGTGGTTCGTAGGCTTTGCCCCCGTAGAGAGGCCGGAGGTGGTGGTAGTGGCCTTCTCCATGGATGGGGCCTTCTACAACGTTAAGACGCCATATCTGGCGATGAGGATACTACAGGGGTACTTCGTGGGTAAGTTTGAAGGGAAGCCTATATCCTACAAGAGGTACAGGAGGAGAAGACACCGCAGGAGAGGTGGAGGGTAGTTTTTATCCGTATATCCACCGTGTTCAGGAAAGAGCTCATCTCTCCTCAGGGAGGTCGGTCCCACTTTTGCCTGTTTTATACCCAGAGTGATACCGCCTTCCTCTTTTAACCCGTTAGACAACGTTTATCCGGGAATTGGGGAACATCGGTCCGACACCGTTAGCACCCTCACCTCCGAACGTTCGGTTTGCGAGACAGGGCGTACAGGTAGACCTGAACCAGAGCGGCCCTATCTCCGTACCTGTTCCTGTAGAAGTCCCCTATGGCGTTATACACCCTCCCGGTCAGGCTCTTCCCCTTAACCTCAAACCCGTAGAACTTCCGGGAGATCTTCAGGATATGGGTATCCACGGGAACGGCCCTACCGTCCCCAACCCCGTAGGCCAGAACGCAGTCGGCTATCTTGTTGCCTACTCCGGGTAAAAGGGTCAGGTACTTCCTGCGAGCGTAGTAGTCCTGTGGCATATCCTCCCAGAAGTTAGGGTTATCCCGAAGGATCTTGGCCACCTCCCTCAACCTGAAGGCCTGGGCCTCGTACCGGACGGGCAGGCTCCTCAGAAGGTCGTCCGGTCCCCCCGCCAACCTCTCCGGCGCAGGATAGAGTGGGAGCCCCCCTCCGTCCTCTCCCAAAGCTCTGGCCAGAAGGTAGGTTCCCTTAGCGATGGCCTCAACCCTGTTCTGGGGGGAGAGCATGAAGGAGACCAGCATCTCCCAGGGGTCCTGCCTCATGATGCGTAAGCCCGGGTACCTCTCCATGGCCTCAAGGAGGGGCCTATCCCCCAGCTCCTCGGCTCTGGCCCTTAGGCTCCGCAAGTCTTCGTCCAGGGAGAACAGGGTACGCACCTCCCGGACGTCTCCTCTGGCCACGATTAGGGTATCCCCCTCCTGCTTCAGCTTCCATACTTTACCGCGGGCCACCCCCCACCAGAAACCCTCATCGTCAGGTTTCCCGAACACGAAGTCCTCCCCTTCAAGATGCCCCCAGTAGAAGGTCTGCCCGCTCGTCAGGGTTAGCCCTAAGTCAAACTCCTTTACCGCTACCTTCTCCATACACCGCGGAGAATAAAGGTGTCAGGGAAAGGGTAAGCCTGTAGCAGGTATCACCTCTTTAGGTTTTACACCCGGAGTGGGTCCGCCGCTCCTCTCCTACCAGAACTACATGGAAGGGGGAAACCTTCACCGTTTTACCACCGAAATAAAAAAAGGGCCTTGCGGCCCAAGTGGGCGCGGGAGGAGTCGAACCTCCGACCTCTCGCATGTCAAACGAGCGCTCTAACCGCCTGAGCTACGCGCCCACAGAGGACGGTATTATACGGTTGAAAGGCAGGTGCTGCCCTAACCCTCCCCGTACCCCTTTGCCATCGCCCGGAGGACGTCGTCGTACGTGTAGAACCCCCTATCCTTACCTAAGATGAAGTCTATGGCGGGTGGGACACCTAAGGCCAGAGCCCTGCGGGAGGTCAGACGATGGGTTATCTCTATCCTCTCCCCATCTCCCAAGAAGAACACGGTGTGGTCTCCGAAGACGTCCCCACCCCTCACGCTGGCAACCCCCACCTCCCCCTCCCTCCTCGGTCCCCTCCTGCCTATCACCACCTCATCGCCAAGAAGGTGGGCCAGGGCCAAAGCCGTACCGCTCGGGGCGTCCTTCTTCCACCTGTGGTGTATCTCAAACACCTCCCGGTCCCAGTCCTGAAGTAGCGGGAGTACTTCCCCAAGGACGAACCGGAGAACGGCTATACCTCTGGAGAAGTTCGGTGAGTAGAGGATGGCAATGCGTTCCGAGAGTCTCCTTATTTCCTCCATCTGCTCCGGAGTGTGTCCTGTGGTTCCGAAGACGTACCTCTTACCCCTCTCCGCCGCGTACTTGAGGGCCGGAAGCGTGGCCTCCGGAAGGGCGAACTCCACCACGACGTCCGCTCCGTCTATGGGTGATAGGGGGGTTCCCCTCTCAACGACCCCCACTACCTCGTACCCCTTCTCTCTGAGGACTTTCTCAACCTCCTTCCCCATCCTCCCGTACCCCACTAAGGCTACCTTTACCGCCATGCCGGGATTCTACCCCTGTCGCTTCAACCTTAAGATTTCAGGGATATGCTACTCCTCGTAGGCCAGATTCTGGTACTCAGGGACACGATGGCCTTCTATGCCAGAGACATCACTAACTCCATAAAGAGGGAGTTTCAAGGGTACGCCCACGTGATGGACTGGGAAAAGGTCCCCAAGGGTACAAAACCGGAAGAGTTCTGGAAGCGTTTCTGGATGAAGGCTGGCAACCGGTACGACTTCGTGGTAGTCCTCGGTCCCAACTCCCTCTCCTTCGCTCTGGAGAACATCAAGGATAGACCCGTATTCTACGTCAGGAACTACAACCACCTGCGCCGCACCCCTCCTAACTTCGCGTCCGTTTACGTGGCCATGGACTACCCTACGCAGATCTCCAGACTCGTGTGCGCCTTTGAGGACGCTAAAGTGTTGGGCATACTCGTGCATAAAGATGAGTGGGGGAGCCTGAAGGGGGTGTTCTCCGGAGATTATCCCGGCGTTATGGAGGTCCATATAAGGGTGGTGGAAAATCCGTTGCAGATGGATGAGGCCCTGACCGACCTCCGGGACGTTGGGGTGAGGGTGGCGTGGATCCCTTCGGACTCCAGATTGAACACCGGAAAGTACATCCAGAACCTCCTGAAGGCCTCAAAGAAGCGGAAGGTGGGGATATTCGTTGATAGGATCAGCACGGTCAGGCAGGGTGCCTTAGCCTCGTGGGAGCCGAGGCCGAAGGACGTGGGTGAGGCCTTGGCCCATCTGCTCTCCGAGGTCAGGGAGCAGGCCAGAGCTTACATCAAGATAGAGCAGGACACCACGGACAGTACCGTCGTAAAGGTGAAGCACGTCAACTGGAGGGCATTCCTTAAACCCCATTACCTGCGGTTTATAAGGAGCCGTACGCGCGGCAGGTCGGCCGTCAATTTGACCGTAGCCCGCAAGCTCAAACTCAAAACGAACGACAGGTGCATTGACCGTTTTGACGAAAAGTACTGACCTACGGCGATAAAATCCTATCCTATGCGTGGAATTCTCAAAGCGCTACTTATAGGAGCGGTTATGGTAGGATGCGGTGGAGGAGGTCTCTCCGACGAAGCCGCCATAAACAAGGTGAAGGCCAACCTGACGGACGCCCAGAAGGAGATCGTGGCCGGCGGAAAGGGGGTAGCCGTCATCGTCGCCCAGTACGAGGGTAAGAGGGCGAGGGACCCCCAGTTCATGAGTAAGGTGATAAAAGCGGCTGCGAGCGGAAACGTGGCCTACCTACCGGAGGTGGCCCGCCCGGATACGTCGGGATGGAGGGTGGAGAGGAAGGGTGATACGGTGTTCGTCATATACTTCGCCCGTGCCGTCAACGTTCCTACCAAGAAGACCTACGAGGTGGCGTGGAGGTGGAGGATAACCGGAGGGGGAAAGTGGGTGAAGTTTGAGGGTAAGCTGCCCGAGGTGAGGGTGGTCGGAGGCGGTGAGGAGTAGGTTAAGGATAGCCTTTCCCCTCCTCTCCTTAGGGAGTTTCGGTGGTGTCAGGAAGATAGTGGAGATAGCGAACGGTTTGGTTGATTTTGGACACGAGGTCTCTCTGCTCTACCCGGAGGGGAGGGGCTCCACCCCCTTCCGAATACGGAACGAGGTACGACGGATAACCGTACCCGGTAAGAACAGACTTTTAGCCTTGCTCCGGTACGCCTTCGCCGTAGATAAGTACGACGTCGTCGTCCTGAACTTCTGGCCGACGGCCTACCTGTTTCCATTCACCCGAAGGAGCGTGTATTTCGTTCAAGACGTGGAGAGCCGTTTCCACTCCAACCCCCTACTCCGCCTCATGGCGTCGGCGACCTACCGCTTCCCCATCCCCAAGGTCACCTATAACCCCGCCCTGGCACGGGTTGTCGGAGCCCGGTACGTCATACCGGCGGGTGTGGATAAAGGCGTATTCTACCCGGAACCGGATCCGTCCCTAAAACCGCGGAAACGTCTAACGGTCATGTACATGCCCAGAAAGGAACGAAGGAAAGGGGCCCACATCTTTCGGGAGGCCGTAGAGAGGATAAAGGGGTGTTGCCCCTTTGAGGTCTGGCTCGTCGGAGGCCCCGAAAACCTCTTAAGGGACTTACCCGTACCTGTCCGCCGTTTTTACCCGGAGGGAGACGACGATCTCCGAAGGCTGTACTCCTCGGCGGACCTTTTCGTCCTGACCTCCGAGAGTGAGGGGTTGGGTTTTCCGGTCATGGAGGCCCTCGCCTGTGGCACCCCCGTAGTGGCTACCGATGTGGATGGGAAGGAGGTCTGGGCCCTCCCCGGTGTGAAGGTGGTTGATGTGTCCCCCGAGGCCGTGGCGTCGGGCATAAAGGAGGTCTTGGGGAGTATAGACGTATGGAAAGGTTGGGCCAAGAATGGGCGTGGAGGTATCCCGGACGTGAGCGATATGGTGGGGTCCTTCCATAACGCCCTCATCACACACTTTTCCACCCTATAATATCCACCTGTTGCCCCGCTAGCTCAGCAGGCAGAGCAGCGGATTCTTAATCCGCGGGTCGGGGGTTCGAGTCCCTCGCGGGGCACTTATGACCATGATAATGCTAATCGGATACCTCTCCAATACGGGGGCCACGGGATACTTTGATATCTTTGATTGGAGGGCCTCCACGGAGAAGCTCGTGAGCGGTGGTTACCTGAACTACCTGGAGACCACCATATACGCCGAAAAAATATGGAGCAGCCCTTACGGCATACAGGACTTTCTCCTCGGTTGGGGTTCTATCAACACCGTTCCCATCCGGAATCTTGAGGTTTACGCTACACTTAAGGGTATAAACTGGTTGAACAAAGGACAGCTGGAGGATACCACCCAGCCGAAGAGGTGGTTCGGTGGTATGAGAGACTTTGAGTTGGGGGCCAAGTACCAGTTCCTCAACCGTCGCAACTGGGGGGTATCCGTATTGGCGAGCATCCTGGCTCCTACCGGAGAAAAGCAGCAGGGTGAGATAAAGGTGGGCACTTACACGACTAACTTCAAGGTGCGCGAGGGTCTCTTCGGTGCCCGTCTCGGAGTGGCCGCCGGGTACGACTTCATAAGCGAGCAGTGGGCCACCCGTATCTTGGCCAACTTAGGCCTCGGTTTCGGCTATAACGTTGACACCAAACAGGGTGGTCTTGCCGAGAACCCGCTTTTCTTGGGTCTGGGTATTTTCACCAAGTACTACGACCTTGAGAGCGGCTTTGAGTTGAAGTACTACGGTCCCGTCTCCTTTAATACCGACTTCCTGTTCGCCACACCTATGATAAGGTACAGCTTCTTCAACGGCGGTCTCGTCCTGTCCGCCGGGACCAACATCTCCATGAACTACTACGTTAATAGGTACTACCTCTCCCCCGACAAGCCCGAGAAGTGGGAGTGGAACTGGGAACTGTTCGTGGGGGCGCACGTATCTCCCGCCCGCATAGCCGAGAGGATCTACGGGCCCGCCGGCCCCACCATGATGGGCCCCGGTGGTCCGGCCGTCGTTCAGGCCGTTGAGGAGCAGGGCCCCCGCACCCTGTTAGTGATAGTGGTGGATTCCCTCTCCGGTGAGCCTATTCAGGGTGCCAAGGTCAAGGTCGTGGGTAAGGTTACCACCGAGGGTACGACGGATCAGAGCGGGACCTACAGGAACGACAGCCTTCCCTCCTCCAACTACCTGCTGACCATCTCCAAAGACGACGAGCATTACAAACCCGTGGATGTGGGTGTGAATCTAATGACCGACGCCGTGGTCAAGGTGAAGCTGTACAAGAAGCTCTCCCGTAAGCCCAAGCTGGTGGCGGTCGTGTACTTTGATACGGACAAGACCATCATAAAACCCAAGTACCAGAGCGAGCTCAACAAGGTGGGCGAGATCCTCATGAAGGAGCCCTACGCCAAGGTCATCATAAGGGGACACGCCGACCGTAGGGGCGGTGCCTTCTACAACGAGCTCCTCTCCAAGAAGAGGGCCCTCGCCGTGAAGGAGTACCTCATAAGGCAGTTTGACCTGGACGAGAGCCGGTTTGAGGAGGTAGCCAACTACACCATCTTTGAGCCTACGGGTAAGGGGCTCTCCAAGGACCGTAGGGTTGAGGTGTACGTCCTCCTTCCGGAGGGGAGCGAGAAGAAGGAAGGTGAGGGTAAGCAGAAGTGATAGGCGTAGTAGCGAGCCGCTTCAACTCCGTAGTCACGGAGCGGCTCGTTGAAGGAGTGGAGAGGAAACTTGAGGAAGCCGGGGTCCCGTACGAGGTGATATGGGTCCCCGGCTCTTTTGAATTACCGCAGGCGGTATCCTTGCTTCTAAATAGGTACGCCGCCTTCGTGGCCGTGGGATGCATAGTGAAGGGAGAGACGGCCCACTGGGAGTACCTATCCTCGGCCGTGATATCCTCCCTCCTGAACATCGCCGTTGAGAGTAAAAAGCCTATAGGACTGGCGGTCCTTACGGTGGATTCCATAGAGCAGGGACTGAACAGGGCCGGTGGCAAGTTCGGAAATAAGGGGGAGGAGGCTGCGGAGTCCGTTCTTGGATTGCTCAAGCTGGTGGGGCGTGGGGGCGGTTAAGCCCCCTTAGAATCCCCGCCATGGACCTCGCGGCAACCCTCCACATCTTTGGCCTTTTTTCGCCTATAGTCGTACTGTTTGCCGTACTCCTTTTGGGTGTCGTGATAGACCTATTCGTCCTGCGTATCCTCAGGAGGATAACGGAGAGGACCAGAACCAAGGCGGACGACGTCCTGATATCGGCCGTAAACAGGGTGATACTCTTCCTCTTCCTGATGCTCGCCCTGTACTTCTCCGTAAACGCCACCTATCTGGTTTCAAAGGTCCCCCATAACCTGTTGAGGCTCTACAACGTCGCCCTTCTTTCCGGAATAATTTTAGCGGTGGCGTGGGTGTTCGCCGAGGTGATAAACCACGCCATAGACTCCTACGTCCAGCAGTTCCCGGAGGAGGTGCCCACGGGTATCCTTAAGTCCATCGTCAAGCTCACGGTCTTAACAGTCGCCTTTTTGGTAGCGCTGGAGAGCGGAGGCATATCCGTGACCCCCATACTTACGGCCTTAGGTGTGGGCGGTCTGGCCGTAGCCCTCGCCCTTCAGGACTCCCTTAGCAACCTCTTCGCCGGACTGAACGTTATAATGTCCCGCCAGATAAGGAGGGGGGATTACATCAAGCTGGAGAACGGGGAGGAGGGGTTCGTGGAGGAGATGACCTGGAGGAACACCCTCATAAGGACCATAGCCAACAACATCGTGATCGTACCCAACTCCAAGCTTGCCTCCTCCATCCTCATAAACTACGACCTCATAGAGAAGCCGAGGGGTATTCCCATCCCCATCGGTGTGGCCTACGGTTCCGACCTTGACTTCGTGGAGAGGGTAACCCTTGAGGTGGCCCGGGAGGTCCAGAGGGAGATAACGGAGGTAGTAGCCGAGAGGAAGCTGGAGGAATTCAGGGAGAGGGTGGCGACGGTAGGCGATAGGGAGAGGGACAGGTTAGAGGAGGAGATGAAGGCCTTTGAGCGTCTGGCAGAAGCGGTGAAGGGGTACGAGCCCATCCTTCGCTACAGGGAGTTCGGTGACTCCTCCATAAACTTCGTTGTGGTACTGAAGGCCCTAACCACCGAGGCCGTATTTCTCCTGAGACACGAGTTCATAAAACGCATCAAAAAACGGTACGACGAGGAGGGCATAGAGATACCCTTCCCGCAGAGGGACGTGTGGTTCAGGAACTGGCCCAAGTCGTAGGGAACCCATCCCGGTCTAATAGTACGTGTTGGGGATACTCCTATCCTTCTACGAGGTGAATCTCTCCGGTTCGCCCGCCTTTGACGGTGAGCCGGTGGTAGCCGTGAATCCGACCGCCCCCAACAACATCGTGGTGGCGTGGTTAAGCGCCGCCTTCGGCACGTCCGTAATAACCGTCAGGTACTCCACGGATGGAGGTCTCACGTGGTCAAGCCCCCGCTTTATGCCGCACGCGGTTTCGGGTTTCAAATCGGCCGACCCCACCTTAGCCTTCGGGGAGGACGGAACCCTGTACCTCGCTTACGTGGATTACTCCCGGGATTCGGGGTTCGTCGTCCTAACCACCTCCACGGACGGTGGGGCTACGTGGTCCTCCCCCCGTATAGTCGTACGGTACGACGAGGCGCCGGACTACCCCATAGACAGACCTTGGATAGCCGTATCCGGCCCTCACATCTATATCACCACCCTTGAGGCGCGGGTTATGGGGGCTACGGCCCCTTACCACCTGTACGTCAAGGCCTCCCACGACGGCGGAATCTCCTGGGGCCCTCTCACGGAGGTGGGGGACTCCTCCGGCTATCCCGCGTACGTCAGGTCTATGGGGCAGATAGCCCTACGAGGGGACAGTACGGTGTATATCGGCTACTTCTCCTACGACCCAGAACACTATCCCCTCCCAAGGCACATGATAGCGGTGAGTGAGGACGGCGGAAGTACCTTCTCCTACTACACGGTGAGGGATCTGACCTCGGCGGCCGTATCCGACTCCGTACTGAAGAGGGGCAGCCCCTTAGTGCGCGTACCCTCCTCCGATGTCCTCATCATAACCCGTATAGACGCCAGCTTCGGCGATCCGGACGCGGTGGCCCAGAGGAGCGAGGACGGAGGTATCACGTGGGGTTCCCCCTTCCGTTTGAACGACGACCCTCCGGGGAACGGGGTGTATCAGGACATGCTGTGGGGATGCGCCAAGGACTCCGTCGTGGCCTTCTTCTGGAGGGACAGGAGGAGTGGCGGTACCGGGAGGGCCGTCCCCTTTGAGGTCTACGGAACCCTATCCCACGACGGGGGCTACACCTTCGGCGGCAACTTCGTCGTCTCGGGGGAGCCGTCCGTGTACGATACCCTTCTGACCATCTCCGGGAACGACTTCCTCTCCTGCGCCGTGGGGGACACGGCCGTATACGTCGTCTGGGGAGACCTGCGCGATACCACATCCCACCTTGACATATACTTAGCCGTCGTTCCCGTATCGGCCGTACCCGTTAGTGAGGCGCGTCCGAATCCCCGCGGGTACGAGGGGACTTACGACGTCTCTGGCAGGAAGAGGGACGGTTATAAGGGGGGGATATACCTTGAGGTCAGAGACGGAAAAGTGAGTAAGGTCATAAGGCGGTAACGCGCGCTTATCCGGAATAGCATCCCCGTCCACGGCCTAATCGGTTCATTCGTGGGGCGGGCGGTGTTGTCCTCGTGGTCGGTACCACTTCTCCCGATTTTGTACCCAAAGTGATACTGCTTCTACTTCATCACATCTGTCCCCTCACTGTTCCTCTTTGGGCCTCAGGACGGGCAGAGGTATAACGTCCCGGATGTTCTCGGAGCCGGTTATCAGCATGAAGATGCGATCCAGCCCCAACCCGAGGCCTCCGGTGGGGGGCATGCCGTACTCAAGGGCTGCTATGAAGTCCCAGTCTACGTCTTCGGGCAGCTCCTCGTCCTTGGCCACCTTCCTGAGCTCCACCTCCTCAAGCAGTCTCCCCTTCTGGTCTAAGGGGTCGTTCAGCTCGGAGAAGGCGTTGGCCACCTCCATACCGGCTACGAAGAGCTCAAACCTCTCCACGACCCCATCCCTCTCCCTGTGCTTCCGGGCGAAGGGGGAGAGTTCAACGGGATGGTCTATGACGAAGGTAGGGTCCGTCAGATGCTCCCCTACGAAGTGGTCAAAGAGCTTATCGTAAAGCTTGGCCCTCGTGGGGTTCTTTACCTTTATCCCCTCCCTCCGGGCCACCTCCATAAGTCTCTCGTACGGAGCCTTCAGCACGTCAAACCCCAGCCTCTCGTTCAGGGCGTCCACGAAGGAGACCCTCTTAAACGGACGACGGGCGTTTATCCTCTTACCCCGGAACTCAAACTCTTCACCCCCCGTCAGCACCTTAACCATGGCGTTGAAGTACTCCTCCGTCAGGTCCATGACGTCGTTGTAGTCCCAGTAGGCGGCGTAGGCCTCAAGGGCGGTGAATTCGGGATAGTGGGTGGCGTCTATCCCCTCGTTTCGGAAGTTCTTACCTATCTCGTATATGCGGGAGAACCCCCCCACCAAGAGCTTCTTCAGGGAGAGCTCCGTGGCTATCCGCAGGTACAGGTCCGTCTCAAGGGCGTTGGAGTAGGTCTTGAAGGGTCTCGCCGTCGCCCCGCCGTATATGGGCTGCAGTATGGGAGTCTCCAGCTCTATGAAGCCCCTATCCTCAAAGAAGCGGCGGGTTTCCTTCAGGAAGATGTACCTCCGGTAGAAGTGCTTACGGGCCTCAAGGTTGGATATGAGGTACAGGTACCTCTGTCTGTACTTCAACTCCGGGTCCTGTATGCCGTGCCACTTTTCCGGTAGGGGGTGAAGGGACTTTGCCAGAAGTGTGAGCTTTTGAACTAAAACGGTCGGCTCCCCCGTCTTGGTCCGTATCGTCTCCCCTTCTACGCCTACGATGTCCCCTATGTCTATGAGCTTCTCGTACATCTTGGCGGGGTTTTTGCTCCCCCCGTACCTGTTGAGGTCCAAACCTACGAAGAAGTCCTCCGGGGTCCTTCCCCTCTGCACCATTATCTGGATGTCCTCGTACTCCCCCCTCAGGTGGGAGAATATGAGCTTCCCGAAGGGTCTCTTCGTCAGTACCCTTCCGGCTATCCTGACCTTCAACCCCTCCTCAAACTTCCCCTTCAGGTCGTCTATGCTGTGGGTCGTCTCGTACCTGTAGGGGTAATCTACGCCAAGGTCTCTAAGGAGACGTAGTTTTTTTAGCCTGACCTCGTACTCGGAGGAAGCCATAGGCGGTGATTGTAAAGGTGTCCCCCTTCCCGTCCTTAGACTTGACACTCCATGCACAGGGTAAAGGAAGGGGAGTACGTCCTCCTCTGGGGGGGACCGGACGCCAACTACCTGAGCGAGTACAGACCGGGAAAGGCCGTTCATTCCCACCGTGGAATCCTGTACTTTCCGGAAGAACTACTGTGGGGACAGGCCCTCACCTCCTCAACGGGTAGGGTCTTCTACGTCATAAGGCCTTCCAACGCCGACCTCGTCCTCCGCCTCCGTCGGAAGACCAACATCTTCTACCCTAAAGACATAGGGATGGTCCTGCTCTACACGGACTTCCATCCTACCTCCCGGATCATAGAGGTGGGAAGCGGTAGCGGTGCCATGGCGACAGTAATAAGTCGCCTCTTAGTCCCACCCGGCAGGCTCTACTCCTACGATATAAACCCACGACACCAGAGGGTGGCTAAGGAGAACGTGGCCAAGTACGGCAATCCGGAGAACGTCGTCTGGCACGTAAGGGACGTGGCGGAGTGCGGTTTCTGGGAGAGGGGAGCCGACATCGTGATAATTGACGTTCCGGAGCCGTGGAGGATCGTTCCCCACGCTTACAGGTCGCTGAAGGGAGGAGGGTTTCTCGTCTCCGCCTCACCGAACGTTGAACAGGTGAAGGAGACCCGAAGATCTATGAACGAGATGGGTTTCTTCGGCGTCAGGACGGTGGAGCTCCTGTTAAGGGACTGGCACATAAGGGAGGTGGGTTGTAGGCCGGACCACCGGATGCAGGGGCATACCCTGTTCTACACCTTCGGCCGGAAGGTGCTCGCCAAGGTTGAGAAGGGTTCGGCCGTAAAATAAAACGTTTCATGGACAACAACAGAGGTTCCTTCTGGATGACCCTTTTTGTTTGGGGCGGACTCATACTCGCGGGGCTCTTTGCCGTGCAGATCTTCATGAACCCCCCATCGCAGGCTACGGAGATAACCTACAACACCTTCTTAGAGATGGTAGAGTCGGAAAACATAGACACCCTGGTGGTGTCGGACGGTACGGTCTCCGGGGTCCTTAAGCAGCCGATGGTGATAAAGGACAGGCAGATAACCCACTTCAAGCTGACCCTACCACCGGAGGCGAGGGACAGGGAGTTCTTTAGAAGTCTGGCCGATAACGGTGTCGTGGTGATCTTTAAAAAGCGTCAGATGTGGATGGACCTCATAATAGGGTACCTACCGTGGATCCTCATACTGCTGGCACTCTGGTTCTTCATGTTCAGGTCCGTGAACGGGGGCGTGGGTAAGGCCTTTGACTTCGGGAAGAGCCGGGCTAAGATATACACGGAGAACAGGCCCAACGTGACCTTTGAGGACGTGGCCGACGCCAAAGAGGCGAAGGAGGAGCTGAAGGAAATCGTAGATTACCTCAAGAACCCCGCCAAGTACCGGAGGATAGGGGCGAGGGTCCCCAAGGGCATCCTGTTGGTGGGGCCTCCCGGTACGGGTAAGACCCTGTTAGCGAGGGCGGTGGCCGGGGAGGCCGGGGTCCCTTTCCTCTCCATATCGGGTTCCGAGTTCGTGGAGATGTTCGTGGGTGTGGGAGCGGCCAGAGTCAGGGACTTGTTTGAGAAGGCGAAGAAGTTAGCCCCGGCCATAATCTTCATAGACGAGATAGACGCGGTGGGCAGGATGAGAGGGGCGGGGTTAGGTGGGGGGCACGACGAGAGGGAGCAGACCTTGAACCAGCTTTTGGTTGAGATGGACGGCTTTGAGGCCGGTACGGGCATAATAGTCTTAGCAGCCACCAACAGACCGGACATACTTGACCCCGCCCTACTCCGCCCGGGTAGGTTTGACAGGATGGTGGTCGTTGAGAGACCGGACCTTGAGGGGAGGTACGAGATACTGAAGCTCCACGCTAAGAAGGTGCGTATGGCCCCGGACGTTGACCTGCGCAGGATAGCCGAGCTGACGCCCGGTTTCTCCGGTGCGGACCTCGCCAACCTCATAAACGAGGCCGCCCTTCTGGCCGCCCGCAGGGGCAAGGATACGGTTGAGCAGAAGGACCTTGAAGAGGCCGTTGAGAAGGTGATGATGGGTGTGGCTCGCGAGAGCTCTCCCTTGAGCGGGGAGGAGAAGAGGAGGGTCGCGTACCACGAGGCCGGACACGCCATAGTCTCCCGCATGGTACCCAACGGGGATCCCGTCCATAAGGTCTCCATAATACCGAGAGGGATGGCTTTGGGTGTCACCCTGTCTCTACCCAAGGAGGAGAAGAGGATCCTTCCCAAGGAGTACCTTGAGGACCTTCTGGCTACCCTTATGGGTGGCAGGGTCGCTGAGAAGATAATATTCGGGGACTACTCAACGGGGGCCGCCAACGACCTGGAGAGGGCGACGGAGATAGCCCGCAAGATGGTCACGGAGTGGGGTATGTCGGAGAAGGTGGGACCGGCCACCTTCGGCAAGGTTGAGAGGCAGGTCTTTTTGGGCAGGGATCTGGGTATGAAGACCCCGGTCTCCGAGGCGACCTTGAGGCTCATAGACTCGGAGATAAAGACCATAGTTGAGAGGGCGGAGAGTAGGGCGGAGGAAATCCTACGGAGCAACGAGGACAAACTCCACGCCGTTGCCCGGGCCCTCCTTGAGAGGGAGACCATCTCGGGCAAGGAGCTGGACGCTCTCCTCGGGTTAGGGAAAGAGGATGGGGGCGGTGAGGGGGAGGCCTAACCCTCTACGGCGTTAGAATCCGTATGTGAAGAGGGTGTTTCCTCTTATAGTTCTGGGTGTGCTGTTAGGGTGCGCCACGACCGAAGGTCTGTCCGAAGGGACGGTTGAGTACGCCGTATCGCCCCACTTCAAGGTCAATCGCCTATACACCCTGGCCGTTGTCCCGACGGTGGGGGCGGACACGACCGACTCTACGGTATCCTCCGTGGTCTCGGAGGTCTCGGACAAAGCGCACTCCATACTACTCTCGGAGCTCATGAAGGTCCCCACGTTTGACTTAGTTGAGAGGAAGGATATAGGGGACGTACTAAAGGAATTGGAGTTCTCCCATTCCCCCTACGCCATGAGGGAGAAGGCCCCCAAACTCGGCAGGATGCTCGGAGCGGAGCTGGTGGCTTACTTCCAGATACTGAGCGTTGAAAGGGTGGTCTATCCGCTGGGTGAAACGGAGGTGGGATGGACGTACAGGATAACCGGCTCCCTGAAGATAGTCAGCGTTGAAACGGGGAGGCTCCTGTATCAGGCCACAGCCACGGCATCGGGGACAGACCCCACCGAGGTCGTCGGGGAGGTGATACGCAGGTGCGTAAAACCCTTAAGGACCCACGGAATGTAGGGATTTAACCGGGGGTCTTCCGGAGTACGACCCTCTTCACGACCTCCTTTCGCAGGAGACTGTTTATGGCCTTAACTATCTTACGGGAGGAGGTCTGGATGTGGAACCGGACGGTCGGATCTTTCGCCCACACGTACAGGACACCGTCCCTGTAATGTACGAACTCCGCCCCCGGATAGGTGCGGAGCACCTCCCTCGCCGCCTTCCTCACCGGTATGAGCTCAAGTACCCCCTCCGCCCCTAAGAACTTCAGTAGCCCGGCGAGAGCCTCACCTACGGGTCTGGGCATCAGAGGGGGAGCTCCCACTGGGGTAGGAAGTACGATATCTGCTGTATCCAGCCCGTAACGAGCAGGAGCCCTAAGAGGATGAGGAGGAGGCCGGAGATTATCTCAAAGGCCCGAAGGAGACCGCGCACGCTCCTTATGAACTCAAATATCTTGGCGGCGAACACTCCCGAGAGGATAAAGGGTACCCCTAATCCGAGGGAATAGACGAAAAGCAGGACCATCCCCTGCCACAGGGTCTCGGACAGGGCGGCCAGACCCAGAATACCGGAGAGGATAGGACCTATGCATGGGGTCCAACCCAGGGCAAACGCCGCCCCCATAACGAAAGATACAAAAACGTTGGCCGTACTGGTATGCACCTCGGCCTTGGCCTCGTAGTTTATGAAGTCAAAGTTTATTACGTCGTAGTAGTTCAGGGCCCACGCCACGGCGGAGACGACGAGCAGGTATATAACCGGGATCCATGCCGAAACGGGTTTGGATGAGAACAGGAAGATGGGCACGAACAGGACGAGGAGGAAGACTATCCACCCGAACAGACGCACCGGAGCTGACCTCTCCGCGTACCTGCGATAGCTGAAGGCTCCGAGGAGGGCCATGCCGAAGATTGAGAGCAGGGGGCCGGCTATCCAACCGAGCACCCTCTTGTTCTTTATGAGGAACTGCCCCACCGCCGAAGCCGTGGCGCCCATGAGGACGAATATGAGGGAGAAACCCAACACGAAGAAGAGTATCCCCATAACTACCCTGCCGGTACCTTTGCCGCTCTTTATCTCGGCCACAGATAGGCCGGAGACGTATCCTAAGTAAGCCGGGACGAGAGGAAGAACGCACGGGGACAGGAACGAGAGAAGACCGGCCAAAAACGAGACGATAACACCCCCCAATGTGAATCCGGTTATCTCCATAGCACGGTTATTATACCCCCGAAAGGGAAAGGGATAGAGGCGCCTAAGTCCCTCTCCGCTGAAGGGCGTACCTTATGAGGTCCTCAACCTCCTTAAACCCCTTACTCATACCTTCCACCACCAGAGAGCGGGCCTGCGGGTAGTCCATGCCTAAGGTGGTTAGGGCTTTGATGGCCTCGGAGGCTGCGGCCCCCTCTTCCACCTCCGGTAAGGGGGCGTCTTTGAGGGCGAACACTACCATCTCCGCCTTCTTGGTACCCAGACCCTTTACCCTCTTGAGGACGCTGACGTTTCCCGTCCTTACGGCCGTTGATAGCTCCTCAAGGGAGAGGTCGGACAGTATCCTGAGGGCCATGGCCGGCCCGATACCCGGGACCTCCAGAAGGGTGCGGAACACTTCCAGCTGTCTCTCGTCTGTAAAACCGTAGAGCTCAAATCCGTTCTGCTGGTTGAAGATGGTATGTACGAAGAGGGAGACCTCCGCTCCCTCCACAGGTACGTGGTTCAACGGCACCTTCAGGTGAAAGGTTATACCGGAGGGAGTCTCTAAGAGCAGTCCGTCCTCCCGTACTTTAAGGACCTTTCCTTTTAGTCCCGCTATCATATCTCACCTCACCGCGTAGTGTGCGGCCGCGAGGGCATCCGTAACGTGATCCGGAACTTCCTCCTCCAGACCGTACAGCTTACGGAGGATGTGGGCCACCTGCTCCTTGGAAGCGTTCCCGAACCTCGTGGAGGACAACTTCAGGCGGGAGGGGGATACCTCCTCCACAGGTACGCCCACGTCGTGAAGGGTGAGGAGAATCACCCCTCTGACTGCCCCTAACAGTATCGCCACTTTGGGGTTGCGGTGGTATATGATGGCCTCCATGATCGCCCTATCGGGTTCAAGCTCCAGTACTACCGTACGGAGCGAGTCTCTGATAGCGACGAGGCTATCACCCAGCCCACCCTTCGTTCTTATGACTCCCCATCCCAAAACCCTCATATCCTCCACAACGATCCAGCCCGTGGCCCGGAGGGAAGGGTCTATGCCTAATACCCTCAAGCCACCTTCTCTAATATGGACGTATCTATGTCAAAGTTCGCGAAGACCTGCTGGACGTCGTCGTGGTCCTCAAGGGCCTGGTAGAGCTTCAGGACGGTCTCGGCCGTCTTACCCTCAACCTTCACCGTGTTCTGTGGGAGCATCGTAACCTGCGCCGACGCTATCGGAATACCCGCTTCCTCTATAGCCCTCTTCACGTCCGCGAAGTCCCGGGGGGATGTCAGGATCATCCAGGTGTCCTCCTCCTCCCTGACGTCCTCCGCACCGGCCTCAAGGGCCACCTCGTATACGGTCTCCTCGTCGGCGTTCCCCTTCTCCACGTATATGACGCCCGCCTCGTTGAACTGCCACGCCACGCTCCCCGGTGAGGCTAAGTTGCCTCCGTACTTGGAGAACAGATGCCGGAGTTCGCCCGTGGTACGGTTGCGGTTGTCGGTCGTGGCCTTTATCATGAAGGCTACGCCTCCCGGCCCGTACCCCTCGTATATCACCTCCTCGTACTGGACCCCCTCCAGCTGGCCCGTACCCCTCTTTATGGCCTTCTCTATGTTCTCCCACGGCATGTTGGCCTCTTTGGCCTTCTCTATCGCCAGACGGAGGCGGGGGTTGGTATCGGGGTTTCCCCCTCCGAGCCTTGCGGCCACCTGTATCTCCCTTATCAGCTTGTTGAAGACCTTACTTCGCCTCGCGTCTACGCGAGCTTTCTTATGTTTAATCTGCGCCCATTTACTGTGTCCGGCCATCTCTCCATATTATACGGGGGAAGTTTCACACCTCCCCTTTCGCTATCTGCTCTACGAAGCGGGCTACGGAGTCCGGCTCCGCCCGGCTTCCCACGAAGTATCCGCGGAGGAAACCGTTGGGGTCTATCACGTGGATCCTGTCCGTGTGGTCTATGAAGTAGGTGTTGCGCTCCGGTACGGGCCTTATGCTGTACTCTATGCCCATGAGCTTCATTATGCTGTCCGTGGTCAGGGTGTCCCCTGTCAGAAAGTACCAGTTGCTCTCATCCACCTTGTAGAGCTTAGCGTACTCCTTTAGGACCTCCGGCGTGTCCCTC
Source organism: uncultured bacterium (assembly GCA_964473735.1). Lineage (GTDB taxonomy): Bacteria > Hydrothermota > Hydrothermia > LBFQ01 > LBFQ01 > JAADCS01. The sequence continues at coordinate 33,509 of CAYYQD010000006.1, forward strand.
TTGGGGTCAAAGGTTATGCTCAGGAAGACCACCCTACCCTTGAGGTCGGGGTCGGAGTTTATCCTCTTCTGGATCCGCTTCATGTTGTCCGTGATGAAGGGACAGATGTCCGGGCAATGGGTGTAGATGTACCCCACGACCAGAACCTTACCTTTGAAGTTCGCCAGATTCACGTCGCGACCGTTCTGGTCTTTGAGTCTGAACCTGAAGGGAAAGTGGCGGAGTCTGTTGGCATCCACCTCCATCCGCTTATACACGTTGCCCGCCTGCATCATCACGACGTACTTGGACCTCTGCGGTGCGGAAGCCGTCTTCTCCTCCTTCCCCCTCTTACCGCACGATGCCAGAGCGACGAGGCCCAGCACGATAAGTAGTCGCCTCATAGCAGTGGATTCTACGACCGACGCAGGACCTTATGCCATCGTATAATACATGCGTTATGAGGAAGGTTATCCTATCCACCGTTGCACTAGCGCTCTCATCTCCGGCGTACGCGATAGGCTTTTACGTGGAGGGGAACGCCGGTATGGGACTTTTCTCCCACGGGTCCGTCTATGTGCGCTCCGAGATGAACGGAGACGCCAGCGAAAGCACGTACGACTACACGGGCAAGGCCAACCTGTTCGGCATGGCTCTGTCCGGAGGGGTGAACTTGGCCCCCGCTCCCGTCCTCCTCGGCGTAGGGATGGCCTTTTACACGGGCTCCGGTAAGAGTGAAGGGACCGTTGGCGGGTTTAAGGTTACGTCCGAGTGGAACTCCACCCTCGTGCGGATAAGTGTCCCCGTATCCTACAGGATGGACGTCGTTCCCCTTACCCTGCTAATAGGGGTCGCCCCCTCCTATAACTCCATGACCTTCACCAACAAGGACGGAGGGGACAGCGAGACCTACGGAGGTATAGGCATAGGTCTCTTCGGCAAAGGGTACGTTAAGCTGGGGCCCCTGGGCGTAGGTGGAGGGGTATCTCTGGACTACGTCCCCGCCCTATCCCGTACGGAGGAGACTACGGTCTTAGGCCAGACCGTAACGACCACCACCACCCTGAAGGGGAACGCGACGTTAGGTATCAATCTGGGGTTCCTCTTCCTGACGGGAATTCTGGAGTGACCTCGCGG
>CAYYQD010000006.1:34724-38143 GCA_964473735.1 uncultured bacterium
ATAAGTCAGGAAAAGGAGGTAAGACATGGCTATAAAGAGAACTTCAGAGGCAGTATGGAAGGGCGGCCTCAAGGACGGCCACGGTAAGATGGTCGTAGGTAGGGGAGTGTTTGAGGGGGAGTACTCCTTCGCCTCCCGGTTTGAGAGCGGGGAGGGAACGAACCCCGAGGAGCTCATAGCAGCCGCCCACGCCGGATGCTTCACCATGTTCCTATCCGCCATACTGGAGAAGGACGGCTTTAAGCCCGAGGAGCTCCGTACGAGGGCCACGGTCTCACTTGAGCTGAAGGAGGAGGGGCCGCGCCTGACCCGTATAGACCTTGAGGTTGAGGGGAAGGTCCCCGGCATAGACGCCGAGACCTTCGCGAAGTACGCCGAGACGGCTAAGGACAACTGCCCCGTATCCATCGCTCTGGCCGGCGTCCCGGAGAAGACCGTAAAGGCTACGCTCCTCTAAGGAGTAAGAGGATCAAGGCGGCGGCCAAGGTGAGGGTGCCTAAGGCCGCCGTTTTTTTATCTAACGGAGGCTTGCCTGTAAATCTCCAGTACAGGAGGAAGGCGGTGAAGGTCCCAGCTACCACCTCCGCGACGAAGGCGTAAGCCCCTCCCACGGTACCGAAGAGCTTTACCATCAGGATACCGCCACCCAGAGAGACGGCGGCGCTTACGCCGTGGATCAGGAGGATGAGGTCGCTCCTACCCGCGGCGAGGAGGAACACTTTATGGACGGAGGAGGTGGCGTTTAGTACGTAGGCCATGAGGATAACGGCCAAAAGGGGTGAGGCGGCCTCGTATCCCTTACCGAAGAACGATAGGACGGTGGGACCTATCAGAACCAGAAGTGTGCCCAGTAGGAGCTCCGCGAAGGATATGTAGGCCGCGTAGGTGCGCACCTTAGAGGTCACGTCTTTTCCCTTCCCTATCTCCCCGGAGATCCGGGTGAAGAGGACGCTTACCAGAGAGGTCTCCAGCATATACACAGGGGAGAGCAGCAGGAAGGCCACCTTGAATACTCCCCCGGCGGTAGCCCCTTTCAGGGAGCCAACTATTACGCTCTTGACGTTGGACGAGAGTACAGAGAGGGCGTACCTTCCCCATACGAACAGGCTGTACCGTATCCACTCGCCCAGGGCGTACTCCCTATCCCGGACGCGCAGGTAGCGGAGGGTGGTCCTCCACGACGCCAAGGTGTTCAACAGGAAGTTTGATACGAACTTGAATACGCTGGATAGGGTGGCCACTTCGGGGCCGTACCCGGGAAACGTCGGGAGGCCCAGAGTCAGAACGGCTGCCCTCACCACCGTGGGCATGCTCAGGTCAAACAGGCCCACCCGGGCGAACATGCCCATTCCCTTCATGAAGGAGGATAGGTAGGCCGAGAGTATTACGAAGGGTACGGCCAGGGCGTAGAGCCTGACGAACGGCGCGTAGGCCACGTCCCTCAGGAAGACCGCTGCGATCTTCCCCGGCATCAGGAGGGAGGGAAGGGTAACGAAGGAGGAGACCACGACGGCGTAGATAAGGGCCACACGCAGGATCCCGGCCACTTTTCCGTCTTTCCCACCGGCGCGATAGAGCGCTACGTACCTCTGAAGGGCGTTCACGAAGAAGGAGCCTAACATCAGAGCGAGCATGTTCATGAAATCCACCACGACCCCGTACCTTCCGTACTCCTCGGCGGAGAGATAACGGAGGATGAGATAACCCATAAGGAGGTTGAGGAGGGCGGAGAGGGCGTTGCCAGAGAAGAGGTAGAGGACGTTCCGGAGCATGGGGAGAGGCATTCTAAGGGATAAACTTCGCATCTTTACAATTGCCGGCGTGTATCTGATAAGGTACTCCTCGGAGATATTCACGAAGTCCGAGGGTGTAAAGCGGCAGTTCATATACCGTCTCGCCTCCAACGTGAGGGAGGCTATGGAGAGGTACGGCGTTGAGGGGGAGGTCAGGAGGGACCGGGATAGGGTCTATGTGGAGACGGAGGAGGACATATCCCACGTACTCCGTAGGGTCTTTGGGGTTTCGGCCTTTGCGCGGGCGGTCAGGTGGCCCTTTACCGGTGTTGAGGACCTGAAACGGAGGTTAGTTGAGCACCTCGCCGGGGACCTCAAAGGCAAGACCTTCGCCGTCAGGGTGAAGGTGAGGGACAAAGGTATATCCTCCCAGTGGCTGGAGAGGGAGCTGGGGGCGGCCCTTTACCCTTACGCCTCCGGGGTGAATCTTACCTCTCCGGACCTCCAGATAAACGTTGAGATAAGGGGAGAGGTCTCCTACGTCCATCACCGCTGGGAGAAGGGGCCGGGGGGCTTACCCGTGGGGGTGCAGTCAAAGGCCCTATCTTTGATCTCGGGTGGATTTGATTCTCCCGTAGCAGCGTGGTACTCTCTCAAGAGGGGCATAAAGCTCCACTTCGTCCTCTACGACTTAGGTGGGGAGGAGCACGTCAGAGGGACCCACGCCATACTGCGGAAGCTGTACTCCGACTGGATATTCGGATACAGGCCAAGGTTCTACGTTGTGGATTTCTCTCCCGTACTGACCGCCCTGTTCTCGGTAAAGAAAGACCTACGTTTGATAGTCCTGAAGAGGGTGATGTACAGGGTGGGGGAGATCCTGGCGAGGAACATCAGGGCCGACGCCCTGGTCACCGGGGAGTCCGTGGGGCAGGTCTCCACGCAGACTCTACCGAACCTGCGCGTCATAGAGGAGGCCGTGAGGATACCCGTTCTGCGCCCCGTGGTGTCCTTTGATAAGGAGGAGATCATAGCCAGAGCCCGGGACCTCGGAATATACGACCTATCCGCCTCCATACCGGAGTTCTGTGCCGTAGCGACCTCTTCACCCGTACGGACCCGCCTATGGGAGGTAAAGGCCGAGGAGGAAAAGGTGTTAGGGGCCATAGAGGAGGCCGTGGAAAGTACGGTTCTCCTTGATATAACCCGGGAGTACGATGAGGCGGACCCCCTGAGATTTACCGGAGAGGTGGAGGGAGAGGTTGAGAGGATCTTCGTATCCCCGGAGAACTTCGCCGAGGTGATGGAGAGAGATCTACCGAGGGATCGTACCTACGTCTTCGTATGCCGTCGTGGGCGGTTGAGTCGTCAGGTAGCCAGAGCCTTCCGTAGAAGAGGCTACAGGGCGTACTACTCGTCCCTTGAGGAGGAAACTGGAGACGGCGGATCCTGATACCGCAAAGGGCGGTATAGCGCATCCGGAGTGTAAGGATATACCGCAAAAGGTTGTACCTGATATTGCCGACAGGTCCGTACAAATCCACATCCCCCAGATTTTCCCTGTTTTCATTCCCTTCCCCCTGCCCACGGAGATTCCAAGTGGGAACGAACCCCGAGCCTTCTACCGGTGTATAACCCACTTTATAAAGTCCCGCTTTATTTTTTCTATACGGTCTTTCATGTCCT
>CAYYQD010000006.1:38243-42320 GCA_964473735.1 uncultured bacterium
ACTTCGCCATGATTATAAAGATAAACGAAGTCATAAGGGTCTTTTGGATCTATTCTCCTCCACGCCACATAAATCTTGTTCAAAAGGAGGTCGTAATCGTGGGCTATCCGTATCCCCTCTATTCTGCCTATGCGTCTAATATTTTTGAAGGGAAAATATACGAAGGAAACTTTGATGCCGTTTATGGTGAAGTTAATATCATCTACCCCTTCCTCAATACTCTCCACGGGGAACATTTTTATTACTTTTTTAGTATTCTTCTCTTTGAAAACTCCCGGTATCTGAATAAATCCAGAGTCGCACTCATTCTATGCCGATATTTGAACATTATTGCCGTGCCTCCGGCCAGATAGAACGATTTAAAACCTCCGCTTATTTCACCCGCAAGATTTTTCATCCTGTTAAACATCTCTTCGTCAATCTTCACCTTCATCGTGCCAGACCTTTATCCAGAATCGCACTCCTCTTTTTATATCGGGGTAACGGAAGGCTAACTCGTAGGTCTCCTTCGGATACATCTTGTAGACCCTCCTTATATCCTCAAACCTTCCATAAGTCAAAATCCTGTAGATGATCTTCTCAAGGGGTGCCTTCTCTCCCTCGTCCCATAGCCATACTCTCCATTCCTTCGGAACGGAAACCATCTGGGTGTATTTCCATTTAATCCTTTTAGCGGGACCTTTTACCCTCACTTCCCGATAATTTTAAGGTCGGGTGATGCGCCTAACTGGTTGTTGCTACGCTTTATTGGATACAGTTCCTTCACTTCTCTATCTTGTCCAGATTGAGGATGTTCTTCTGGTCCGTTACCAGCACCTTTATCTTATTCCCCAACTTGTCTATGTACATGTAGGTCAGTATCTTGGGGTTCCTCCGTATCACCTCGCCTATCACCTCTAAGGCTTTCGCCTTTCCCCGGGCCTCCACCATCATCTTCTCAACCTTCAGGCTCTCCTGCTTTATGGCGTACTTCATCTTCAGGGCCTCCTGCTCGGCTATTCTGCGGTCCTCCAGCGCCTTCTCGTAGTCGGGGGAGAGCTTTATATCCCTTATAACGGCATCCACGAACAGGAAACCCATGGGCTCTATCTTCTTCTTGATGTAGTCCTTCAGGTCGTACTCTACCCTGTTCTTGCTGAAGGACACCAGCTGCTCGGCCGAGTACTTTGAGATTATGTACTTTATGGCACCAACGAAGGTGGGACGTATGAACTTTTCCTCGTAGTCGGGACCGAAGTTCCTGTGCACCGTCATCAGGTTCTCGGGAACTAACTTGTACCACATCGTGGCCTCAACGCCAACGGTGATTCCGTCGCTACTCGTTCCCCAGACCGTACCCTCTCCCTTCCTCTTCTTGACCGGACTCACCGTGACCTCGCGAACGCGCAGGTCGTACAGATACACACTCTCAAATATGGGCATTATGAATACGGTGCCCTCATGCACTATGCTGTAGGTTTTAAACAGGCTGTTGAACTTTACACCGGCGTTCCCCTGGGGGACCACTTTGACCGACAGGAAGGCGAGGGCAACTACGACGGAGACTATGCTTCCCGCCACAAGCTGCGGTGTTAGGATGAACTTCCGGGCGGTACGTATGTCCCCTCCCTTCTCCACCAAGACCTCCTGCGTGCCGTAGCGGTATATCAGGTATATCAAAACGGCCACGAGAACTATGGGAACAAGGACATTCACGAGGTCGTAGCTCATAGCCTCTGAACCGTGTAGTCCTCTATTATAGGGTTGGATAGCACCTCTTCGGCCATCTTTTTTACCATCTCCATCGCCTCCTCCTCGCTTTTAGCCTCAACCTCCACCTCAACGCTCTTACCTATTCTGACCTCACCCACCTCCATACCCATATCCCTAAGGACCGTGGCTACGGCCCTTCCCTGCGGATCCAGTAGGTCCCTCCGGGGCATAACTATCACCCTGAACCTGAAGGTCATGGCCGGAGATTATACTGGGGAAGGTCGTCCTTAAAATCCCGACGTGCTTACCCGTTTTATCCCACCGGAGCCAGAGCGAGTGTCTATGCTCTCCGTCTATAGGGTCCTAAGGGAAGGGAAGCCGGAGAAGTTGAAGAACCTGGAGGCGAGGATAGTGAGCGAGGATGTGAATACGTACAGCCGGGACAACAACGGCAACGCCGCGCTTCACTACGCTGCACTCTTCGGAAGAAACAGTGTGGTTAGAGCCATACTCGGGAAGGCACCCTATCCGGAGAGAATGGTGAACTGGACCAACTCAATGGGGGAGACCTCCCTACATCTCGCGGCCATGGGAGGGGACCCGACCACCGTATCCATCCTGCTGGAGAACGGTGCCTATCCGGAGGCCCTGACCGAGTACGGGGAGACGATAGTACATTACGCTGCGGTGGGGAGGTTTGACACTCTGGCCTATATCCTTACCAGACTGCCCACCCTGAACGTTAGCACGAAGGATAGCAGGGGTTTTTCACCTCTGGACTTTGCCTTACAATTCTGCAGGCTTGATAACGCTATACTCCTGCTTTTGGCAGGTTCCGAGCGTACGGATAACGCCGACCTGAAGTGGATAGAGGGGGCCCTTTTAAAGACCTTTCCCTCGCGCGGGCTAACCTACGATGAGATTAAGGTGGCGCTACCCGTCATCCTAAAACGGAACCCCAACCTCCTCATCTCCGGAGGGGGCCCTCTATGGGAGGGGGTAGTCAGGAGCGTTAAGCGTCTAAACCGGGAGGAGGTGCGCTCCCTCGTATCCGACGCCGTGAGGGGTATAAGGGGTACTGAAGAGAATCAACTTGAGGCTATCTTCGCCCTTATGGAAGACCTGCCCGACGAGGCGGTGGGGGACCTACGGATAGCCGTCGGGGTACTGTTGGGGAAGGAGTTAGAACTCCCCGATAGAGTGTCCCTGCCGGGGTGGATGGTGGAGATGCTTCTGCATCGGGCCAGAAAAGGGGATAGGAAAGCTCTGGCCCTCCTATCGCGGGCGGAGATGGACGGGGACACCCTGAAGTCCGTAATCTACCATCTTCCTTCCATAGCCGGGAAGAGCGACGACGATGAGGCGCTGGGTAGGATACTGTCCCACCTATCCCCCGAAGAGGTCGTGTCCGTCCTGCGAAGGGTGGATGATGACGATGTTATGTGTAAGGTCGTGGTGCTCTACGGAGTGGATAGGGTTGCCCCTCACCTGCCTGTGGACCTAGCTCTGTCCCTCATTAAGGTGTGCGACGGGGAAGTCAGGGAGGTTATCGCGAGGGCTATACCTACCGAAGAACTGGCCAGGAGGGTGGATTATCTCCTCCGGGACGAACAGTATGACCTGCTCAGGAGGGTACTCCCTGACCTATCGGATAAAGGGATAGTTAAGGTCATACGGGAGGCTCCGGCGCTCTTCTACGAGGCCCTCAGAGAGGGTAGGATAAGGCCCACTTTCCAGTTGCTTTGGAGGATCATCACCTTAGCCCACGAGTCGGGCCCACTGGACCCCACGTGGATAGGACACCTTGAGGCCATCCTTGAGGCCGACCCCTCACTGACGGTAAGGACGGACAGATGGGGAAACAGCCTGCTCCACTACGCCGCCCTTTACCCCCATATAGGCGTGGTGAAGGTGCTGATAAGGAGGGGAGCCGGGATATTCTTAAACGTGCCGAACAGGGCCGGATACACCCCTTTAGCCCTGTCCATACGCTCCGGGGGATACGAGGTGGCGGAGTACCTGAAGAATCTCGGGGCGAGGCCGTAGCCATTACACCGCGTAAGGTAGGTTCCCATCCATAAGGATAACCTCCCCGTTGTCGGTTAGGGCCATCTTTACGGCCACGATCCTCCCCCCGAACCCTGACAGTAGCCCCGGGATCTTGGGGTCAAGGGAGCAGGGTTTAAAGACCTTCGCTAAGGGGTGGGCGGCCACGAAGAGCAGGATCCCTCCCTCCCTTCCCAGCTCCTCTATGTGCCTTCTCCCACGGAGGGTTACGGTGTCCGGGTAGCGGGCGCTCCCGTCCGACGGGAAGTAGAAGACGGCGCTCTTTATCTCTCCCGGCACTCTCCCCTCCGGCCCCTCCAACAGGAGGTCAAAGGTTGA
>CAYYQD010000006.1:42420-55837 GCA_964473735.1 uncultured bacterium
GCCTCCTCCCTCTCTCTCTCTACGGCGATGCAAACCTTCGTATCGGATGCCCCCATCATGAAGATGTGCTCCCAGCCGACTACGGAAAAGATGGTGTCCATTATCTCCGGAGCGCTCACCCCCCACCCCACGATACACACCATGGACAGGTTTTCCCTCAGGGCGAACCTAACCCCCAAGTCCGAGAGGGTCTCCAGAGCCCGCTCCCGCTCTTCCACGGGTACGAAGAGAACGAGGTGCCTGCCCGTCGCGTCGTGGGAGAAGTTCAGGACCCTGACGGCCTCAACCATCTTAGCCAACAGGGGGATACCCTCTCTACCCTCAACGTCAAACATCACCACTGCCATGGTGGTGATAGCCCTAACACCGGGACTCTCAAGGTGCTCCCTCTTCTCCACTAACGTACCTCCCTTTTCGGGCTCGTAGGAGGAGAGTATAAGGAAGGGAAGGTCGTACTTGGCGGCCAGATTAACGGCCCGGGAGTGCATCACCCGGGCGCCGGAGGAGGCCATCTCGGATAGGATAGTGTAGTCCATCCTATCGTACCTCCGGGCGTCGGGAAATCTCCTCGGATCAAGGGCGAAGATGCCGGGAACGTCCGTGTAAATCTCACAGGGTACCTTGCCCAAGGATATGGCCAGCGCTACGGCCGTGAGGTCGCTCCCTCCCCTGCCGAGGGTGGTTATCTCCTTACTGATGCTTACGCCCTGAAACCCGGCCACTACGGGGACCTTCCCCTCTTTAAGGGCGTCCGTTATGCGGTAGAGCTTTATCTCAAGCACCCTCGCCCTGTTGAAGCGGTCCTCCGTGATTATACCCACCTGCGACCCCGTGAAGGATATGGCCTCAAGCCCCAGATCGTGCAGGGCCATAGACAGGAGTGCCATAGATACGCGCTCGCCGACGGTCAGTAGCATGTCTAACTCCCGGGGCGGAGGCCTCTTTGATATACTGTAGGCCAGATTCAGGAGATCGTCCGTCGTCTTCCCCATGGCAGAGACGACTACCACAGGTGCGCACCTCTCCCGCTTACCCTTCACTATGTTAGCCACCGCCCGGATCCTCTCCGGCGTGGCCACGGAGGAGCCACCGAACTTAAGGACGCAGGGTCTCATGGTAGGATTTCTAAATGCAGGCTCTCTAAAAGAGCTCTATAGTCGTAAGTATCATCGGAAGGTAAATCTTTGAAAGAATATGAGACAAAAATTATATTTTCAGGAGGACTAAGCTTACCACGGAAGTTCTTACCAACGAGTATCCCGCCTATAGCGTCTTCGCCTAGCTCTTCAAGATACTCCTGTATTTGTTGCACACTTTTGTTATTTATATTATCTTTTTTAACCTCTACAATAACAGCTTCAGATCTTCCCGCTGGGTTACGTAATTTAGCAAATATATCCACAAACCCTCTTGTAAGTGCTTTTTCCGAAAGAAACTCGTAATCTTCTGGATCGTTGTTAGACCCCAGACGACCCAAAATTTCTTTCATAATATCCACTATTTTCTTCTTAATTAACGATTGAAGTATTTTTTCGTTGAATAGGTGTATTTGTGGATGCTGAACTTCGGCTTTATCAAACGTTATTCTGGGTATAAACGTCTCACCTTCAAAACCATCAACGAGGGGTTCTTTTGGGGAAAAAGTCCCCATCTGGGATACAATAGATAGACTTGTACTATCTGACTGGAAATGTGTCTTTCTATATCCTCCACGAAGTAAGAGGTTTTGGGCTACAAATGCGAATTCTGGGCGTATTAGGGATTCCTTTAGATCCCTAATTTTATAGAGTTTCAGACGAAACGGAAAGTAATATATCTTGCCGCTCTCACGAAAACGTATAGGTGGCCATGGGGGTAAATCTTCCGCTCCTTTATATGCAAATTTACCTATAACCTTATAAAGATTGAAGATATTTGCTCCATATAGAAAAGAAACGTAATCTCCGACTTCAATATCTAAAAAAGCCCAAAAGCCGTTTTGACTGTTGGTAAATCCGGCCCATCCGTACTCCAAACAGGACTCTAAATGTTCCCTATGAGAAACGGATATGAGATAGTACGCCTGTGTCATTCCATCATATCACGTGCAGCCAGCTGTGAAGCAGGAAGTATATCCTACCTAAGAGCAGGGATATACGGCCCATAACCGTGTATCCGAAGGAAGCCCCGAAGGCTACCATTATGAAGACTATGCCGATATTCACTATCGGCTTCATTATTCCCTTCTGCTCAACGGAGAAGAAGAAGTAGAGGATGGTCGTGATCACACCTATTATGAAGACCCAGTTGGAGAAGGTTACGAAGGCGCTGTCTGTCCAGAGTGGGAGGAAGGTGGCCTTTATCTGGGGAAATATGACTCCCTGAAAGGAGGCCGTAAGGTTTATACCCGTGTAGATACCGATGGTGACGGCGAGAGGATAGAGGGAGAGCCAGCGGAGGTTCGGGGCCACGTACCCGAATATCTCCAGCTTGGTTAGGATCATAAGACCTAAAATAGCCCCTACGATCACCACGATCTGACCGAGGGTGAAGAAGGGTACCTGATGCCCCATGAAGTTGAAGGTTCCGAGATTAAAAACGACGTACTTGCTGTCCCGTATGCCCTGGGCGATCTGTGGCCATATAGCCTGGTTGAAGACGTTGATGAGGCCGTATCCCGCGGAGACGCCCACGAAGATATGCTCCGCGAACCTGTACACCGGGTTCTCCTTCACTATAAGCGATAGGATGGCCAGCGTAAGGAAGGCTGCTATCCAGACGCCTATTACCTCGGCCATGGCTCACCTCTTCCTTTTTTTGTTTCTCTTCAGGTTCTCAAGCTCCTTCAGAAGTATGCGGTAGTTCTCCTCAAGGGCTTTGACCTTTCCGACCGCCGAGGATACCTCTCCCTTCGCCTCGGATACCTCCGTGCGCAGTCTATTCACCTCCTTCTCCAACCGTGTTAGCCTCTTCTCAAACTTCTTGGCATCCCGACTCGTAGCGCACCCCATGGCAAGAACGGTAGAAACGAGAGCTATCAGACCTAACCTCCTCATTGTCGGGTATTATACCCCCGAACTCTCTTTCCGTCCGTCGCTCTGCGACGAAGGAGCATTAAACCCGACCTCTTGGGTCAGGATTCGGCCCTATAATAGCCACCTATGGCGCTTTTAGAGATAAGGAACCTTAAGGTAAAGGTGGAGGACACGCTCATCCTGAAAGGTGTGAACCTGACGATAGGCAAGGGGGAGATACACGCCATAATGGGTCCGAACGGCTCCGGTAAGAGTACCCTCGCTCTGGTCCTGATGGGCCATCCCGACTACGAGGTCGTTGAAGGGGACATCCTATTTGAGGGGGAAAGCATCCTTGACCTCTCTCCGGACGAGAGGGCGAAGAAGGGTATATTCTTAGCCTTCCAGTACCCGTACGAGATAGAGGGGGTCAGGGTCTCGCAGATGATGTGGAAGGCCGCCCAGTCCATCGGGTGGGATATGAGTCCGGTTGAATTCCGCAGGCTCCTGCGGTCGTACTACGAGACCTTAGGTATAGGGGACTTCATAGACCGCGAGCTGAACGTGGGGTTCTCCGGGGGAGAGAAGAAGAGGTCGGAGGTAGCCCAGCTCCTGACCCTTAGGCCGAGGCTCGCCGTTTTAGACGAGATAGACTCCGGTCTGGACATAGACGCCGTCAGGATAGTAGGTGGGGCCCTTATGAAAGCTAAAGAGGAGAACCCGGACCTATCCATGCTCCTTATAACCCACTACCAGAGGATCCTGAACTACGTAAAGCCGGACAAGGTGCATGTGATGGTGGACGGCAGGGTGGTGATGAGCGGCGGCTACGAGCTCTCGCTTCAACTTGAGAAGGAGGGCTACGAGGGAATTATCCGGTCCCTTCAGGTCTCCTGAAGTAAAGGGGGCGTACGATTTAAGGCGCCCCCCCATGCTCTCTCTGATATTCGGTTTGGTGTTGTTATAGTAGGATGATAACCGGTACCACTTCTACGGGATTCGTACCCATAGTGATACCGCCGATCCTCATTGTCCGCCGATACATTCACCCCCAGATGTTGGTACTACTTTCTCGTATTTTATGCCCAAAGTGATACCACACCCCATTTGAGGGCTCTTCCAGTAGAACAATACCGTACATTAGAGCGGTTTTAAGGAACATCTAACCTAATCCGGCTTCCTCCAATTCTCCACACCGCAGTACCTTAGGCCACATACTTACTTCACCTGTAGCCAACCCCTACATTATCGTTGAGTGCTCCTCCCCACGGTACTCGCACCAGTAAAATACCCACCTATGAAGCTGCTTGAGTGGGCATCCAAGGAGGTCTTTAAGAAGTTCGGCATCCCAACCCAGACAGGGAAACTCGCCCGCACCCTTGAGGAGGCGAAGGAGATACTCAAAGAGGCCAGCTACCCAGTCGTAATAAAGGCGCAGGTACCCGTCGGCGGCCGCGGTAAGGCTGGCGGTGTTAAACTCGCCAAAGACTACGACGAGGCCGTTAAGAAGGCAGAGGACATCCTGAACCTAGCCATAAAGGGCATAAAGGTAAAGAAGGTCCTCATAACCGAAGCCGTAGATATAGCAAAGGAGTACTACGTTAGCGTTACCCTTGATAGGCGCACTTCCAAAGCCGTCTTTATAACTTCTAAGGAGGGTGGGGTTGATATAGAGGAGATAGCCAGAACTAAGCCCGAGGCCATCGTAAAGAGGTACATCACCGAGCCCCTCAAACCCTACGAGGCGAGGGAGCTCGCCTTTTCGGTCTTTGACGACAACAAACTGGCCCTTAAGGCCGCAGGAATATACCAGAAGCTCTCCGAGGCGTACTTTAAAACCGACGCCCAGCTGGCCGAGATCAACCCCCTGGTGGTCACATCCGAAGGGGACCTGGTGGCGGTTGATGCCAAGATAATCCTGGACGACAACGCCCTGTTCCGCCATCCGGACCTCCTCCAGTACAAGGACACGGACTACGTCAACCCCGAGGAGGAGGAGGCGAAAGAGGCCGGACTCTCTTTCGTAAAGTTAGACGGGAACATAGGGTGTATGGTGAACGGCGCCGGTCTGGCCATGGCCACGATGGACGTCATAAAGTACTGGGGTGGCGAGCCGGCCAACTTCCTTGACGTGGGAGGCTCCTCCAACCCGGAGAAGGTCAAGAAGGCCATGGATATAATCCTGAGGGATCCCAACGTTAAGGTGGTCTTTATAAACATCTTCGGTGGCATAACCCGGTGCGACGATATAGCCGCTGGCCTTATAGAGGCCTTTAAGACCATGGACGTCAGGGTCCCAGTCGTCGTAAGACTAACCGGGACCAACGAGGAGATCGGACGTAGGATGTTGGCGGAGTCCGGACTACCCCTGAAGACGGCCCAGAGCATGTCCGAAGGTGCGAAGATGGCCGTGGAGATGTCCCGGGCCTGACGGGTTGTAGGGATATTTTGCGTTTTTGTGAAGTAAAAGGGCGGTTGTAAATTTATGCTGTATGACGAATTAAGGGCTAACCGTAAAACGAAACGATATTACTCGTCGTCGGGTAGAAGAGTCTCCATCACGGTGAATATTTTCGGCCGTAGTATTTACGAACGATGAAGGCAACGGACAATATTAGGAGCGTAATTGAGGATTTAGTTTCCGCAGGCAGGAGTGGGGTACTTCTGATCAAACGGAGCACCTTCGGGGACCCTCTCATCACAGCGTACTTCTATAGGGGAAAATTACTGCACGCCACGAGCTTCGTTGTAAAGAGAATGTGGTGGGAAGGGATCCTGAACGACAGCGAGGTATCTCTGGCATCGGACACGGATAACCTCTTCAGGTACGCGGCCGAACGGTACGGCGAAGATTACCTTGATAACCTTATATCCCATGCCAAAGAGGTCATGCGCAAAGCTCTGGAGATCGCGGGGATAAACGGATGGGAAGTCTCTCCAGAAGTGTATCCTATGGAAGAGTACGAACTGGAGAGGATGTTCGGATTGGACATCGTACGCAGGAAACGGACCGAGAAGAAAGAGGGTACCCCTGATACTTCGGCAAGGATTTCACACAGCGTAGTACTATCCCTGATAAATAGGTCGGTTGCACCTACTGAAGACGAAGGAAAACAACGGAGGGAAACGCCGGATGCTGTGCTTAGAGCCCGGGCTCTGGGATTCTTCGTCCTGTACGTACCCGGCGAGGACAACAGCGCCTTCCTATCTACCCTTGGGGAATTTTCCGGGACGTTCCGCAGCGAATTTGAAAACTTTAAAGAAGAGTTAAAGGCTATACACGGCACCGTGGCCGCGATCTTCCCACTCTTCGCCCTGCTCAGGTTCGGATGGGGGAAGGATGAGGTTTGGGGTATAACGTCCGATGCCAAAAAGGTGGCTTACGCTCTCAGGTACATGGAGGAAGCGGAGGAGGTGTCGGAGGATATCCTAACTTCCCTATCCACGGAGTACGGCACGAGCTTCGCGTGGAGGGAGGGGGATAGGATCGTAGTATTCGGTAAATGCCACAGAGGGCGTATGAGGATAGAGGAGTTCATAGAGCTCTGCTCCGGGTACTTTGATAGGTTCAGAAGCCTGATTGATAAGGCCGTATCCCGGATGCCTACGAATATGCCCAAGAGTCTGAGGAAAATACACGTACTGCGAATGCTCCGAAGGTACCCTACACCCGACGATTTCAAAAGGGAATTTTATGCCAAATTTGGAATAAAACTGGAGGGCTGATTATATTCCTCCAATCATCCTGCGGTACGGTTTTATAATACCACCCTGACGATGCGTAAAAAGTATAAGACGATGATGGCTACGTTCAACATAGACGACAACTTCAGCGGTGTGGTGGTGTATCGTAGAAAGGTCTTTGAGGATCCCGTGCTGACCGCCTACTACCTTGAAGGCGAGCCGGTGTATGCGGAGAGCTTTCTCATAAAGAGGCGATGGTGGGAGGGGCTCCTATCGGAAGAGGAGGCGGAGAGCCACCTCTTCGGGGACGCGTTCGCGTACGCCCTTGAAACGTACGGGGATAGGTACGTGGAGCATATAAAGGCGTACGCCATAGAGACGATAACCCTGACGGAGGAGATCGTCAGGGACTTCGGGTGGGAGCTGGAAGCCGAGCCTACGAGGTACCCTCCCGAGGAGGTAGCCTCCATGTTCCATATACCCTACGGTGGAGACTCCGCTCTGGAGGAAGAGGCGCTCAAACGGGAAGTGGCGGCCGAGCTCAACGCCTTAGGCTTCTCGGTTTTCTACGTATCCGGTAGTAAGGAAGATCCGTACGGTTTCTTCCACACCATCCAACCTGTAAAGAGGACGATGGACAGAGTAACGCGGATAGCGAACAGGTATGACGGTTCCGTAGCCTTCGTACTACCCCTGTACGCCATAGCCCGCTTTGACCTGGATGAGGGTAGGGTGTGGGTGGTAACCAAGGATGCCCGTAAGCTGGTGTTTGCTCTCCGGTACCTTAAATCCGCGAAGGATGTTCCTGAGGACGTCCTGAACGGTATAGCCGGAACCCGATGCTGCCGGTACGTTATATGGAGGACCGGGGAAGGCACCTTTTCCGTATTTGATGGTACAAGGATGCTCTCCCTCGGGCCCGAGGAGGTGGTGGAGACCGTGGAGAGATACCTGAGCGAGTACGACCGCGCTCTGAGTATGGCCCTATCCCGCATACCGGCTAACGTCCCTCCGAAGATGGGGAAGATGCTTCTCCACCGGATGGTGGTTCGGAATCCCGATATAAGAGGGTTCATGGAGGACTTCTCCTCCAGCTTTGGAATTACCCTTGACTATGAGCAGGATAGAAGTCAAGAGCAGCGTTGACCTCTTGAGGTACGATCCCCCCACGGGGAGGATGCTGGTTGAGGGGATACCGGTTACGTACCATTGCAACGTATTCAACCACTTCTTCGCCAAGGGAGTAAGGCTGGCGCTCGGTGAGGAAAATGGGAGAGAGGTCCTTTACAGAGCCTCGGAGTTCGCGCACTACAGGCTCTTCCGTAAGGTAAAGGAGAGGTACGGTCTGAACGCCTCCGAGACCTACGCCTTCGGTATGGACTACTTCAAAAGTAGAGGCCTGGGGGTACTTGATATAAAGGGAACGGACAGGATATACCTCTTAGCCTCCACCCACGCCCACACCTCCATAAAGGTGCTCAGGTCCTTCTCGGACCTCCCCGTGTGCGACGCCGAAAGAGGGTTCGTTGCCGGTCTCCTTGAGGCGGCCCTTGACGCCGAACCGGGTGAGATACTCGTGGAGGAGACCTCCTGCATAGGGGCGGGAGACCCTATATGCAAGATGGAGGTTAGCACAACGGGAAAGAGGGTAAGTATGCCCCACCCGGATTACGGCAGGGTAGTCTTCTACCCGGTTGAGGGGGCGGAGGAGAGGGGGAAGACGATGGAGCGGCTCATCCCCATGATACCGGAGCCGGACGACTCCGGCATAATATCCTTAGAATCCACCTTCACGGACATAAAGAAGGTCTGGATATCCCAGCTACCCGGTGAGTACTACGCCTACGCCAACATGAAGGTAGCGGAGATGTCGGACCCGGAGATGGCACGCTACACCCTGACCCTCGCCGGTTTTAACTGCGTCTTCTTCACCTACGTGTCCATAGCCCGTAGCCCCATAGGGAAGATACTCTTAGAGGGAGCCCAATCCCGGGAGGATTACTTCGTGAAGCTCGTAGAGATAGGAAACTACTTCGGCTTCGGGGTCTTTAGAGTTGAGGACCTGAAGGTTGGGGATAAGTGCGAGTGCGACATAAGGCTGTACAACTTCTACGAGAACAGCTACCTCCTGTCTTTGGGCAGGGAACCCGTCTCCTACTTCCTCCTTGGAGCCTCCCTCGCGCAGGCCATGGCGACCTACCTCTACCGGTACTACGAGAGTCCCTCCCTCGGCTCAATAAAGAAGGTCTTTGAGGACTTTGACGAGGCCTACGAGCGCATGGAATCTGACCTATCCTTTGACCCCACGAGGAACGAGCAGAGGGTCCTCTTACGTCTTCCTATGGCGTAAGGGGGGGCGTACGCCCCCCTCTTTTTCAGTACTTCAGTATGACGGAGACGTTCCACATTGAAGGTGTAAAGAGGCCGTATCCGAACCCTGTGAAGTCTATGATCACCCTGTCGGCCACCGTCCAGGAGGCACCGTACATGAACTGGGTGGATGAGGCCCCTAATCTGGTTATGGAGACGTTCTCACCGGGTACGGTTATATCGTTGTAGGTTTCGGTCGTGCCAAAGGCCGTCTCCGTCCTGCTCTTGCTCTCGGCCGAGTGGTCGTAATCCCTCGTCTTCGTCGTCCATGACGTACGGCTGTACATACCACCGAAGCGTACCCTGAAGTTGCTCCACGCCTCAACGGGGGCTATCTCAAGGCCAACGGGGAGGTAGTACGCGAAGATGGTCTGCGATATGTCGCGCTTAAAGGACCTCTGGGTGTACGTGGTAGTCTTGTAATCGGCCCCGTCTACGCTCCCGTTACCGTTGGCATCGCTGAAGGCGTAGCTCTTGTTCAACACCCTCGTGTAGTCGTACCTGTCGGAGGACAGTCCTAAGTAGATGCCGAGCCCTGCACCGAAGAGGACACGCTCACCTAAGGCGTACCTGTTCCGCAGGTAGAGGTTGATGTCGTGCCTCATCGCACCGTAGGAGAACTCCTGTAGCAGGGTATCAACCGTGGTAAGTACGGGGTTGGAGGTTGAGACCGTTCCGTCCCATGACGTCTGGTACCGAACCGCCCTGCTTACACCGTTCCCGTTTGATAGCACCCTTAGGGCGTAGGAGAACATCAGGTTGGCCTTCCACGTCTCCGATCCGAACCCGTAGTCCCCCTGCAGGCCGAAGAGGGGACCACCGGCCCCCGTGTTGGAGGCGCGACCGTTGTTGTACCTGTCTCCGGTGAAGGGGTTGGCGGGGTCGGTGTTATGCTCGGCCACGACGCTCCCGGTGTCGGAGGTCTTCACGGATACGAAGCCCGCGAACAGCATTCCGGAGAACGGGCCGAAGGCGAAGGAAAACGCCCCTAAGATAGGGGTGTAGGAGGTGTCAATTTCGGCGTAGCCCTGAGATTTCTGCTCCTCCAGCAGGTTCCCGTTGAGGTTGTCGTAGCGTGCGTAGTCGTACGTAAAGTTCCCGTATCCGAACGGGAAGGTACCGCTCAGGCCGGGAAGGTGCTTGGAGTTCGCGTTCACGTACATAAAGAGGAAACCGAAGGATCCCGACCCCATTGACAGGAGAAAACTCTTGGAGCCGAAGGAGTTCTTGGTATAGGAGGAGTCCCGGAGCTCGTCCCTGTTCCGGTAATCGTTGTCCGCGGAGCTGTAGTTGTACAGGTACGTGGTGTCCCGCTTATCCACCTGCGTTGCTCCGAACTCGGAGGTAAGGAACAGGGGAGACAGGTTCATGAACAGGTTGGTCTTGGCCCCTAAGACCAGCTGATTGTTCGTGGGTTGTGTAGGGTCAAAGAGGTACTCGTTCCCGAAGGGGTTGGACAGAGTGGTGAATAGCCTTCCCCCCTCTATCTCCGAGAGCTTCACAGGGTAAAAGAGCCTGTCAAGGTCGTCCTCAAACAGGTAGGCTGTATGCATAAACCTGAAGGAATACACCCCATAAAAACCGAATAGGGTTTGAGGGTACGCGTAGAACTGTGCCCGCAGTGTTCCAGCAGACAACAGTAACATCAGTGCTACCGTTGTTTTGATAAACCTCTTCATGACAAAAGTATTTTACGGATGAATTGGGTGATTTAATCCCCCATCCGTGGAAAGTGCGATCATCCTGTGGTAAGGGCGACCTGATGATAGGTTTTTGCTGTTTAATTGGTAGAATAGGGGCAAAATCGGGCGTACCGCTGAAGTCTGGAACGAATACCACCCAAAACCTACACCTCCCTATCGGGAGCGGCCTTAGAATAGCCCACTTATGCGTAAGAACGATATAGCGATAAAGATCGCTGGCCTTGCCGGAGATGGAAGTCTTACTACCGGTGAGATGCTTTCAAAGGTTCTGAAAAAAATGGGCCTGTACGTCGTGACGGTCAAGGATTTCCCTTCCAACATCCGGGGTCTTCCCACGAACATGACCGTCAGGGCCAAGTACGAGCCCATATACGGCCCCAAGGACGAGATAGACTATCTCTTAGCCTTTAACGTAGCCAACCTATACAACCACGCCCACGAGGTCACCCCCGGTGGGGTTATCATATACGACTCCTCCGTCAAGCCCTTCCCCGAAGAGCTCAAGCGGGACGACGTCTATATCTACGAGATCCCTCTGGCCAAAACCGCCCGTCAGGAGCTGGGCCTTGAGATAATTAAGAACGTCGTCGCCGTCGGTATCGCCGGGGAGATACTGGGCTTTGACCACGACCTGGTGCATAAGGTCATCGCCCTGTGGTTTAAGGAGAAGGGCGAGAAGATAATCAACAAGAACGTGGAGGCCTACGAGCTGGGGAGGAGGTTGGCCTCCCAGTACGAGAAGAGGGACGAGTACGTCGTTGAGAACATAGGGGACCCCGGCCGCATAATGATGGTCGGGAACGAGGCCATAACCTTAGGAGCTCTGGCGGCCGGTGTCCGGTTTGAGGCCGCCTACCCCATAACCCCCGCCTCCGAGATTCTGGAGATGCTGGCCCGCTACCTCCCGGAGTTCAACGGGGCCGTAGTACAGGCAGAGGACGAGATAGCCGCCATAAACTTCGCTCTGGGCGCCGCCTACGCCGGGGTTAGGTCCATGACCTCCTCCTCCGGCCCCGGTCTGTCCCTGAAGACGGAGACCTTAGGTCTGGCCTACAACAACGAGACCCCCATAGTTATCGTGGATTCCCAGAGGGCCGGGCCCTCCACGGGACTGCCCACGAAGACGGAGCAGTCGGACCTCCACCACATCCTCTTCGGTGGCCATGGGGACGTACTCCGTATAGTGATAGCCCCCGCCACCCTTGAGGAGGGCTTTTATCTGACGGCCGAAGCCTTTAACCTGGCCGAGAAGTACCAGACTCCGGTCATAATTCTCACGGAGCAGGCCTTCGCCCAGAACAAGTACACGGCAGAACCCAACGCCCTTGACCCCTATAAGGTGAAGATAGACAGGGGTAAGCTTCTGAGCCGGGAGGAGGCGGAGGAGTACGCCAAAGAAGGGAAGCAGTTCCTCCGGTACCAGTTCACGGAGGATGGGGTGTCTCCCAGAGCCATCCCCGGATACCCCGGTACCTTCTTCAACGCCAACTCCAACGAGCACGACGAGACGGGCTACACCACGGAGGACGTTGAAATTCGCAGGAAGATGGTGGATAAGCGCCTCCGGAAGTACAGGACGGCCCTTGAGAGCGGAGACCTGCCCGCACCGGTGTATTACGGGGATGAGAGTGCCGAGGTCGGGATAATAGGTTTCGGGGCTACCATGGGGCCCATACTTGAGGCCATGGAGCAGCTAAAGGGTAAGGGGATACCTACCCACTACATGCGCCTCCGTACCCTCATGCCCCTCCACGAGGAGGAGGTCAGGGAGTTCATCTCCCGCCACAGGTACGTTTTCGTGGTGGAACTCAACGCTTTGGGCCAGCTCTACAACTACCTGAAGCGGTACACGGATGAGCACGGCAAACTTCACCTTATCAACAAGTACGTTGGGCAGATGTTCCGCCCGCGGGAGATAGCCGGGGCCGTGGAGAGGGTGGTTAAGGGCTGAGCAAGAGGGTTGAGATAATCGTAACGGACGCGGGGAGGGTGAAGAGAGTCACCCTCTCCGGTTTTTCTCTGTTCGTATTCAGAGTCCTCCTATTTCTGGGGGGAATCTTCTCCCTTCTGGGCCTCATAACCTTCTCCCTGATAGTGGGTGCTTTCCTGTTCAGGGGAAGCGTGCTTAAACGGTACTACTCTCTGATGCGTGCGGAGAAGGACCTGCGGGAGCTGGAGAGGAAGTACGTGCGCCTTGAGATGGCCCTGCGCCGTATAGACTCCGCCCTTGTAAGCGGCCTTCCGGGGGATACCCTGCCCGCCGGTGAGAATACCGGTACCTTAGTGCCGCTCCCCATATTCGTACAGGACTGCGACACCCCCTGCGCCTATCCGGTCTCCGCACCCATAGTCAGGGGCATGCACGGAGACTACCATACGGGCGTGGATATGGCCGTTCCGGAGGGGACGCCGGTGTTTGCCACGGCCAGCGGGAGGGTGGTGGGGGTCGGAAGGGATCCGAGGTTGGGGAGGTACGTCCGTATAAGGCACGCTAAGGGGTACGAGAGCCTTTACGCCCACCTTGACAGCGCTGTCGTTAAGGTAGGGGACAGCGTTAGGACGGGGGACATGGTGGGGTTCGCCGGCTCCACGGGTACGACCACGGGCCCCCACGTGCATTACGAGGTCTATAAGGACGGCAAGCCGGTGGACCCGGCCACGTTGGTG
>CAYYQD010000007.1:0-22957 GCA_964473735.1 uncultured bacterium
GTCCTCGGCCCAGATGAAGGCTACGTTATCCCTGTGGCAACCCTCCACAGAACAGACCGTACTATCCAGACCGAACGCCCTGACCCTCTCCCATCTGTCCGGGAAATTTCTACGGTTATGCTCGTCCCACCACCGGCTTACTTCGTACATTGTGAAGTTTGTATTATACGGTGGCTGCACCTCGGTATGGGTATAAATCGTATAAAACATCATTTTGAGCGAATAAGTACATTTTTAGAAAAACGGGAGTACCCCACCCATTCATTAAAAAGTCAGGCGGAATACCCCTCGCTCACCAATCCTGTAAGACCGCCCCCCCGAAAATAGGGCACCATTCTGCGAGAGTTCGGCAATATAATAGCCCACCATGAAGAGGATATTCCTGTCGGTCAGCTCTGTATTCGCTGCCGCATCGTTATTGCAGACGTCCTGCGTTACGGTACAGGAGCAAAAACCTAAACTCACGCTGGAGCAGAGACTGGACTCTGCCCGCGTGTGGTACTCCGTAGGTAAGGACGACCTCCTCAAAGCGCTGGACGGTAGGGCCAGCTACGAGACGGCCATAACGGAGCTGAAGAAGGCCTACAACTACACCATAGCGAAGGACACGACGGGCACTCTGGACTCCCTCCGCAAGGAGATAGCCCTTGACCTCGCCTACGCCTTCCTGAAGAACAAACAGATAGACTCCTCCGAGTACTACTACAGGCGCATAATTGAGATGGACTCAACGGACCCGAGGGGGTGGCAGGGGTTAGGTTTCCTGTACGGAATAGTTAAGGAGGACTACGGCAAGGGGGAGGAGTTCTACAAGAAGGCCCTTGAGCTCTCCCCCGACAACCCCGACGTACTCTTTGGACTGGCCAAGGTGTATGAGAAATCCGGGAAGGAGGACAAGGCGGAGAAACTCTACACGGAGGCCCTGCAGAGGAACCCCGACGACCCCGCCCTCAACAAGTCCTACGGAGACTTCCTCTACGATCAGGGGAAGTACGCCGAGGCCATAAAGTACCTTGAGAAGGCCTACGAGAAGAAGAAGGACAAGAAGGACCTCTTAGAAACGCTGGTAAACGCGTATTTGAAGGCGAAGAAGGCCGGTGCGGACGTGGACCTTGAGAAGGCCATACCCTATGCCACCAGACTGATAGAACTGGCCGATACCACCGAGAAGTACAAGTACTACGTAAAGAGGGCCAAACTGTACGAGAAGACCGGTAAGAAGAAGGAGGCCATCGCCGACTACGAGAAGGCCATAGAGGTCAATCCCAACGCTAAGGCCCTCAAGGTGCGGATAGCCTACCTGTACGACGACATCGGCAACACTGCGAAGGCCGAAGCTCTGGCCAAAGAGGTGGCTACGGACAAGGAGATAGACCCCCAGTACAGGGCGCCCGCGTGGGCCCTCCTGGGAGACATAAGGCAGAGAAGGGCCATAGCCCTGTACAAGGCGAAGAAGTACGAGCAGGCGGTATCCACGTTTGATAGCGCCCTTGCCGCCTACCAGCAGGCGGCCGTTTTGGGTACGGGCGCCATAAAGACCTACGCCCAGAGGCAGATAGAGAGGGTTAAGAAGTGGAGGAAGAAAGCCTGGAGGAAGTGGAAGAGAATAGACTGAAGGAGTGCCTCCGGAAGGTACTCTCCTACGCTGAAAGGGAGGGGTGGAGGGGGTACGACCCCTACGACGGGCTCCTATCCCCTTTCGGCAACCTACCCATCCCCCTCTACCGCCTCCTGTTTCAACAGGCCGTAAAGCGTCTTCCCACCTCCGTCAGGCCCCTGCTCCTCATCCCCAGAAGCCATAACCCGAAGGGGGTAGCCCTCTTTCTGTGGGCCCACTCCATGCTACGGGACGGAGAGAGGGCGAACGAACTCCTCAAACTCCTGATGGCACTTAGAACGGAACTGCCCGGCGGAGGGATCGCCTTCGGCTACAACTTCAACTGGCAGAGCAGCGTATTTTACGTCCCCGCCTTTACCCCCAACGTCATAGCGACCTCCTTCTCCATCTTCGCCCTGCGTGAGGGCGGGGCCGCCTTCGGGTGGGATATTGACTTCAGGGCCTTCCTGCCCTTTTACGAGAAGGTTCTGAACCTCTTTGAGGACGGAGAGGGGTACCTATGGATGAGCTACACCCCCGGGGACAGGTTGAGGATCTTCAACTCTTCCATCTTGGGTGCCGTGGCCTACTTCCTATCCGGGGGGGACGGAGAAGTGTTGCTGCGCGTGGGAGACACTCTGGCCCACTACCAGAGGGAGGACGGTTCGTGGCCCTACGGACTCGGTAGTCGCAGGATGAACTACGTGGACCACATACACACGGCCTACAACCTGTGGGGGCTCCTGTGGGCCTCCCGTATCCTCGGTACGGACAGATGGATGGAGAGCATAGATAGGGGGTTCAGGTTCTACAAAAACCGCCTTTTCAACGATGAAGGACTACCTTTAAACCGCGTGGGAAGGCACTCCCACGACACCCACGACGTAGCTGCGGCCATCCTGACCTTAAAGATGTTCGGTGAAGAGGACTGGGCCAAGAGGCTGGCGGAGTACTCCTGCAACAGGTTGGTGGGACCCGGAGGGGAGGTCTTCAACGGCCCCAACGACAGGAGGGTATTCATGAGGTGGTCCGTAGGGTGGCTGGCCCTATCTCTGGCGTGGTTGATGGCCGGGAACAGACCGTTCCCCGTTTAAAATACGCGGTGAGGCTCTTCAGGTTGCTCTTCGTCCTCGCCATCGTGGGCGCTGGTTCCTTGGCCGTTCTCTTCATCTTTCTGGATAGGCTGAACGAAAATCCGAGGAGGGTGACCGAGAAGCCCGAGCCGACCCCCGTAGCGAAGGATACCGTGAAGAGGTGGTCCTACTCCGACTTACCCGAAAGGTGGCCGGAAACTCCCAACCGGAAGATGGCGGCCGAGGGGGAGGAGCTCTTCCGTACGAGGGGATGTAGGGTGTGCCATACGGTAGGAGAGGGAGATCTGGTCGGTCCTGACCTCCGGGAGGTGCCCATAAAGAGAGACTACAGGTGGGCCCTCCTCATGCTCCTGAGACCCGACAGTATGCAGAGGCACGACCCTCTGGCCCGAAAACTTCTTAAGAAGTACGGGGTACAGATGCCGGACCAGAGGCTCAACCTCCACGAGGCCGAGGCCCTGCTACACTACATCCTCCAAAAGAGCGCGGAGGAAAGGTAGGGCACCCTTCCCCCTTTAAAATCCCGGCCCCATGGCCGAAAAGCAAAGGAAGGTTATCCTATCCGGTATGCGCCCCACAGGGCGAATGCACGTCGGACACCTCGCGGGTGTTCTCACCAACTGGGTAAGACTTCAGGACGAGTACGATTGCTACTACGAGATAGCGGACTGGCACGCCCTGACCGACGACCCCTCTAAGGCGAGGGAGGTCAGCCGGAACGCCCTGAACATGGTCAGAGATTGGTTGGCCGTGGGTATAGACCCTAAGAAGTCGGTGATATTCCGGCAGTCCTACGTCCCGGAGCACGCGGAACTCCATCTCGCCTTCTCCATGCTGGTATCCGTCCCGAGACTCCTGAGGAACCCGACCTTCAAAGAGAAGCTGACCGAACTCCGGAAGAAAAAAGGCTACACGAAAATGGCCCTGAAGGTGGAGAGGCTTAAGGTGGAGGACGAGGTAGAACAGGTCCTGAAGTTCGTTAGGGAGGAGGAGGAGGACAAAGCCCGGAGGATGCTTGAGAGCGTTATCGGTCGTACGAAGGAGGAGGTATTAGAGAAGATAACCTCCGGGGTATCCCTTGACGAGGCCGCCATACCGTCGGAGGTATCCTACGGGTTGCTGGGTTATCCGGTACTTCAGGCGGCCGACATACTCCTCTACAAGGGAGAGGTCGTCCCCATAGGGGCGGATCAGCTTCCCCACCTTGAGCTAACGCGGGAGATAGCACGGGACTTCAACCGCACCTACGCCCCACTGTTCCCCGTACCGGAGCCCCTCCTGACGGAGACGCCGAAGATACTGGGGACTGACGGCAGGAAGATGTCCAAGTCCTACAACAACGCGATATTCCTGAGCGACCCTCCGGAAGTCATAGAGAAAAAGGTCAAGTCCAGCATAACCGACCCCATGAAGGTGCGTCTTCGGGACCCCGGAAGGCCGGAGGTGTGTCCCATCTTCCACATGCACAGGGTCTTCAACCCCGAAGAGGCCCCGGAGATAGAGGATGCCTGCAGGTCCGGAAATCTGGGTTGCGTTGCCTGTAAGCGCCGCCTGACGGAGGTTCTGATAGAGAGACTGACCCCCATCAGGGAGAGGGCGGAGGGCTATACGGACGAGGACGTCCTCGCCGTAATTCGGGAAGGATCCCGTAAGGCCAGAGAGGTGGCCGGGCGCACCATTGAGGAGGTAAAGGAGGCCGTATTCGGTAAGTGAGGGTCTCCGTAGTAATCCCCACCTTAAACGCCGAAGGGTACTTACCCGCCCTCATCTCTTCTTTGAGGAAGCAGACCGTAGAGACGGAGGTGGTGGTTGTAGATTCTTCCTCGGAGGATTCAACCCCTAACATAGCGAAGAGGGAGGCGGACACCTTCGTAAGCGTAAGGAGGGAGGAGTTCAACCACGGTCTTACGCGGAACTTGGGGTTAAAGCTCGCCTCGGAGGATATAGTGGTGTTCATGTCGCAGGACGCCCTGCCCGAGAGCGATAGGACGCTGGAGGTCCTGATAAGGCCCATAGTGGAAGGGAGGGTCGTCCTCTCCTACGCGAGACACGTTCCACCGCCGGGCACCAGACCTCCGGAGGTCTTCTTCAGGCTGTTCAGCTATCCCCCGAGGTCGGAGGTTAGAGACGCCAGTATGCTCCCTAAGTACGGTCTGCGGGTGTTCGCCAACTCCAACGTGTGCGCTGCGTACCTGAAGGAGAAGCTGCTTGAGGTTGGAGGGTTTCCGAGGGTGATCCTGTCCGAGGACCTCTACGTGGCGGCCAGACTTATACTGGCCGGTTATCGTACGATGTACAACGCCGAGGCGAGGGTCATCCACGCCCACTCTTTCACACCGTGGGGAATATTCAGGAGGTACTTCTCCGTCGGCGTGTTCTACGCCGAAAACCGATGGCTAAGGAAGTACGGAGGTAGAGGGGATACCTTACGTTTCGCCGTGGAGGAGCTCCTGTTCCTGTCGGAGAACCATCCCCTCTGGGTCCCCTACGCCGTAGTGGAAAACGTCGCGAGAATTTTAGGCCTCATCCTCGGGTACAACTACCACCTTTTACCCAGACCCCTCCTGCCCCTTCTAAGCGGTTATGAGAGCTACTGGCGAAGAGCCGATTCGGGGACTTCCGGGCAAACGGAACCGTGAGACCGGCACCTCACCGGAACGTCGGGGTACCACTTTGGGTATAAAATCCGCATAAGTGGTACCGGTTTCTTCAAAAGGTTTCACCGATTTCCCCCGTTAATCGTGCACCTCCCAACGGCGCACTCATTACCGCAGTCTCCAGGAGGTACTGTCGGGTACGGGAACTACACCCATACCACACGGAAACTTCCTGCTCCGAACGGGAATAGAATCCTGTCCTTATGCTTTACGAAGAGGTCCTGAATCTCTACGAAAGGATGGAGGAGGAGCTGGCCCGTGAGAGCTACCTCTTAGGAGCCGGTTTGAAGGATAAACCGGAGTACGATAGGATCTTCTCCAGGTATTCATCTTTGGCGGACCTGAAGACGGCAACGGCCGTAATACGGGAGAAGATGGACCTTCACGAGGACGCCCCCGACGAGGTCGTGGAGGCGTACGATAGGGTTATCTTTACCCTTCTGGAACTTTACCTTAGCCGTCAGACCCTTGAGGAGAGCCAGAGGATGCAGGCGTACGAGATGGCGGCCGAGGTAGAGGTGGAGGGGAAGAAGGTACCTTACCGCATGCTCCCCACCCTCCTGCAGAGGGAGAGACATAGGGAAAAGAGGCGCACGTACTACGAGGCTTCCACCCCCATCGTGAAAGATCTGACGGCGATGAAGCTGGACATCTACCGTAAAGCCCTAAAGGTCGTGCGTAAGGACTTCGGCTATCCCAACCTGTACGAGTACCACGCCGCCCGTAAGATGGAGAGCCTGTCCGACTACGCCGCGAGGATGGGCGACTTCCTCTCGGAGACGGAAAGGGAGTACAGGGAGCTGGCTACGGAGATGTTCGGAAAGGTACTGGGGCTGGGGTGGGGCGAGGTTGAGCCCTACGACTCCCACTACCTCCTCTCTGGCAACGCCTTCCATGTCTCCCTTAAGCTCCCGGACGTTGAGGCCCTGAAGGAGACCTTAAAGAGGGGCGGGATAGACCTATCCTCAATGCCCAACCTTCGGATAGACGACGAGGTCCGGCCGAAAAAGTCCCCCCGGGCCTTCTGCGTCCCCATAAGGATACCCGACGAGGTCGTGGTTGTGGTAAAACCCTCAGGCTCCTTCTCCGACGTCTCAACCCTCTTCCACGAGATGGGACACGGCCTCCACTTCGCCTTCACGGATAGGAGCCTCCCCGTTCCACACAGGTTGATGGGTAGGGTTGGTACGAGCGAGATCTACTCCTTCAACCTCCAGTACGTGGTGGATCAGGTCCCGTGGCTGGAGGCCTTCGCCGGGGGTTGGGACGAGGACTTCGTGAAGTTCCGCAGGTTCGCGTACCTGTACCTCCGCCGTCGCTACGCGGCCAAGGTCATATACGAGGTGGAGCTACTGAAAGGGGAAGACTGGGAAGAGAGAGGGCCAGAGCTCTACGAGAGGACGCTAACGGAGGCTACGGGGGTTCATCACCATCCCGACAGGTACTTCATAGACATGGATTGGGGGTACTACTCCGTGGATTACTCCCAGGCGTGGGAGGTTGAGGCCACCTTAAGGGAACTTTTAAAGGGAGAGTTCGGTGAGGACTGGTTCTTCAGGTCGGAGGCTTACGACTACCTGAAAGGCCTATGGAGGCTGGGGATGAAGTATCCGCCCTTGAAGTTAGCGGCCAAACTGTGGGGGTAGGGCCGCCTTAGAATTCCAGCCCGTGAAGAGGATAGTACTGCTTCTGGCCGTAGTCGGGGTGTCGTCCTGCGCCTCCCTTGGCCGTCTCAAGTTCTGGGGAAAGGAGAAGGTGAAGGTCGTGATACCGGAGGAGTCCTTCAAAAAGGGGATGGAACTCTACCGTAAGGGTAAGTACAAGGATGCGGTAAAGTACTTCAAGGAGGTACTATACACCAAAGGGTACGGCCCGCTCGCCGAGAGCGCCTCCGTATTCTTAGGGTGGTCCTACCTGAAGATGAAGGCCTACGATGAGGCCATAGGAGAGCTGGAGAACTTCCTGAGTACGTACCGGAGGACCTCCGACTCCCTCCGGGCGATGGCACACCTCGGCCTGGCCAGGGCTTACAACGACAAGCACACCAACCTTGAGCTGGACATATCGGACATAGATAAGGCCGTATACCACGCTAACGTTCTGAAAAGGTTAGGGATATTCTCGGATGAGGCGGAGAAGATAATAAAGGAGGTCCGGTATAAGAAGGCCACCAAGCTCCTCTTAGCGGCCGACGTCTACGCCAAACTGCGGGTCTTTAAGTCCGTGAAGGTATACCTGCGCACCTTCCTCAAGCTCTACCCGGACGACCCCCGTGCCGACTCCGTAAAGAGGGTGCTTGAGTCCCTGAAATGAAGGTAGCCCTCTTCGGTGGGAGGTTTGACCCTCCCCATTACGGGCACCTGATACTGGCCCGGGACATATACGAGAGCGGCAAGTTTGACCGTGTGCGTTTTCTGGTGAATTACGACCCTCCCCACAAGAGGGCGGAGGCTCACTTCACCCACAGGGTCAGGATGCTCAACCTCCTGATAAGGGGGGAGGAGGGTCTGGAGGTGGATCCCTTTGAGGGGGAGAGAGGAATAAGCCCCTCCTACACCTACGCCGTCCTGAGAGCCTACAGGGAGGCCCATCCGGACTGCGACCTCCACTTCGTCGTGGGGGAGGACCAGCTGCGTGCGATAAGGACGTGGAAGAACTACCACGAGCTTCCCCGTCTCACGAAGTTCGTCCTCCTAAAGAGGGGTAGCGTATCCGTCCCCAAGGAGATATTGGAGACCTTCCGTCCCATGGTCATAACGGTCAGGAAGCTGGACGTATCGGCATCCGAGATAAGGAGGAGGATAAGGGATGGCAAGAGCGTGCGGGGACTGACGTCCGATGAGGTCATAGACTACATAAACCTGCACGGCCTGTACTCCGAAGACGGAGGGGTAGAGATATACACGGACGCCTCCGCCCGCGGAAACCCCGGAGAGGTCACCATAGCCTTCGTGGTCAGGAGGGGAAGGCGTACGGTGTACGAGTACTCCCGGGTCGTAGGGTACGGCACCAACAACGAGGGCGAGTACATGGCCCTGATAGAGGCCCTGAACTGGGCTTTAAAAGAGGGCATGAGGGGTTTTACGGTTTTTATGGACTCAAGGTTGGTCGTAAATCAGCTTAAGGGGGAGTACAGGGTGCGAAGTCCGAAGATAAAACCCCTTTACGATGAGGCCCTGAGGCTCTTAGCGGAGACGGAGGCGAAGCTTGAGTACATACCGAGGGAGCTGAACCTATCCGATAAGCTCACCCGTATAAGGACCCCGACCGTCTAACCCATAGACTCCATTATGGCTCTCTCCACCACGGGATAGAACTCCTCCGGTGGTAGGTGGAGGCCGGTCTCAACCTCAAGGGAGGTCATCACGGAGGAGGGAAGGCCGCACGGATTTATCAGAGAGAAGTAGGAGAGGTCCAGCGTCAGGTTAAGGGCGAACCCGTGCATGCTAACCCCACGCTTCAGGGCCAGACCTATTGACGCTATCTTCCTACCTTTAACCCACACGCCGGCGTGGGGTCCCTCCGTAAACTCCAGGTCTGCGACCCGGAGGAGGGAGCGCTTAATTATCCCCTCAAGGTTTCTAACCAGAAGCTTCGGACTGTCCGTACGGACGATAAAGTAAGCCACCAGCTGTCCGGGTCCGTGGAAGGTGGCGTCTCCACCCCTGTCGACCCTGAACACCTCAACCCCCCTCGTACGCAGTACGTCCTCGGGCACCAACAGGTTCTCCTCTCTGGCCGACTTCCCTAAAGTTATGACCGGTGGATGCTCAAGGAGAAGGACCCTCCCCTCTCCACCGGCGACGACCTCGGCGTGAAGTTCCCTCTGAAGTTCCCACGCCTCACCGTAAGGCACCCTTCCGAGCCATTCAACCTTCATACTCCCTCCCGAAGTACCTCCTGAGCAGCGAAGCCGCCCCCTCCATCGGCACCTTTCTTACCTTTACCCTGTGATTGAGGCGGAGGTCAAGGGGTATCTGGTACAGGGAGGTGGTACCGCCGAACCGGGGGTTCTCAACGGCGAAGACTATCTCACCTATGCGGGATAGCACGGCCGCACCGCTGCACATCACACAGGGCTCCATCGTCACGTAGAGGGTGGCCCCCCGCAGGTCCTCATCCTTGAGACCCATCATGGCTAAGACCTCGGCGTGGTAGAGGGGGTGCTTCCCCGTTCGGTTGTGGGCTCTGGCGAGGAGAACTCCATCCTTCACTATCACGGCCCCCACGGGCACCTCCCCCTCCCTTAAAGCTGCCCTCGCCTCGCAGAGGGCGACGGACATCCAGAACAGGTCCTCTTTACTCACCTCGGCCCTTGACTTCCACCACCGTGTATTTGCTCACGGGGGCTATACGGACGGACTTATCGTAGGTTATCCAGTAGAAGGTGTCGTTCTTTATGGTTCCCGTCAGGAACCTCTTATCGCCAAAATCCACCCTGTATATTGGCTCCCCGTCTACGAAGTACCTTATGTCCTTGAGGGTCAGGACCCAAACCGTGTCCCCTCCCTTTATGCCCGCGGAGACAACCCGGTTCATTATTACGGCCCTACCACCACCCCTCGGTATGATCTGCGGATCCCCGAGGCGCACGCCCTTGAGCAGTTCCCCGCTCTCCATGTCGTAGACCCAGAGGGAGTCCAGCGCCTCGGATATGATGGTCACCTTCCCGTCTACGGTCAGTACGTACTTCTTGAAGTTGGGTTTGGAGGCGTACTTACGGAAGGCGTCGTAGAACTCCTTAAGGGTACGGAAAGTAGGAAAGGCCTTCTCTATCTCCCCCGTCCTGTTGCATACGGTGAATTTTATCGGTGGAGCCGTTGGCTTTCCCACGAACCTCTTCCCGTCCGTTACGAAGGAGTACCAGTCCGTATATACGGTATCGGGCAGCTCCACCGACGTTACCTCCTCACCGTTCCTGACCTTTACGAGACGGAAGTCCCTGACCGTCCTCCTTCCTTTGAGCTTCATCTGCTCCACGAAGGCCCACACCCCACCCTCCGGATCCGGATATATGTCCCTGACCACACGGTTGTCAAACGAGTACTCCCACAGCTTCTGACCGACGGGCATGGAAATGGCCAGTATCCGGACCTTCCGGGTCCTGCCACTTGAAAGGAGTACGATCATCTCGTTGGGCTTTTTCTTATCAAAGATGACCTTGAGAGGGAAATACCCCCGCATGTACTCCGACGGCTCCGGTATATTCACGAGGTCGCCGGGACCCGCTTGGGGGACGCACCCGGCTAAGAGAAAAACTGCTAATCCCAGCTTTAGAGGGCGGGGCATACCTTGGTATTATAGGGTCGGAAAGGGGGTGGATTTACGGAATAGGTATATAGGACTTTTTACCAGATAGCGGTCCGTGTCCGTGCCACGGCTCGGAGTATATGGATCATTTAACGCTAACACGTCCGACGTTAAGTTTTTGTGCTTTGCGATTTACTCCCTATAGTTTAGGCCCATAGGGTCCCATGAAGCGTTAGGTCGGAGTACTTCACCCTTAAAATCGCTTCCTATGGTTCTTCTCTCCGAAATAGAGGACTTGGTGAAGGAGTACGAGAAGATAAGGGGGTATCTTTGACGAGGATGCCCTCGTAAGTCGCATAAAAGCCTTAGAGGAGGAGTCCCTGAAACCGGACTTCTGGAGTGACCGTAGGCGCGCTGGCAGGATAATGCAGGAGCTCTCCGTTTTGAAGGAGAGACTTAAGACCTTCCGGGAGATAGGGGAGAGGCTGGGGTACCTGAAGGAGGTGTACGACCTCGCCGAGGAAGATCCGGATGTGGCCGAGGAGATAGCCCGGGAGTACGAAGAGATTAAGAAAAGGCTGGAGGACTTCCAGATAGAGATCCTCTTCCAGAGGGAGGAGGACTACCAGAACGCCATACTGGAGATACATCCGGGGGCCGGTGGGACGGAGAGTCAGGACTGGGCGGAGATGCTGATGCGAATGTACGTGCGGTGGGCGGAGAGGAGGGGGTACAGGGTCAGCGTACTGGACTATCAGAGGGGTGAGGAGGCCGGGATCAAGTCCGCCACGCTCCTGATTCAGGGGCCTTACGCCTACGGCTATCTCAAGGGTGAGAAGGGGGTGCATAGACTCGTACGAATATCACCCTTTGACGCCAGCAACCGGCGACATACCTCCTTCGCCGCCGTCGGTGTGTTGCCCGAGATGAAGGACGTTGAGGTGGAGATAAAACCGGAGGACCTGAAGATAGAGACCTTCAGGTCAAGCGGTGCCGGTGGCCAGCACGTGAATAAGACCGAGTCGGCGGTACGTATTACCCATATACCCACGGGGATAGTGGTCGTCATGCGGAGCGAGAGGTCCCAGCACCAGAACAGGGAGAACGCCATGAGGGTTCTGAAGGCCCGCCTGTACGAGTACTACCGTCGCCAGCAGGAGGAGAAGTTGAAAGAGCTGGCCGGGCCCAGGTCTTCCATAGAGTGGGGACACCAGATAAGGTCCTACGTCCTCTATCCCTACAAGCTGGTGAAGGACCACCGGACAGGGTACGAGACCTCCAACGCCGAGGCCGTTTTAGACGGGTACATAGACGAGTTCATAAAGGCCTACCTTTTTCACAGCAAGAGGGAAGGGAACTGACGTTCTCCCTTAGCCTTAACGGGTTGATGGCGCGCAGGTGGTGGTGGTTCCCACTTTTGCTTCTGGTGGCCGGATGCGGCAGAGGGGGGAAGCGTTTTCCCTACGGCGAGGGGTACGTCTTTGTGGACCAGAGCGGTAGGAGGGTACGGTTAGATACCTTCCGCGGAAAGGTGGTGGTGATAACCTACTTCTATACCCACTGCCCCGATGCCTGCCCTCTGACCATGGCCAACCTGAAACGTCTGTACGCCCGCCTTCCCGATAGCGTCGCGGGTAGGGTGGTGTTCGTCGCCGTGAGTATAGACCCCGAGAGGGACAGGCCAGAGGTATTACGCGAGTACGCGGGTATCTATCATATAAACTTCCCCAACTGGTTCTTCCTTACGGGGAAGCCGGAGGAGGTGAAGAGGTTCATCAAGGAGGTGGGGGTTATAGCCGTGAAGGGAAAAATCACGATAACGCCCCGGGGGGACACTACCTACTTCCTGACCCACACGGACTACGTGCATGTCGTCTCCCCCGACGGCAGGATCGTGTATCGTGGGGACGGAGAGCGTCTTAACGTCAAAGAGGCCTACGAGCGCATCCTCGGATCCCTGCCTTAGAATAACGGGGAAGATGTTTGCTCTGGAGTTCCTGAACTTCGCCTACAACGTTGAGGAGTTCTCCTCACGGAGCGAAGTGTTCTACTCCTCCCCGTTCAACGTCATGGAACCCCTGCGGGGTATAGGGTTCGGAGTGGCTACGGGTACGGTGCCCGGGGACCTGTACGGAGGTCTCTCCCTCTCCTCTCCACCCTTTACGCTGTCCCTTAAAGCCTACAGGTCGGGGGAAGTTCTCATCACCACCCTTCCGGACACCACGTCCCCCCCTTCCGAGGACAACCCCCCTCAGGTCGTTGATAGGGTGAGGTTTTCGGCCTACGAGGGAAAGGTGGGCACCTCCCGAAGGTTCTCGGACAGGTTGATAGGGGCTCTGGCCCTTAAGTTCATATACGCCGGAGCGGGGAGGTACGGATGGGGAGCGGGCGGGGGCGTGGATGCCTCCTTACTCTACTCTCCGGCAAACTTCCTGCAGGTGTATTTAGGGTTAAAGAACCTCCTGTCCTCGCCGGTGGTGTGGAGTACAGGGAAGAGGGAGTTCGCCCTGCCCGTGGCGGACCTACGGTTCAAGTTGAGGCTGTACGGCCCTCTGAATCTGCTTCTGGGGGGTGCCTACTCACCGGACGGAAGGGGTTTTTCTCCCATCAGGGACGGTTTCGTCGCCCTGCGCACTTCCCTATGGAGGATGGACATCTACGGAGGCCTCGTAGAGGGGAAGGGGAGGATGGGCCTCTCGTACAGACACGGACGTGCCACCTTCTCCCTTGGAGCGTCCTACCACCTTGACTTCGGGTACTCCTTCCTGGGCGGTGTCTCCCTATCGCTCTGATACCCCACCTTAGAATGGGGGGAATCTATGTGGTTTGTGCCCTTTTTGGATTCCCTCTTACTTTACGGAGGTCTTACCAGAAAGGACCTGACCTTTGATAAGGACCTATCAACGCGCACCCTACTGAAGCCCGCCCCCGTTCTGCGTTTTCTGAACGACCCCTTAGCCCTCGTGGGCTGGGCCTCCGACTCCGTCAAGGCGTACGCCCAGTTGGAGCCCCGGGACGTTCCGGCCACCTTCTACCCCGTAAGGTACCGCCCCGTAAAGATGCGCACTAAATTCACGCTCAAGGACAGCGTGATAAAGGGGACGGTTGAGGCCCTGCACTGCGTCACCTACTTCACCGACAGGGCCTTCGTGAAGCTGGGAAGGAGACGGGACAGTCTCAGAACACTCCTTAAGAGGATGTGGGACCCGGGCTCTTCCGAGGGGGACACCCTTACCCACGCGCAGGTTATCCTGTTGGCGGATTCCGTTGATTACAACCTTCTCCTGAACGCCCTATCCTGCCTCCTCCCCCTTGACTCCTCACTGGTACCCAAAATGGAAGGGGACTTCCAGTACGAGTACGTGACCGCCTTCGGCAAGGTGGCGGTGGGGGGAACGGGAAGCAACACCTACGAGGGGGACTACGTGGCCATATACGACTTCGGAGGGGACGACGACTACCTGCTATCCTCCTCCCCCGTCCTGATAATGGACCTATCCGGAGACGACAGGTACTCCGGGGAGTTCGCCGCCGGGGTATTCGGGGTATCCGTCCTCTACGACTACTCCGGGGACGACGTCTATAAGTGCGAGGGCGTATGTGCGGGAGTGGGTCTGGCGGGCTTCGGCCTTCTGTACGACGCCGAGGGGGACGACTACTACTCCGGGGGGTTCCACTCCTTAGGAGCCGGGACCTTCGGAGGTGGGTACCTCATAGACGGTGGTGGGAACGACATTTACAAGGCCGTAATATACGGTGAGGGCTTCGCCGGAACTTACGGCGTGGGTGTCCTGTCCGACCACGGAGGGAACGACGTCTATACCTTGGGCTACGGCCCCATCCACAAACCTCTGTTCCTCAGACAGCGGCAGGCCATGGGTCAGGGGTTCTCTCTGGGGTGGAGGGATAGGTTCGGTGGCGGTGTGGGGATTTTAGCCGACGCCTCCGGAAACGACCACTACGCCGCCGGGACGTACGCTCAGGGGGTATCCTACTGGTACGGATTGGGCGTCCTGTACGATGGGGGAGGGGACGACCGATACACCTGTGCCGAGTACTGTCAGGGGGCCGGGATCCACCTTTCGGTGGGGGCTCTGGTGGATAAGGACGGGGACGACCTCTACTACGCGTACTACGGGCCGAGCATAGGGGAGGGCCACGACCTCTCCGTCGGATTCTTCTACGACTCAACCGGAAACGACACCTACTACACCAGCGGAGGCTTCGGTGTGGGCCTCACCAACTCCGTGGGTATCTTCGTAGACGGAGACGGGAAGGACAACTACGCGAGCCGGGAGGAGAACATCTCCTTCGGAGGGGCCAACGTACAGAGGGAGATGGGGGGTATAGGCATCTTCCTTGACCTGGGATCCGACCCGGACATCTACCCTTACGGCTCCCACGCCAGAAACGGCTCCCTTTGGGTCAGACCTAAGTGGGGTCTGGGATGGGACCGTTGAGGGGTGCTTATCGCTCTACCACATCCAGCACGATCTCCCTGAACCTCCCGAACACGGCATCCGACGAGTAGGGGAGCACCCTCTCCCTTAAGGAGAGGTCCTTACCCCGTCTTAAGGCCTCCTTAACGCTCCTCACGGCCTCATCGGGGGAGGTGTAGAAGAGGACGTCCGGAAAGCTTTTGGCAAAGGACTCCCACCTTACGGAGACGGTAGGAAGCCCTAAGGCGAAGTACTCAAGGACCTTGTTCGGAAAGTCCATGGCCTCTATGAGAGGGGAGAGTCTGAAGGGGACGATGGCCGCGTCGCAGTGGCGGAGGTAGAGATGGACTCTGGAGTGGGGTCTGGCTCCCAAGAGAAAAACGTTGGAGGGGAGAGGGGGAGGGGGGGACCTCAAGGGTCCTACCACCACGAAGGAGACCTCTGGCATCCTCCGGGCGACGTGCCTTAAGGTATCCCAATCAAACCACTCCGCTACCGCACCGACGTATATGACCTTAGGACGGGGTATGGGCTTCAGGTCCTCGGGTTCCCCGTAGTCCCCATCCACAGGGAAGAGGGAAAGGTCTATGGGGTTGGGGAGATAGACGGCCTTCCCCTCCGGTACGGTGTTGAGCAGGCTCCTGTGGGCGACCAGGATGACGTCGCTCTCCTCTATAAACCTCCTCTCCTCCTCTAAGATCACCCCCGGAACCCCGAAGCCGGCTAAGTGGTCGTTCATCCTGTATATCTTCACCCTCGCCCTCACCCTGTTGGCGAAGTAGAGTAGGGGGGAGGCGTCGGTCAGGAGTAGGTCCCAATTCCTCCTAAGTCCTCCGTAGGGTTGAAGGTGGAAGGTCAGAAACCACAGCCACCTCCACCTCATCCAGCGGTTGGGTAGGGGACGGAGCATACGGTGGGTTATACCCCCATCCCCCCTAAGGTAGGTTATCGGGTTCTCAAGGTTGGCGTGCTCCACCCTGTAGCCCATCCTCTGCAGGAACCGGGCGAACTTGAATATCCCCACGTCAAGGATGCCGTCCCAACGGTTGGGGGAGAGGACCAGGGCCTCCCCCATCAGTACTCCCCCCTCCTCATGGCCCTCTCCATATCCCGGCGCTTTATGCTCTCCCTCTTCTCGTACTTCCTCTTACCCTTTGCCAGACCTATCACCAGCTTTATCCAGCCCCGTCTGTTTATCACCTTGAGGGGTACGGCCGTGTATCCCCTCATGGTTATCCGCCCGATTATCCTGTCTATCTCCCTCCTGTGCAGTAGGAGTTTCCTCGGCCGCTTGGGGTCGGGCTTGAAGACGGCCGTCTTATCGTACGGGGCTATGTGCATGTTATAAACGTAGAGCTCACCGTCCTTGGGCCTTATGAAGGCCTCCTGTATGCTGACCCTCCCTAACTTCACCGACTTGACCTCGGAACCTTCCAACACTATACCCGCCTCGTAGGTCTCCTCTATGTGGTAGTCGTGGTAGGCCTTACGGTTCTCGGAGATTACCCTCTGGTAAGCCATGCTATCACCCAGAGCACCAGATTCAGAAGGAGCGTGAGGAGGATGGAGACCAGCAGGGAGGTGCCGATGGGAAGGTACACGTCGGCGTTCCCCCACCTGAAGTGTAAGTCAAGGGGGAGGTTGCCGAAGCTGAACTTAGGTAAGAACATCAGGACTGTGCCTACTACGACCAACATCACCCCCATCATTATCAGGACCTTTCCCATGCTCTCGTACATGGTTGCAATTCTACCGCCGTAAGGTCGTACCCGTACAGGGGGATACGCCCTCCGAGGCGAGCGCCACGTCTAAAGCCCTGCGGCACACCGGACAGAAGGTCTCCCCCTTCCTATCTACGTCCAGCACGGAGTTGGAGAAGCTCATCACGCACGATGGGTCGGGGCAGTGTTTAAGGCCGAAGGTGTGGCCGAGCTCGTGATTCACCTCCTTGAGCACTCTGGCCCGGAAGGTGTGGGGGTCGGGGTGGTAAAGCCTGTAGGTGCTGACCACGGCTTCCCTGCCACCGGATACGGCCTCTCCGAAGACGAAGTTCAGTCCGTGCTCGTACAGATCCACCGTCAGGATGGCCACCAGCCTCAGTACGGAAACGGGGTAGGTTGAGAGAAGCCGGAGGATGCTCCCGGCGTGGAACTGGCCCCTCCCGGGGTCGTAGGAGGAGGATAGGTCAAGGGGAAGCCTCAATATCTCCACCTCGGTGCAGAAGTTCCTGCGCACGCTATCCGCCACCTCCACGAGGAAGGGCACCTCTCCCACCGGCAGGAGGCCTATAGTCTTAACCATCCCTGAATTTTAAGGCGTACGGAGGGCGGCACTCCGGAAGCAGACGGCACCTTTAGAATACCGGTTGAACATGCTCAGAGGAACCTGGCGCGTTAAGGTAGGGCTGGCGCAGATGTTGAAGGGTGGGGTTATAATGGACGTTACGACACCGGAGCAGGCCAAAATAGCCGAAGAGGCCGGAGCCGTCGCCGTGATGGCCCTTGAGAGGGTACCGGCCGACATACGGAAGCAGGGCGGGGTAGCCCGCATGGCCGACCCCGAGATAATCCTCCGGATAATGGACGCCGTCACCATTCCCGTCATGGCCAAGGTCCGGATAGGGCACTTCGTTGAGGCCCAGATACTGGAGGAGCTGGGGGTGGATTTCATAGACGAGAGCGAGGTCCTGACCCCGGCCGACGAGGAGAACCACATAGACAAGCACCCGTTCAACGTCCCCTTCGTGTGCGGTGCCCGGGACTTAGGGGAAGCGCTGCGGCGTATATCGGAGGGTGCCGCCATGATAAGGACCAAGGGAGAGGCCGGTACGGGGAACGTCGTTGAGGCCGTCAGACACATGCGCCGGATAAACCGCCAGATAAGGGCTCTAACCACCATGGACCCCGAGGAGCTCTACGCCGCCGCCAAGGAGTTAAAGGCCCCTTACGACCTCGTGAAGTACGTGGCGGAGCACGGTCGCCTCCCCGTTCCCAACTTCGCCGCCGGTGGTATAGCCACGCCCGCCGACGCCGCCCTTATGATGCAGCTGGGTGCCGAAGCGGTATTCGTGGGGAGCGGCATCTTCAAATCCTCCAACCCCCGCAGGATGGCCGCAGCCATAGTTGAGGCGGTGGCCTACTACGACAACCCCAAAGTGCTGGCCCGCATATCCCGGGGCTTAGGGGAGCCCATGCGCGGTCTGGACGTTCATCAGCTGAAAGAGGAAGATCTCCTCCAGACGAGAGGCTGGTGATGAGGATCGTGATCGCCAACCAGAAGGGAGGGGTAGGTAAGACCACCACCGCCGTGAATCTGTCGGCCGCTCTGGCCCTCATGGGGGACAGGGTGCTTCTGGTTGACGCCGACTCTCAGGCCAACGCCAGCATAGGGGTGGGACTCATTGACAGGAGGCCGAACCTTTACCACGCTCTCATAGGGGCAGCACCGCTAAGGGAGGCCATATACCCGACGGAGGTTGAGGGACTGTACTGCCTTCCCTCCTCCCCGGACCTGATAGGCGTGGATGCCGAGCTGAAGGGAATAGTAGGGTGGGAGTACCGCCTAAAGGACCTACTCCGTGAGGTGGATTACGACTGGGTGATAATAGACACCCCTCCATCCCTTGGTACCCTGACCATACTCGCCCTGACGGCCGCCGACAAGGTGATAATACCAGTGCAGGCGGAGTACTACGCCCTTGAAGGCTTAGGACAGCTCCTTGAGACCTTAAAGTACGTCATAAACCTCCTCAACCCCCGCCTTGAGCTCTTGGGGGTGCTGGTGGCCATGTACGACAGGAGGATAAGACTCTCCAGAGAGGTGTACGAGGAGCTGCGGAGGTACTTCGGAGACCGGCTGTTCAAGGCCGTTATACCGCGCAACGTTAAGCTGGCCGAGGCGCCGAGCTTCGGTAAGCCGGGGGTGGTATACGACCCCTCATCCCGCGGGGCCATCGCTTACATGGAGCTGGCGAAGGAGATAAAGCATGCCAAGGTCAAGTCGCTTAGGTAGAGGGCTGGGGGCGATATTCAGTCAGAGGGAGGAGGTGGGTCTCCAGAGGTACGTGCCCGTGGACGAGATAGTTCCCAACCCCTACCAGCCCCGGAGGAACTTCCCGGAGGAGGAGCTCCTTGAGTTAGCCGAGTCCATACGGGTCCACGGCATGCTCCAGCCCATAGTCGTCAGGGAGAAGGACGGACGGTACGAGATCATAGCCGGTGAGAGGAGGTGGAGGGCGGCCAAACTGGCCGGACTGGACAGGGTCCCCGCCATAATAAGGGAGGTGGAGAGCGAGGAGGAGATGCTGGTGTTCGCCTTGGTTGAGAACCTCCAGAGGGAGGACCTGAACCCGGTTGAAAAGGCCTTAGCCCTCAAGAAGCTGAAGGAGGAGTTCAACGCCACGGATCAGGAGATAGGGAGGATCATCGGAAAGAGCCGGAGCGCCGTTACGAACACCTTAAGGCTGTTGGACCTGCCGGAGGAGGTGTTGGTACTGCTGGCAGAGGGGAAGATAAGCGAGGGACACGCCCGGGTCCTTCTACGTCTGGAGGATCCGGAGCAGCAGGTACTCTGGGCCAAGAAGGTGGTAGAGGAAGGTATGAGCGTCAGGGACCTTGAGAGGGCCCTGTCGGGCCACAGGGAGGAGAACGAATGGGTTAGCGATTACGAAGAGAAAATAAAGAGCCGGGGGCTTCGGGGGAAGATAAAGGCCGGCAAGAGGTCCTTAACACTTGAGCTAAAGTTCAAAAGTCGGGAGGAGCTGGACGATTTTCTGAACAGGCTCGGCTGAAGTTTTAGCCCCTTCGGGCTTCCGGGTCTGAATTCCACCCTTATACTTCCCGCCATGGCTCACGCTTACACACCCGGTCTGAAAGTAACGGAGAAAACCCTGATAGTGAAGGAGAGGAGGTTGCCGCTGTGGGGGGACGTTCTGGTTAAGGAGGGTCAGGTGGTCAGGGCGGAGGACGTCGTGGCCAAGGCCCAGCTTCCCGGTCCTGTATATCCGAAGAACCTGGCCGGTGAGATGGGTATTCCCCCCTCCGACCTCCCGAAGGTCCTGTTAGTGAAGAAGGGAGAAAGGGTCAAGGCCGGTCAGGTTATAGCACGGGCCCGGGTCTTCTTCGGCCTCTTTAAGGTTGAGGCCACGGCCCCGGTGGACGGCATCATGGAGGATTACTCCACTATAACCGGGCAGGTGATATTCAGGGGGGAACCCATACCTATTGAGGTCATGGCCTACCTTGACGGTGTGGTTGAGAAAGTCCTACCGAGGGAGGGGGTGGTCATAAGGACGGTGGCGGCGATGGTTCAGGGTATATTCGGCGTGGGCGGTGAGCGTATAGGGGGAAAGATTAAGGTGGCAGTATCCTCCCCCGACGAGGAGCTAACCCCGGAGAAGATAACGGAGGACCTAAGCGGTGCGGTGGTGATCGGAGGGAGGACCGCCAGAATAGAGGCCCTGAGGCGCGCCGCCGAGGTGGGCATAAACACCTTAGTTGTCGGGTCCATAGACGATGCGGACCTCAAGGAGTACGTGGGGTACGACATAGGGGTGGCCATCACCGGAAACGAGGACGTTCCCTTCACCCTGATAATAACGGAGGGGTTCGGCTCCCTCCCCATGGCCACGCGCACCTTTAACCTCTTCAAGAAGTTTGAGGGGATGAAGGCCTCAACCAACGGTGCTACCCAGATAAGGGCGGGGGTACAGAGGCCGGAGGTCATAATCTTCCGGAAGGACGTTGATATGAACGAGGTGATAGAGGCGGAGCACGCCCCGGACAGCGGACATCTGGACATCGGTACGGTCGTGCGCATCATAAGGGAACCCTTCTTCGGCGAGATAGGTGAGGTCGTGGCTCTACCCAACGAGGCCGTGAAGATAGAAACGGAATCCACGGTCAGGGTGCTTAAGGTGAAGCTGAAGGACGGGAGGGTGGTGGTCGTGCCGAGAGCCAACGTGGAGCTCATAGAGGAGTAATGCCCCTCTTAGTCAGCCTCATAGTGGGGGGAGTTGCCGTCGCGGGGTTGTTGTTGTACCACCTTCCCCCTTACTACGAGGCTCTCTTAGGAGGTTTAGCGATAATGTCCTCCGGCTACGTCCTATCCGTAGCCGTGGAGTCCGCCCAGAAGGACGTTTCCCGCTCTCTCGCTACTATCGTTCTGGCCCTCCTCGCCGTACTTCCGGAGTACGCTGTGGATTTCTACCTCGCCTACGTGGGTGGGAGTAAGCCCCACTACGTACATTACGCCACGGCCAACATGACGGGGGCCAACCGTATGCTCCTTGGTCTCTTCTGGCCCATCGTCGGTTTCGTAGGCGTGTATCTGGCAAAAGGTCGTAAGACCGTAAGGGGGAGGGCCGTCCTCCTTGACCGTTCGTTTATGTTGGAGGTCTTCTTTCTGCTGGTTGCCACCCTCTACTCCTTCAAGCTGCCGCTAACCGGAAGGATAGACCTCCTTGACTCCCTCGTACTCGTGTTTCTCTTCTTCCTGTACGCCCGTATCGCCTCACAGTCCCACCTGCGGGAGGAGGAGTTTGAGGGGGTAACCCGCACCATAGTGTCCTTAAGTCCGGCGGTGAGGAGGGTCGTGGTCGTCCTCCTGTTCGCCGTGGCCGGCCTGTACATACTCTCGTCGGTTGAGCGTTTCACCGAGGGCCTCATAAAGACCGGGGAGATGTTAGGTATAGACGAGTTCCTGCTTATCCAGTGGGTGGCTCCGGTGTCCTCCGAACTCCCC
Organism: uncultured bacterium; assembly: GCA_964473735.1. Classification (GTDB taxonomy): domain Bacteria; phylum Hydrothermota; class Hydrothermia; order LBFQ01; family LBFQ01; genus JAADCS01. Next base: position 21,779 of record CAYYQD010000007.1, read on the forward strand.
GAGCTGGTGGTATCTGTACTGTTGGCGATGAAGGGTAGGACAACCACAGCGATAGGGGCACTGGTCTCCAGTAAGGTGAATCAATGGACCCTCCTAATCGGTACTCTGCCCGTCGCCTACTCTCTGGGTAAGGGAGGGCCGGCCGCCATGCCCCTTGATCCGGTTCAGAGGGAGGAGATCTTCCTTACGGCTGCCCAGTCCCTCTTCGGTGGTATCCTCATAGCGGATCTAAAGCTCACCCGCTCCGATGCCCTTATGCTCCTCTTCTTCTTCTGGATGCAGTGGCTCTTCCCCTCCCCCCACGTGAGGATAGTACTCGGATGGACTTACGTACTTCTGTCCATCATGTTGGTCCTGAGGGATAAGGGTCGTATGATAACCCTCATCCGGTACGGGAAGAACCTCCTCTCTTAAGACCGGCGAACCCTCTGGCCCACCTCTCTATGGCGTAGGCTCTCCTTTTCTTATCCGGGGACATGGTGGCCAGCTTCACCCTCCACAGTGCCCCAAGGAGGTCGGGTAGGACGTTGAACCTTTCAGGTCTCTCCTCCCCATCTACGTTCAGGCCTCCCTCACCGGACTCCTCTATATCCATACCTTCGGCCGAGAATCTCATCCTGACCCTTCCCCCACGCCGCGTTGCTCCGGCTACCGGCACGAACTCCCCGTAATCTCCCATCTCAAGGAAACTCTTACACGCTTCCATGTCAAGGGAGAGCCCCACGGCCACCAGGGTAGCGGGGTCGTCCGAAAAGTACCCTCCTTCACTGATAAAGACGGGGCCGTCCGTTTCAAGTATCACCTCGCCCTCGTTAGAGACGTAGGGGCCGTAGATAAAGGCAAAACCGGAGAACCCATGAACCATACCTAAGACCCTCTTCAATGTAAGGAGTCCTCCACCGAACAGGACCACCCTATCGGGTTCGGGCATAAAGGGGAGCATGCTCAGGTCCACCATCCCCTCCCCCTCACGGTAAAATCCGAACACCCTCATCGTGGGTGTAATTTTAAGCGGGGAGGCCGAATCGTACGTTCATTCCTATCCGTTTTGGTGTCCGCCATAGCTCTCCGTGGGTTTAAGGAAGACGACCCAATTACGTCGTTGGTACGGTGCTCATTCCGGCCGGTGGAACGCCCTCCCACGGTTATTGGGTGCGAAGGTATCACTCTGGGTATAAA
>CAYYQD010000007.1:23057-51871 GCA_964473735.1 uncultured bacterium
CGGTGGAACGCCCTCCCACGGTTATTGGGTGCGAAGGTATCACTCTGGGTATAAAATCCGCATAAGTGGTACCGAATTCGCTAGTCCAGCCCTGCACTCCCTCACTTCATCGGAGGTTAGACCTTCCACCAACCTCCTGCGTACCGCGTTGAAGCGCGGATGGGCATCAGGCCATCCATAGGGAGATTACGGCCGTGGCGGTCATCACCTTGAGGAAGCCGGAAAGAAAGCTGTACCTACCGTAAAGCACGGTGGGGGAGACGACCAGGGTCGGAAAACCTACCAGAAGCAGGACGGATAGGACGTACAGGGTGGAGTATCCGACGAAGACGGGGAGTACGGATAGGATGGGAAGGAGGATTAACCCCAGGAACACCACCCTACGGGTGGGGACTTCGCCCAAGACGTGGGCTACGGTTCTCCTGTAGGGGGCGTCCCCCTCCATATCCTGAAGGCTCTTCACGAACTCCCGCAACAGGTGGAGGTAGGCTCCGAGCAGGCCCGCAGGAATGACCCGGTAAAGGAAGTACCCGCCGCTACCGTACAGGAAGGCCAGAAAGACGACCGTGGAGACCGTCAGGTTTCCGACCAGCGGCACGGACTTAAGGTGGACGTTGTACAGAAGACCCAAGAACATCGCGAGAGACCCCACCGATAGGGCCCAGTACGAGTGCCGGTACGAGAAGTACAGGGCGAAGAAGAGGCTGACTATGGCGAGGAGCCACGCCTGACCCTCATCCACCTTCCCCGAAGGTAGGGGGCGGTCCGGATGGTTTATGCTGTCCTCCGGGAGGTCAAAGAGGTCGTTGGTTGAGTTTATGAAGGAGGTTATGAAAAAAGCGCCTATCATGAGATGTAGCGGTTTTCCCGCCTGACAGTACGAGAGATGGCAGGCCGTCAAGACGACCACGGATGCCAACAGGCCGTTGAGGGGACGGATGAGACGGAGGAGATGCACGCCCACTATTCTACGTACGAAAAGTGCAACCTTTTCAACGCCACGCACCCACGTTCCCGTTGAGTGCGACCTTAGAATATAAAACAGATGTCCGGATACATATACATGCACCGCTGGGAGAAGGGTAGGATCGTAGCCGGGTACGTTCCATGGGATGACGCCAAGATACACGTCCTGTCCCACGTTATACACTACAGCAGCGGAGTGTTTGAAGGGATCAGGGGGTACGTGACCGACAGGGGCGTCGCCATATTCAGGGGCAGGGACCACTACCGGAGGCTCGTCAGGTCCGCCAAGATATACCGTATGTTCCCCGAAGACTACGCCCCCGAGGACCTACGCGATGGGGAGCACATAAGCATGGAGAGACTGGTCTCCTACTTCATGGACCTCACGAAGGACCTCATCCGCAAGAACTCCCTGTACGAGAAGGCTCAGGAGGTCAGGGAGAGGGGGGAGATGGCCAACCCCTTCGTTTATATAAGGCCGGTTATATACAGAGGATACGACGTTACGGAGGATCCTATACTCAAGCCTCCCCTGGGCGTGAATCCCCTGAACAACCCCGTGGAGTGGTTCATAGCCACCTTCCTGTGGGACGACTACCTGGGCACGGCGGCCATAGAGAGGGGAGCGGACGTCGTAACCTCGGCGTGGGCCAAGAACGCCCCCAGTACCACCCCCTTCATGGCCAAAGGTGCCTCTAACTACGCCGTAGGTCAGCTCGCCAAGATGGAGGCCGTTCTCTCGGCCATGTTTAAGAGGCCCGACATCAAGAGAAGGTTCCTCTCCGGCGAGGGTATAACTCCGGACGACCTCTTCCTCCCCGTGGAGAGCGTACAGCTAACCGTCTCCGGGCACGTCGCCGAAGGCACCGGCGAGAACATCTTCATCGTGATGTACGAGGACGGAGATCCCTCCAAGGCCACCATCTATACCCCTCCGCTTTCAGCCTCCATCCTCCCCGGCATAACGAGAGACTCCGTCATACGGATAGCGAAGGACCTCGGATACCCCGTGGTTGAAACCATGATACCGCGGGAGATGTTATACATAGCCGACGAGGTCTTCTTCACCGGTACGGCCGCCGAGGTCACCCCCATAAGGAGCGTGGACGGAATACCCGTAGGTGAGGGAAGGCCCGGCCCCGTTACCCTGAAGATAAGGGAGAGATACACCAAGATAGCGAGGGGACAGCTAGAGGACCCTTACGGCTGGGTAGAGTACGTATGAAGACCTACACGAAGTACCTGTGGTTCAACACGCCCACCCGAAGGGCCGTGGTACATATAACCGATCAGGTCAGGGAGGCCGTGAGAGAGTCCGGGGTCAAAGAGGGGTTGTGTCTGGTGTCTGCGATGCACCTCACGGCCTCCGTCCTCATACAGGACAACGAGTCCGGCCTCCACGAAGATATGTGGGAGTGGTTGGAGAGGCTGGCTCCCTACAGGCCGGATTACAGGCACCACCGTACGGGCGAAGATAACGCCGACGCCCATCTGAAGAACCTCCTGACCCACCTTCAGGTCGTACTGCCCATCACCGACGGCGACCTTGACCTCGGTCCGTGGCAGGAGATCTTCTACTTTGAGTACGATGGCCAACGTCCCAAACGGGTCGTGGTTAAAATTATCGGTGAATGAAAAAAGTCGGAGATTTCGGATCGCTTCTAACGGCCATACGGGCGAGTGCAAACATCGGAGGGGATTTCGTCTGGGAGTTTAAAATAAAGGCCGGAGTAACGGAAGGGCGCTTACTCACTCAAGGGGAGCTCGTCCTCTACGCTGAGTTTGGAGACAGAAAGGGGATGGATGCCATCAAGGCCCTTGAGGGGTACGACGTCCTAACCTACGAGGTGAAGATATACGAAGGCGAAGTTCCCGAGTACCATAACGTGCGCCTTAAGGACCTTGAGAGGGTTGAGGTCAGAGCGGAGTACGACTCCATTGAACCCAAGGTCGTTGAGAATAACTTCTACGACCTCCTGGTCAATATGGAGGAGGAGGAGACGACCGCCCTGATCATGTTCCCTTCGCGGGAGAAGAGCACCATCCTCGCCGCTTTCGTGGGAGGGAAGCTGATAGGTATAAGGCCCACGGATGAGAACTTTTCAACGGTTGAGCTCTTAGACGAGTTCAGGTCCTACAGAGCCTACTTCCACATCCTTGAGGGGGACTTCGTACCTTACCTGTCGGGGTACTTCTCTCTGGCCAAAACGGCCGTTGATACTCCCGCCGGAAGCTGGGACTACGATAGGATCGTATCGCACGAGGGCGCCCTTGAGTCCTTCGGGGCTGGAGACCGCATCTTAGCCGTATCGGACGGGGAGAGGCTCTTACTGGTAATGCGCCCTTCCATACCACCCACCATAACTTCCAAGTTACTCAAGGAGTTCCAGAAGAAGGGGAGGTTGGTGGATGCCTATCCGGTGGTGGAGATTGAACCCATATTCAAGTACTCTTTCTCCGACATTCACCTGATAAGAGAGACCTTCAACGACCTGATAAGGGAGTCCCGGAAGCTGGTTGGGGAGATAATATTCAAGATGGCCAGCGATAGGGTTCTGAACTTCGCCCATCCGACGAACCCCTATCCGGACGAGTACGCCGAATTCACACAAAACGTGTATAAACAGTACGAGGACGAGATAGCCTCTTTCACGGGGAAGAGGTGGAAGGAGATAAAGGCCAACGTCCTTAAGGACGTACCGGAACACGTATCTAAGCTCTTCTGAGATTGATACTGTACCGCACGTACGACCTCTTGATGGGAAGCCTGAGGGTCAGGGTGGTGGGTAAAGTGTTTGAGGAAGGACAGCCCACCCTCTTCTTCTTCTGGCACAGAAATCTGTTTCCCCTGCCGCATATCTTCCGGAACTCTCCCATAAAGGTGATGGTGTCGCCGAGCAGGGACGGAAGGAGGATCGGGGACCTCGTCCTGCGTAAAGGGCTGGGTGTGATATGGTCCTCCCAGTACAAGGCCCCTATAAAGGGGGTAGTTGGGGTGCTCCGGGCGATAAGGGGGGGATGGAACGTGGCGATAACGCCCGACGGACCGAGGGGGCCGGCCCGTACCTTTAAGGACGGTACCTTCTCCATGTACAGGAGATTGGGGGTTCGTACCGTATTCGTCGGCGTGGCCTTTTCTTCGGCATACACCCTTCCATCATGGGACTCCTTTCGGGTCCCTATGCCCTTCTCCTCCGTATCCGTACTGGTTAGGGAGGCCTATCCGGAGACACCGGAGGAGGCTTCACAGACCCTGAACCGCCTTGACCTTGAGGCCTTCAACTACTTAGAGATATGACCGGTGGTCGTGTCTTACTCCGGGTATAGGTGAGGCCCTCCTACCGTTCCAGAGACTGAAGATCCCCCGGATACGTTTGGGGGTCGTAGTATGGGATAAGGGTGTTCTAAGGTAGAGATATCTCCACCCTTTACGGTGAAAGTGCCACAGAAAGCCAGCGTCTATATGGTCGGGGCCGTCCGACGTTCAAAAGGGGTATTCAAAAGCAGTTGCGCGGTCAGACGGGAGGTACGATCCCAAAATGGGAAGTATCAGGTTCCCTATACCCTCCGTTTCTTCGTTATCCGCCCCACTCTCTTCCCTCCTCCGGTCTTTGGGGGGATGCTACCCGACGTTTTCACCGGATATTCTTACACACGGAAGAGTCGTCTAAGATTCGCCGCACGTTCCGATAAGAGATGCTTCCCTTTACGTACCTTAACCTCATTCGTCCTGTAATTCAACCGCTGGCCGTGTCGGTGTGGGCGAGCATAACTACTATCATGTTTAGTATTTCCCCCTTACAATAGAATCCCGTGGAAAGCGTAAAGGAAGCCAAAAGGGTCGTTCTCCCCGTCAGGGGAATGACCTGCTCGTCCTGTGCTAAGACCGTTGAGACGGTCCTCCTGAAGATGGACAGTGTGAAAGGGGTGGAGGTGGATTTCGCCGGTGGTAAGGCGGTGATAGAGCTGGATGGGACCCTTAACCTGTCGGAGGCCGCCCGGAGGGTCAGGGAGATGGGGTACGTTCTGGTGTACGACGAGGTACGTATAACCCTGATGGGGGCCTCCGAGAGCGACACCCACACAGTCGCCGGCAAGGTGAAAGACCTCCCCGGCGTCGTAGCGGCCTATCCCGTCGGGGAAAGCGTGATAGTGCAGTTCTCACCAATTCAGACTGACGCCCACGCCATCCTCTCCGTTGTAAAGGGACTGGGCTTTCAATTCAGCGTTGAAGGGGTAAAGGAGGAGCGAAGAAGGGAACTCACCCTCCCCGTGCGCTTCCTCCTGTCCTTGCCTCCCACGGTGGGTGTGGTCTTGGGTCATCACCTCGGAGTTTATCCCTTCACCTACCCCGCGGTTCAGGGGGTACTTTCGGCCTTCGTGGTCCTCTTCTGCGGCTGGCCGATAGTCAGGTCGGGGTTAGGGGCCCTGCGGGTGCTCTCCCCCAACATGAACACCCTGATAGGCTTAGGATCCGTAATAGCCCTGCTCTCCGGGAACTTCTCCCCCGCAGCCATGATAATCTCCCTCATCCTCTTCGGCAAGAGTATAGAGGAGAGGGCGAGGAAGAGGGCCTACGCCGAGCTGGGAGGTCTCATAGAGAGCATACCGTCCCTGTGTCGGGTTGAGAGGGAGGGGAAAGAGGTTGAGGTACCGTGTGAGGAGGTTATGGAGGGGGAGCGGGTGCTCGTGCCCGCAGGTGAGAGGGTGCCGGTTGATGGCAGAGTGATTGAGGGAGAGGGGGAGGTGTCTCTTGCGCTTCTGACGGGGGAGAGTGCGCCCGTACCCGTAAAACCCGGTGATAAGGTTCTGGCCGGCTCCGTCCTTACGGACGGGTACCTGAAGGTTGAGGTGGAGAGGGTAGGGAGCGACACCTTCATCGGTGGCATAAGGCGGATGGTCTTAGAGGCCCAGAACCGTAAGGGGGAGATCCAGAGGATGGCCGACAGGGTCTCCGGCTACTTCGTCTATGCCGTCGGCGGTGTAGCACTTCTAACCTTTGTGGGCTGGCTCATCGCGGGCCATTCCCTATCCTCCGCCCTCCTTGCCGCCGTATCCGTGATGGTGGTGGCCTGCCCCTGTGCCCTCGGTATAGCGACCCCCTTAGTCTTCGCCGTGGCGACGGCCATAGCCGGAAGGAGGGGGATCCTCCTTAAAGGGGCGGACGTCCTTGAGAGGGGAAGGGGGATAAGGTTCGTGGTCTTTGATAAAACCGGAACCCTGACCCTCGGTCTGCCGGAAGTGGCACGGTACGAGGGGCCGGAGGCTCTGCTACCCTACGCCTACTCCTTAGCCCGCCGCAGTCAGCACCCCTACTCAAGGGCTATAGTGCGCTTTGTGAAGGGTAAAAAGTTCCGGGTAAGAGACTTCAAGGTAGTGCCCGGTAAGGGTCTGGAGGGGACGGTTGAGGGAAAGAGGGTCCGCCTCGGAAAGGCAGCTTTCGTAGGGGCAGAGGGGGAGGGGGTGTTCGTCTCCGTTGAGGGCGTGGGGGTGGGGAGGTTCGTGGTTGAGGACCCTATCCGCCCGGAGGCGGAGGAGGTGGTGAAGGCTCTGAATACCATGGGGAAGGAGGTGGTGGTGCTTAGCGGTGACTCCGAGGAGGCCGTCAGAAGGGTCGCGGAGAGGGTGGGGGCCCACTCCTACGTGGCCGGGGTCCTGCCGGAGGGAAAGGTGGAGTACGTGAAGAGGCTCAAAGAAAAGGGTAAGGTACTCTTCGTAGGGGACGGAATAAACGACGCCCCCGTATTGGCCGTGGCAGACGTCGGCGTAGCGATGGGCTCGGCCTCGGATATGGCCGCGCTGTCGGGGGACGCCGTGCTGATACGGAGCGACCTGCGGGGCGTTCCCTTCCTCGTGAGGCTACTTGAGGCCTCGTACCTCAAGGTCGTACAGAACTTAGGATGGGCCTTCCTGTACAACTCCCTACTCGTCCCCTTAGCCGCCTTTGGAAAGGTGGCACCGGAGTGGGCGGCCCTCGCCATGAGTACCAGCTCAATAAGCGTCGTACTGAACTCTCTCGCTTTACGGTTGAGGTTCAGGGGGTACTAACCTACCTTCCGCGCCCTTTAAGGCCCCCTATCTGCTCACGGAGTATGGTCAGTATCAGGGGTATCTGCTCCTTTACGGCCTCCTCGTCCATTCCGGCGTCCAGCTCACCGACCAGGGAGTCGGCTACGTCTCGTAGGAGGCTCAGAAGTCCCCTGTAGAAGTCCGTGGAGGATATTTCCCCCTTACTCCTGCGTGCTATCAGGTCCTTCAGTGTGCTCTCCATTTCCGAGGCCTTCCTCTCAGCCATGGCTTTTTATTGATTGAGGACCTTATCGGTTATTCCCTTTAGATCCTCCAGCATCTTGCGTGCGTTCATGAGGACCATTCCCGTCATTACGCCGGGTAGGGTCTCAACTCCCAATACGAGGTCCCCGAGGGGGAATATGTGGAGGCTTCCCTCCTCAAGGTGGGCGGTTATCTCCTTCGGCTCTCCCAGGTCAGTAGACCTACCGGACTTCTTTACCAGAGCGAAAACGGCGGATATTATGGCGGAGACCATATCCGGGTCAAATACCCTGTCCGAATAGTACGCGTAGGTCAATCCTTCAGGGGTGGCCAAGACCACCCCCATCACCCCTTCGGTGTCAGCGACGAAGCGCCGCAGTCTCTCTTCAATCTCGTGGATAGCAGCCATAAGGCATCTATTATATATCTGGACCGTACTATTTTGTTTGGTAGGTGTCCCCCTTAGAATGGGAATTCCGTGGAGGTCTTAGCGGTCTCGGACTCCCACCTGTTTCACGGCACGGAGGAGAGGGAGAGGTCTCTGGTGTCCCTCCTTGAGAGGGAGAGGTACGATCTCCTCGTCCTCCTTGGGGACATGTACGACTTCTGGTACGAATACAGGAGCGTGGTACCCCGCTACGCCTCCCTCTTCACCGCTACCGTCATAACCCTGGCCAGACGGAGGGAGGTGCATTACGTCTCCGGAAACCACGACGCGTGGGTGGGGGACTTCTGGAAGGGGAACGGCGTGAAGGTCCATAGGTACGGCTTCCAGAGGACCATAAACGGTGTGCGCTACCTCTTTACCCACGGGGATTACCTGTTCGGCAGCCGGAAACCGGGCCTCATACGGGCGATATTCCACAGCAGGTGGGCGAACCTCCTCTTCTCCCTACTGCACCCGGACGTCGGTGTTCTGCTCGCCAGCAGACTGTCTAAAGAGAGTCGCAAGCGGGAGGAGGAGTTTGACTTCAGCCGCATAGACAGGACGGTGTCGGAGAAAGGTATAGACGTTCTGGTATCGGGACACCTCCACCTACCCACCGTGAGAGAGATAGACGGTAAGGTCTTCGCCTGCCCCGGGGACTGGATGGAACACTTCACTTACCTCAAGATAAAGGGGAGGAGGATAGAGATAAGGGACAGGGAGGGAAAGGTTCTCCTGTGGAGGGAGGTGGAAGTTCCTCCGTAGAATCACGGGCGTGAAGCGGAAGGAGATGCCCGTCTATATGCCCTACGACGGCGAGACCTGGCCCGACGGGTACCCCATGAGGTACCGCCCTTACGTGAAGAAGGTCGTACTGTTGGGGAAACGGAACGGCCTGAAGTTTGAGGTCAGGTACTTTGAGATCCAGCCGGGGTACGCCTCGTCCCTTGAAAAACACGAACACCAGCACGCCGTTATGGTGCTGAAGGGTAAAGGGTACGTCTTCGTGAAGGACAGGCTCTACGAGGTCAAGCCCTACGACGTTATATGGGTCCCACCGTGGACCCCCCACCAGCTCATAGCCCACGAGGAGGAGCCTCTGGGGTTCCTGTGCATAGTTGATGTTGATCGGGACAGGCCCTCCCCCCTCTCGGAGGAGGAGCTGAACTTCATACGGAACCACCCGGAGCTCTCTAAAAAGGTACGACTACCGTAGAATAGAACACTCTGTGATAGCCCATCTCTTTCTGATCCGTAAGTACATACTCACCAGCGGGAGTAGGGTCGTCTCCGTATTCGCCCTGCTGAGCGTTCTCTCCATAGCCATGGGCGTATCCATCCTCATAATCGTCACGGGGATAATGAACGGCTTTCAATCGGAGCTCAAGCGCAGGATACTCATACTCCAGCCTCACCTCCATATAACCCACCCCTTAGGTGTCCCCTTCAGGGATCTGGATAACGTAATGGAGGACCTCAAATCCATAGGAATAGACCCCTCCCCCGCCATCCTAACCAAGGTGATAGTGCGTCAGGGAAACACCCTGGACGGTGTGGTCCTCAGGGCCCAAGACCTCTCCCACATAAAGAGGGAGCTTAAGGGTTATATGGTAATGGGAAAGATAGGGAAAGGGGCCCTCATAGGTACGAGTCTGGCCTCACGCCTTGGCGTGGACCCCGGATCCACGGTGGAGATAGTTAGCCTCCGCCAGACACCCTTCGGCCCCCAGATGGTGCCGTATAAGGTAAAGGTGGTAGGGGTGTTTGAAACGGGCCTGATGATGCACGACGACCAGACCGTCATCGTTGATATAGAAACGGGGAGGAGGATAATGGGGCTGGGTAAAGATGAGACACCGCTGATATTCGGCTACGTGAAGGACCCGTACAAGGCCGGGAGGTACTGCAGGGAGGTCGTGAAGCACAATTACGGTTGCACCTCGTGGCAGGCCATAAACCGAACCCTATTCACCGCTCTGAAGATGGAGAGGTTGGCCATCAGTCTCTCCTTCGCCCTTATTCTGATCATATCCGCCATAAACGTGGTCGTTAGCATAACCATGCTCACCCTTGAGAAGAGGTGGGAGATCGGCCTGATGAAGGCTCTGGGCTTCACCCGTTGGGACATAACCTCCGTATTTACGGGCGTGGGTGGGATACTGGGTGTGCTGGGGGCCCTCATAGGGTCGGCCTTCGGATGGGGCATAGCTCACATAACGGACACGTACAAGCTGGTAAAGATACCTGCGGACGTGTATATGATAGACTACGTCCCCGTTAAACCGCAGGTGGGGGACTGGATAGTCATACTGCTCCTTACCCTCGTCATATCTCTGCTGGCGGCCTTTATCCCTTCAATATCGGCCGCGAGGCTCAAGCCCGTGGATGCCCTCCGTAAGGTGGTATAAAGGGTCCTATAACCCGGTTGCAATACGTTAGTCTTCTGCTTTAAGATAGGGGCATATACTATCCGGTAGTCGTTTCGGTAGCCTTCCTGTTGGGGATGCTCTCCTTTATGAACCCCTACGGTTGGATTACCTTACCCGTTTTACTTCTGCCTTTCGGTAAGAGGCTCTTCCACGCCCTACCGCCCGTCCTCTTCTTCCTATTGGGCTTCCTGAGAGCCTACTCCGTCCTCGGTATAGGGGAGGAGTTGCGGGAGGGGGAAGGCTGGTACTACGTCAGCATCTACGACTGGGGAAGGGGCAGGGTCACCCACCGGTACGGCAAAAAAGGATGGGTACGGGTACGGAGCCGGGACCTAACCGTCCTCATGGGAGACAGGCCCGCCTTTCCCACGGACAGGGTGATGGTATCGGGTAGGGTGAAGGGTGATACCCTGACGGTGTATGAGGCGCGGGTACGTAGGGGGGTGAAATGGTGGTACGATAGGGTCAGCGCTCTGCTGCTTTCCCGCACGCTATCGGAGGATCAGTACAGGTTCGCCCTCTCCGTGATAACCGGGGTGCGTGACCTTAGGTGGGAGGTTAAGAGGGCCTTCTACGAGACGGGTACGGGCCACGTTCTGGCCATCTCGGGTCTCCACGTGGGTATCGTATTTCTGGCTCTGGTGCTCCTACTCCGCCTCTTCGTCCCCGGAATCTACGCCCCCGTTATAGCGGCCGGGGCGGTGTGGGCCTACGCTTGGGTGGTGGGTTTCCTCCCTTCGGTCGTCAGGGCCTCCCTCGTACTTACCCTCTTCGCCTTAGGTTCTCTGCTCTCAAGACCGGTCAAACCCATGAACGTATTGGCCCTATCCCTACTGCTCTCCCTTCTGTTAAAGCCCCTCTGGATCTTCTCCCCTTCCCTGTGGCTCTCCTACTCCGCCGTGGCGGGTCTCTTCCTCCTGAAGGGGAAGGTCGGGAAAGTGTTCGGTGCCTCCGTATTTTCCCTCCCCTTCGCCCTGCACTACTTCGGGAAGTTCGCCATACTCTACGTACCCCTCAACCTGCTGGTGCTCCCCCTGATGACGGCCTTCATGTACTCCCAGATACTCTCCTTCGTCTTGCCCTATCCCTTCACGTACTCCGCCGCCCTCTTCTACGACCTCATGGAAGCGACGGTCAGATGGGCTCACTCCTTGCACCTCCCACCCCTCCGGTTGTCGTTAGGATGGCCCGGCGTCCTGCTCTACCTATCCGCCCTCTCCTTCGTCCTCCTCTGCCTTCGCTCGCGCTCTAACGCTTGATGTACCTCCTCCATCCCCTCTCCGTCCTTATGAGCAGCACCCCTTTAGGGGCGGAAGGGATGTCCTCGTACCGCCGTCCGTCCAGCGAATACACCTCTAAGACCCTGCCAGCGGAGGGGCATACTCCGGCCTCACCCACGCTCAGGTCGTCGTCCTGACCTAATGGGGTACAGAAGGTTATGGTATCCGGCACCAGGTCCTGAACCGTAACCGGGGCGTTTATGACGGTCGTCTGGGAGGTGCGATCCGTCAGGGTGGGAAGGGTTGGATCCGTGGTGTAGGTAGGGGTTACGACCGCCGGGGATACGGTGGAGTACTGTCCCGAGCACACCGTACCGTCCGAGAGGAACTTCACTATGAACCAGTCGGCCACGGTTGAGAACCCCTGAAGTTTGTACGAGGTTCCAACGACTAAGAAGCCGTCGTCGGAGGCCCTATAGACGCTGTTTCCGACGTCCCCGTAGTTCTCGCTCCAGAACGTCCGGGCCCACTGGAGGTTCCCCGAAGCGTCAAACTTCAGGATTATGGCGTCCTCAAAGCCGAAGAAGTCGTGGGAGTAGGAGAAGGTATAGCCCACGGCCACGCAACCGTCGTCGGCGGAGGCCTCCACACCGAAGGCCTGGTCGTCGTTGGAACCGCCCACCTTCCTGACCCACCTGACGGTTCCGTTGCTGTCCACCCGCACCACCACTATATCGTAGTCGCCGTCGGCGTTGGTGTATCCGGCCACGCAGTAATCTCCGGAGGGGGTTTGGGCCACGGAGAAGAAACGGTCCTCTCCACCGAAGTCCATCCGCAGGGACCAGAGGGGATTTCCGGAGTTGTCCGTACGTACGAGGAGACCGTCGTAGGCAGAGCCGGTTCCTATCCTCCCGACGAAGACGTACCTACCGCCCGCATCCACCCTGATCTCCCTCGCTATGGACGGGTCGGCGTACTCAAGGGACCTTGACCACACGAGATTCCCGGTGTTGTCCATCTTGAAGAACCACACGCCGTTTCCGAAGGACACGGAGTACCCGGCCGCCAGAATGTTTCCGTCCGCATCTTGCGTAACCCAGTAGGGGTACTCGTTGAGGGAGGTACCCACGAACCGGGCCCACTGGAAGTTTCCGGATGGGCCGAGGAGGACGAGGAGGGCGTCGTACCCTCCGCTCCCGGAGGAGGAGAGGGTCCTGCCAGCCAGAACGTACCCTGACGATATCTCCGCAAGGCCGTAGGCCCTGTCCTCGGCGGAGGTCCCTATGCTCTTGCCGAAAGCGAAGATCCCCAGACTGTTGAACTTCACTATACCGAAGTCTCCGTTTGCCCCGTAGCTCCCCCATATCCCGCCGGCTATGAACCCACCGTCGGAGGTGTTCATGCCAGCGTACCCCTCGTCAGTGCTGCTTCCCCCGTAGCGGAACATGAAGGAGACGGCACCTAAAATACCTAACAGATACATAACTGACCGCTATTTTAAGGCAGGATGGGTACAAACTTCAACAGGGTATCCGTTGTCGCGTTTCAGACAAAACCGCACGCGGCAGCGGAAGGTACCTTCTTAGAATACCGGAGGTGCGGTGGAAGGTGGCTGTTCTCTCAACGTTCTGGTTAGCGTACCCCCTGCTCGCTCAACGCTACACGCCCTACGACCCCCACCGGCGTCAGGGGAGACACGACCACAGGAGAACGGCGATGGCACGTTGGAGATGTACCGAACCGGCTACGGTAAGCAAGGTCTGGCAGGACATGAGAGAGGATCTACCCGTTTTTACGACGGTGTCCGATGTGGTGAATACGGGGCTACGTGTGGGATCCCCCGCTTTGGGGGTTTTCTCCGTAGATGGGAGGGTCGTTTTTTCCAGCGAGGTACAGGATAATACGCTAATACCCCTGAACAGGGGCGCATACATTATAACCTGCGAGGGGGGGAGTGAGGCCGTAGTCATACGTTGAGAACGTGCTCCCGCAAAAACCCGGCCCACTCCTCTCCCTCCTCCTTTAAAAAGGTTTGGAACCTGCGTGCTATACGTACGTCCATGGGAACGTTAAGGTACTCGCGCACGTACCTCATATACTCCGCGACCCTCCGCTGGGGCTTCCGACTCTCCGGGAATATGATGCGGGCGTTCTCCCTGGCGAACCTGTACCCCTTTAACCTTACAAAGGCCAGAAGTACGAGGGCCCTTCGTCTCGGCAAACGCACCTCTTCAAGCCCTCTCATGAGTCTGAGCCTACCGGAAAAAGATAGGTAAGGCGACCCGCTCCTCACCTTGGAGACGTACCACCAGAAGGCCTCTATCCCGAAGTGAGGGGAGGTTTCTTCCGGAGGAAGCATCCTTCTTTTCGCCCTCCTGCTCAGGTCCAGATCCACCTTGAGTCTCCTATCCAACCTCTCCGTGTTTATCTCCACCTCCCCTCCTAAAAAGTACTCGTAGATCTTCAATCGCTCGGACTCCTTCTTCAAACCCAAACTTTCCGTGGCCAAGCGCAGTAGATGTATCTCCGAGAGCTTACCTCTAAGTAGCAGGGCTCTCGCCTTGATAGAGATTATGGGTATCACGACACCCGAATTCACGGCCCTATCTACCACCCCATCAACCAGCCTTAGGCCTTCCTCCATCTTCCCCGAGGTCAAATATCGCAAACTCTTAGAGACGTCAAGGACCAGCCTTTCAAACTCGCTCTTCGGAGAGGGTAGGGGATAAGGCATGCCCATGATAGTGCCTATGTCGTATCGGACTTTCTCTCTCAGGAAAGGGTTTTCCTCCCTTTCGGACAGCTTCCAAGCCGATAGGGGGTCCGCGAACACGTTGAGGTAGACTATGGCCCGTTCTCCGTACCGGAGTTTGGGGAGTACCCTTACGAGGTTCTCAACGTCCAGGGTGCGCATGTAAAAGAGGGCAAGGTAGCTCGTAAAGGATTCCGGATAATCGCCCTTCAGGTCCCTCCATAGTCGGAGGTATCGGGCTGTAGCCTTCATATCACCTACGGTTAAAAGTAAGGACAGCAACGACAGGAAGTTCCTCTCCGAGAACTCCTCCTTCAACCTCCTCTCCGCCTCCCTACGGGCCTCGTGGTACCTCAGGTCGTCCGTTAGCGCTTCTATCCCCCCCATTAGTAGCATTCTAAAGCCGGACGTTTTAAACACCACGGATTAAAGACCCGCGTCTGCCCTCCCATCATCCCTTCCCCGGTATAATAACGTATGCACCTGCTGTACGAGGGGAAGTCCAAACGCATATACGAAGCCGATGGTGGTCTGGTCTTCGTTGAGTTCAAGGATGACGTGACCGCTTTCAACGGTCAGAAGAAGGCCTCCCCCCCGGGAAAGGGAGATATAACGGCCCGTATATCCAACCTCCTGTTTGAGTACCTGAAGGGTAAGGGGATACCGACCCACTACGTGAAAGCCGGTGAGAAGGGTTTCTACGCCAGAAGGGTGAGGATACTCCCGGTAGAGGTGGTGGTCAGGAACGTGGCTACGGGGAGCATAGTGAAGCGTCTCGGCCTTGAGATGGGAAAGCCCTTAGATCCACCTCTCGTGGAGTACTTCTATAAGAACGACGACCTTGGCGACCCCATGGTGTGCGAGGGCCACGTCCTGTACTTCGGCTGGGCCACTGAGGAGGAGCTGAAGCGGATGAAGGACCTCTCCCTGAAGGCCACAGACCTCCTGACGGACCTATTCTCAAAGGCCGGCCTTCGCCTCATAGACATAAAGTACGAGTTCGGGTACGACGATGAGGGAAACCTCCTTCTGGCCGACGAGATAAGCCCCGACACCTCCCGGATATGGGACCCGGAGGGTAGGTCCTACGACAAGGACGTCTTCCGGAAGGACCTTGGGGACGTGGTGGAGGCCTACGAGGAGGTGTATAGGAGGCTGAAAGGGGTACTCGGCTAACCCCCTTCCGTCCATAACATTCACCCCTATGGAAACCATCAGGTACTCCGTAAAGGATGGTGTCGGCAGGCTAGTCCTCAACAGACCCCACAGGGGGAACGCCTTCAACCGGCAGATGCTCAACGAGCTCGGCGCACTTCTGCGGGAGATCTCACAGGATGATGACCTCCGGGTCCTCGTTATCACCGGGGAAGGAAAACACTTCTGCGCCGGTGGGGACCTGAACTGGATGAGGGATATGGGAAAGGCCCCGTACGAGGAGAACTACTCGGACGCCTTAACCCTGTACGACACCTACCGCGCTCTGGAGGACGTCCCCGTCCCCGTGCTCTCTCTGGTGAAAGGGGCGGTCAGGGGTGGGGGCATGGGGATAGTGGCCATAAGCGACATCGTGGTGGCGGCGGAAGGTTCCACCTTCTCCTTCTCCGAGGTAAAGATAGGCGTAGTACCCTCCGTGGTCTCCTCCTTCGCCCTAAGGAGGATCGGGTTCTCCGCCGCCCGAAGGCTCTTTCTAACGGGGGAGGTCTTCGGACCGGAGATGGCCAGGGAGATAGGGCTGGTGGATGAGGTGGTGCCTGCGGAAGATTTAGAGGAGGTCGGAGAAAAGTTCGTAAGGGAGATACTGAAAAACGCCCCCAGGGCTGTGAGGAGGACGAAGGAACTGCTTAGACTCTACCGCCCCTTCTACGGAGAGCCGTTCCGACACATAACGGCCCACCTCCTTGCCATGACCCGAGCCGGAGAGGAGGCCCAGGAGGGGATAGAGGCCTTCCTGAGTAAGCGGGATCCCTACTGGAGGAGGTGATCAGAACACCACCCTATCCCCGTCCTTGAGGGACTCCATACCTAAAACGACCACCGTATCTCCCCGCTGGAGATCCCCGGAGATCCCCACGTGTCCCTTGCTGTCATCAAACAGCACCTTTACGGGTACGGACTTGGCTCTACCCCCCTTAACTACGAAGACCCTGCCTCCGTATACGGCGGAGGACGGCACCACGGTCATGGGGGCAGACTCCTCGTATATCACCCGACATATACCCATCTCCCCGTCCCTAACACCGGGGACCTTAGCCTTAGCCGGGTAGCCTCCGACCTCCCTGACCGGAACCCGGGAGAGCACCTCCAGCCTTCCCCTCTTCCCATCAAAGAGAACGGGCGCCCCGACCCTGACCTCCCCTATCCGGCCATTCGGTATCACCATCTCTACCTCCACCCCCTTCCCACCCGATATTAGGGCCACGGGTGTGCCGGTGGCCACAGGACTACCTACAGAGGCGGTTATCAGGGCCACGCGCCCGCCTGCCGGGGACAGGATCGGAGCCTCCCCGAAGGATGGGCCCCTATACACGTACAGTAGGGTATCCCCACGGCGCACCCTATCCCCCTCCCGCTTTACCACGCGACTAACCACTCCGGGGACGTCGGATACCACCGTAAAGTCCCCCCTCCCTCTGGACCTACACCAGACCGGTATATCCCTTTCCAGTTTCTCCAACCTGACCGTGTCTATACGGACGAACACCCTGTACCCTCTGGGCGGCTCTACCCCCTCCCCCTTACAGGACAGGAGGGTAAGGAGTATCACTCCTGCGACTCGTACTTTGAGGGACATTTCGTAAGGAGGGTGGTCGCCCTAACCTCTCCCCCCTCGTACCTACCCTCAACGACCACAGGAGTTCCCACGGAGAAGGCGTCGGGGACAGCCCCGGTGTAGGATACCTTTACCCTTTTTCCGTTCTCCTCTATGGTGAAGGAGAGGGAGCGCCCCCTCCTATTGGCCTCAACCACCGTTCCGGATACCTTCACCTTCCTGCCTTCGTACTTGCGCACCTGCTCCACCAGCTCGTCCGCCGTCAGGTAATAGACGTAGTTCCGGGAGGCTGCGAACAGCACGTACCCCACCACCAACAGGAGAGAGACGAAGAAGAACACCACCTTCCGCATTTCGTCTATTCTACGGCCGAAAGTCTCTTCCTGTGCAGGTTGGCCAGACGGAGAACGGCCTCTGGCGGATCCCCGAAGATGTCCCTCATCTCGGATAGTATCCTGTCCACCTCCAGCGGGGATTGGGCGTCGGCGAAGCGCACGTAGTACTCCACCCTCCTGTCCGGATCCCTTATGTAGTCCTCGGGGATGTGCGCGTACCTATCCTCGTACTCCCTTCCTTCCCCCTCCAGCCCCATGGCCCTCCGTATGAACTTCAGGTAGAGTTTGAAGCCCACCTTAGCTACCCTGCCGTGCTGCTTTACGCCCAAGAGCTCCCCCATCCCTCGTATCTCAAGGTCCCTAAGGGCCAGCTTGTACCCCTCGCCTAAGGAGGAGTACATGGCGAGGTACTCAAGGCGCCTCTTAGCGTTTCCGCGAAGCGGCGGTCTGTAGAGGAAGTGCGCGTAAGCCTGAACCGTCCATCTCCCGACCCTTCCCCTGAGTTGATGGAGCTGGGATAGGCCCAGAAGCTCCGGCCTCTCCACTATGAGGGTGTTAGCGTTCCGGAAGTCAAGTCCGGCCTCAACGATAGCCGTAGACACCAGTACCTTTACCCTGTCTCCGTAGAAGGCGTCCATAACCTCCCTGATCCGGCGCTTCGGCATCCTTCCGTGCAGCATCTCCATGGGTACGCCCGGGAGGAGCTTGCGGAGCCGCTCCAAAACCCTCTCCAGCCCTTCCACCCTGTTGAAGACGTAGAAGACCTGCCCTCCCCTCTCCAGCTCTCTCTGTACAGCCTCCACGACTACGTCGTCGGAGTACTCCCCTATGTAGGTGAATACGGGCAACCTCCCCGGTGGTGGGGTACGGATGTAGGAGACGTCTATCAGACCCTCAAGGCCCATACCGAGGGTGCGGGGGATGGGGGTGGCACTTAGATACAGGTAATCCACCTTGGGGTTATATCGCTTGAAACGTTCCTTCTGAAGCACCCCGAAGTGCTGTTCCTCATCCACCACGACCAGACCGAGGTCCGGAATTTCCATACGTAGAAGGGCGTGGGTACCCACGTACAGGGCGGGTCCCTCCCCGAACTTCCTTGACATACGGGAGATCATATACACGGGTATCCCGAAGGGCTCAAGGCGGGAGGCCATGTTCCTGTAGTGCTGGTAGGCTAAGAGGGTGCTGGGGACGAGCCACACCACGGACCTGCCGTGGGAGAGGACGCGAAAGGCCGCCCTTAAGGCCACCTCCGTTTTACCGAAGGCGACTTCACCCACCAGAAGCCTATCCATTATGAACTCACTTTCAAGGTCGGAGAGAACCTCCTCTATCGCCTTTATCTGGTCCTCCGTCTCGGTGTAGGGAAAGGTCGCCCTGAACTCCCTCTCCTCGGGGACAGGAGGGTAGGTGAAACCCCTCGGCACCCTGCGGCTCACCATTATGTTGAGGAGCTCCCGGGCTATTCTGGAGCTCTCAAGTATGGCCTTCGCCCTGTCCCTCTCCCAGGCCTTACGGTTGAGCGAGGAGATGGGGGGAGAGTACCCCTCCGGCCCGACGTACCGGGTGAGCTTGTGGGCCTTATAAACGGGGACGGACAGGCGGCCATCGGAGTACTGGAGGAGTATGACCTCCCCCACCTTCCGGCGCTCTAACCCCAAGAACACCCCAACGCCGTAGTCCTCGTGGACGACGTAGTCCCCCGGCTCAAGGTACCTCGGAGCCTTTACCCTGACCTTTGAGACCACCTCCCCTCTGGTGGGTCTGGCGCCCACCACCTCCCACTCCCCGATATAGACCTCCCTCTTCTCCTCATCTACGAAGCCCTCGTACAGGTTCCCCCTCAGAAGACGCACCCCTGACCCCTCAAAGAGTGCCAGACGTACGGGGTTCCCCGCGAAGAAGACGGAATACCCCCTCTCTCTCATGCTTCTGACGTACCGGGCGGCTCTTTTGAAGTCCCCGAAGGGCGGGTTGAAGCGCACCGCCGGGTTCTCCGGTAGTGAAATTACCTCCCCCCTTAGAGGGGTTTCCGAAGGTAGGAGGAAGAGGAACCCCTCCACCTTACCCGTGCTGATCTGGGTATACGGGGAGAACTCCCTGACCTCCTCAACCTCGTCCCCGGAGAGTATCACCCTGAAGGCGGCGTTTGAGAAGACGACGTCAATTATCCCTCCCCGGATGGCGAACTCCCCCGGCCTCTCCGCGAACTCCCCCCTCTCAAACCCGGCCTCAGTTAGACGGAGGGCCAGAGCGTCCAGGTTTATTCTGACGCCCGACCTTACGGTTAAGACCTCGGCCCTGACTTCCCCCGTACCGACGACCACCACCCCCTGCCCCGGGAGTCTGGCGGTCCACCTCGTAATCTCCCCCCCCGGGAAGGCCGGAACGCCGAAGGCCTGCAGCTCCCCCACGACTTCATCAACCCTCCCCTCAACCGGCAGGTAATACACTCCCCCTTTAATCTTCCTCAGGACGTAAAGGGTAATAAAACCCGAGGGTAAAGGCCTCATCGGAGGGGGAATTCTACGCCCCTTTTACCTTATAACCACCTTAAACGTCCTTCCTCCCACCTCAACGAAGTATATACCCGGACGCGCGAAGGTGTGTTTCCCCTTGAAGCGTGCCACCAGCCTGCCGGATACGTCGTAGGCTCTGGCCTTCCCTCCTACGAAAACCGTACGTCCGACTACCTTAACACCCATACGGTCGGATACGGTCCTCCTCTCGGCCACATCAACCATCTCGCCGCAGGTGTGCCCGAGGGCCACCTTCAGGATGGTGTTGTTCCTGTCCGTGAGGGCGACGAAGAGGAACAGGGGGTCGTCCGGAGAAGAGCACTCCGGCCACACGTCCATACCAGCGACCTCCGGCAGGGTATCCGACCCGCGCGGGGACCCACCGTAGGTCAGCCTAAAGATCCGGGACACCTGCCAGCCACCGTAATACACCTCGTTCAGCGGGTGAAAGACGGAGATGTCCGAAAGACTACCACCCGAGATGTTGGGGAAGGTGCCGACGGTGTCTTTGGTGGAGACGTTTATCCTGTATATCCTGTTGGACCCTCCGAAATAGACTCCCCAGAGTAGGCCGCTCGCAGGGTCCCAGTCCATACCCGCCATGAAGCCGCCGCTCTCAATCCCGGACCACACGTCAAGGCTGTCTATCAGGTTGCCGTTTCCGTCGTAGTACCCTATCTTGCTTCCCGTGATGGAGGAGCCGTCGTACCCGAAGTGGGAGACGTAGAAGGTGCCGTTTCCGTAGGCTATACCCCAGGCGTAGTCGTCGGCGCCGAAGAAGGGGTGGAGGTGGAAGCTGGCCGGAAGGAGGGTGCCGTAGGGGTCGTGGGGGTCAAACCTATAGACCGAGTCTCTGGGATTCACCGTTATGACGTAGAACCTGCCGCTGTCCGGGACGTAGGTCATACCGGCGAAGCTGTACCCCGTGCTGTCCCCGAGACGGGGGAAGGACCACCGGCCCAGCACTTCCCCGAATAGATAGACGGTACGGGCGTAGGAGTAGGTGGTGTCGTTGTAATGCACCGTATCGGAGGGGTCCGAGGCTATCACCTGAAGGAGATACACCCTGTTAGGCGAAGGGGTGAAGGGCGAGAAGGACACCGTGACGTACGAGGTTTCCGGTATGGCCACTGTCTGGGTATCGCTGAAAACCAGAGATGAGGCGAGGGTGTCGTATACGTTGAGGATGACGGCCGTGTTGGTCGTAGGAACGAGCCCCGTATTCCCCACCGTGGCCGTGAAGGTGGTGGGGGCGAGGTCTATGGGTCCGGAGGGGGAGACGGACAGGGCCTCCACGTTGTAATCTATGGGTACGGGGTAGTAGAACATCACCACGGTACCGCTATCGGGTACGTGGGACGAGGGGGTGCCGTTATACACGTACTCCGTATAGTACCCGTTGGACGTAGTGGCTCCGGAGGCCTGAATACCGACCGTGGCGTCGTTGTACTCAACGCTGGAGTTGTACTGGAGCTTTATGTTCCCGTTGTCGTAGAGGATGACCTCAAAGTTCATAAATACGCTACCACCATAACGGGGTACGTTGTGCCACTCAACGACGGCGCAGGCACCACCGTATCCGTCCGGACAGGAGGAGAAGGACTGGAAGTATATGTCGTCCGCCCCGGAGGCGGCGGGGTTGAGGTCGTCCCACATTGCGGCTATGAAACCGGCGGAGGTAGAGGTGTAGGGCAGGGAGTAGTTGGAGAGGCCCAGATAGGTACTCAGACTCTGAAGCAGGATCGTACCGTTGGAGCAGACGGATATTGAGTCCGTGGACGCCGTGTAGAAGGGGAAGGAGAAGCCTAAGTAGTAGAGGGTAGATGCCGAAGATCCGGAGCACCAGTCGTCCCCAGCACCCACGGGCGTTCCGGTGGAGGATATCTCTATCCAGTTCATGGTAAGGTGGTCCCCATCCTGAGTGGACCTGTACCTGTACCCGTAGCCGTCGGGTCCTCCCCCAAGAAGCCCCGTTCCGGTTATCAAACTCAAGATCATAACTCACGATTTTATCCCCGACCCCTACGTTTTTGGGGGGACGTGGGTTCCGTTCGGGTGTTGTACTATCAGGATGCAGGAGGTATCACTTTGGGCATAAAATCCACGTAAGTGGTACCCTCTCAAGTACTCCATACGTGCGGTTTCTTCAAGCTCTCACTCTCTCCCCCATGGGTTGCGGACGCAGTCGGAAGCGTCCTCCTCCCCTATGGCGCACAACAGTATGCGAACGTGGGGCGGTTTATCCGGATGCACCCTTAAAATCTCCACCTATGGCCAATAAGGTTTATTACGACGTTAAACTTTCCCCGGAGGAGGAGAAGATCATCAGGGCCCACCTTGAGAGGGCCGTTCTCTTCACTACGCTTGATAAGGCCGTAAATTGGGCTGTAAATTGGGGGAGGAAACACTCTTTCTGGCCGGCCACGTTCGGGCTGGCCTGCTGTGCCATAGAGATGATGGCCGTGGCTCAGCCGAGGTTTGACATCTCCCGCCTTGGGTACGAGGTCTTTCGCGCCTCTCCGAGGCAGGCGGACCTTATGATAGTGGCCGGCACGGTGACCATGAAGATGGCCCCCGTTCTCCGTCAGATATACGACCAGATGAGCGAGCCCAAGTGGGTTATATCCATGGGCACCTGCGCCAACACCGGCGGAAAGTACCACAACTACGCTGTACTTCAGGGGGTTGATCAGATCGTACCGGTGGATATCTACGTTCCCGGTTGCCCTCCGAGGCCCGAGAGCCTCATATACGGAATACTTGAGCTGGCCAAGAAGGTGGAGAAGGAGACCGGGAGGCACTTTAACCTCGGTCCTTACAGGTGAAAATGGAGTTCAGTAGAGAGGCGCGCCTTCCCACGGAGGTGGGGGAGTTCCGTATATTCGTCGTAAGGGAAGGGGAGAAGGAGCACGTCGTCCTGATAAGGGAGCCCCTGGTTGAGCCGGTTCTTCTACGCGTACATTCCGAGTGTTTCACCGGGGACGTCTTAGGCTCCCTCCGATGCGACTGCGGTGAGCAGTTGAACTACGCCCTGTACCGCATAGCCAGGGAGGGGGGGATACTCATATACCTCCGACAGGAGGGCAGAGGCATAGGCCTCTTCAACAAGATAAACGCCTACGCCCTTCAGGATGAGGGGTACGATACCGTGCAGGCCAACCACCAATTAGGCTTTGAGGCCGACATGAGGAGGTACGATATAGCCGGGAGGATCCTTGAGAGGATCGGCGTTCGCCGTGTCAGGCTCATGACCAACAACCCCAACAAGGTGTGGGACCTACGGAGGTACGGCATAGAGGTGGTTGAGAGGGTACCCATTGAGGTAAAGCCCAACGAGCACAACGCCGACTACCTTCGCACGAAGAAGCTGAAGTTAGGACATCTCCTGATGAAAGTGTGATGCTCGCCTTGAACCCCGTCTTCTCCTTGTGGGTCGGCCCCAACGTTAGCGACTTCCTCTTCGCGAAGGACACCCTGCTGTACTCCGATATGAACGGTATCCTCCTCCTCTATCTAAGGACAGAGGAGGGTTGGAAGAGGGACACGTTGGTGTTCCTATCCCCGGGGATAAGGCACCTGTGCCGCTGCGGGAACAAACTCTACGTAGCGCACTTCCACAGGGTTCAGGCCTACGTGGGGGACAGCGTAGGTAAGGGGGCGTACTTCCCCTTCGTAATATCCGGTATGGCGTGCAGGAGGGGTACCCTCCTTCTCTACGACCCCCACACCCTCTACGCTTGGAGCGTGGGTTCGGCTCCTGCCGTACTGTACCACACCGAAGACGACCTTAAGGACGTACTGGTTTTGGGAGATACCCTGCTCCTGCTCCAGAGGAACTACCTCCTGTCCCTGTCCCAGGAGCCAGAGACGGTGGTCGTGTTTGAGGACCTGGCGGACATACGCTCCGCCCATCCTTTCGGTAAGGCCTACCTGATAGTGTTCGGGAGCGGTGAGGTGGTGGCTTACCTACCCGGGAGAGGGAGGGGACGTAAAGCCAAAACCTACCTGCTTATGGAGGGGGTAAGGAGAGTAAAGGTTAGAGGGGACACCGTAGCCGCCCTGATGGGGGACAGCATAAAGGTGTTCGTACTGATGGAGAAGAGGAGAGGGAGGAGATGGAGAAGGTAACCCTATCCGAGAGGTTCTACAGCGTACAGGGGGAAGGTCCGTTCGCGGGAACCCCGGCCCTCTTCCTGAGGGTTATGGGATGCAACCTCAGGTGTATCTGGTGCGACTCCCCCTACACGTGGGACAGGGAGGGTATAAGCCGGTACGGTACGGGGAAGGTGGATGAAGGTTTTCCTTACACGTTCGGAGACTTCCTGAACGATGTCAAAATGTACAGATTTATCGTTATAACTGGAGGAGAACCTCTTTTATATGCAAAAATTTGGGAAAAGTGGATAGGTAATTCCGATGCCGATGTGTTATTCCAGTTTGAGAGCAACGGGACGTTTCCTCCCGTACTGCGGAACGACCGACGGGTGCATTTCGTAATATCCCCGAAGTTCCCCAGCAGCGGAAACCCGGACGCTATAGACCACGAAGTACTCAGGTTCTACGTCCCCCTCATGGAGGAGGGGCGGGCCTACCTTAAGTTCGTTATAACCTCCCCCCGGGAGGATGAGGAGGAGATAATCTCCCTCCTTGACGCTCTGAAGGTGCCGCGGAGGGTTAGACCGTTCTCCGTGTTTGTCATGCCCGAGGGGGTGGAGCCTTCCCTCCCCCTCGCCCGGGAGGTGGCCGGGATGGCCCTGAGGAACGGATGGAGGTACTCGGATCGCATACATATAAGGCTCTGGGGGAACGTGAGAGGGAGGTGATAGACTGCCGTAAAATATCCCCATGATGTTCTTAGTGTCCTACTTCTCCGTAGGTGATACGTGGCAGCCTAAGGAGGCTTTCTTTCTGAAAGAGCATAAAACCCTAAAGGCCCGCGGGGATTACGGCCTATACGATTGGCCCGACGTGAGCCTCCCCCCCTACGACGTCAGGAAGTACGTCATAAGGATGGGGGTATGGGGTGGAACGGTTCAGTACGCCCACGTGACCGTTAAGGTGGCGGGAAGGTCCGCCGTCGACACCGTCCTCCTCAACTTCGGGTGGCCAACAACGGACAGCGTTAAGTACAACGGCTCTCCCGTCCCCTTTACGATATCGGGGACGGACTCGGCCCAAAAGCTGATAGTACCCCTACCTTCTACGTTGAACCCCGGGGACACGGGCTACATAGACGTCTTCTACCACGGCTCCCCTCCCACGTCCGGATGCATGAGCTACGGCGGGGGCCTGACCGTAGAGAGCTCCTCTTGGGTCTATACCGATAACGAGCCTTACGGTTTCAGATGCTGGGTTCCCTCCTACGACCAGCCCTACGAGAAGGCGGACGAGGGGGTGGAGTTCTTCATAGAGACGGACAGTAGCCTTGAGGTGGTGGCGAACGGCGTCCTCATGGATACGACCACCTCCGCCGGCCTGAGGACGTGGCACTACGTCCATTCCCATCCCGTGGCACCCTACCTGATAACCTTCGCCGTAAGGGACCTCGTGGCCAACGAATACACGTGGAACTACGGCTCCATAACCATGCCCGTAAGGGCGTGGGTTTTAGCCTCCGACCCCTCATCGTGGGGGGACAGTCTGACCTACATGCTAACCGCCTTCTCCACACGGTACGGCGTCTATCCCTTCGCTGATGAGAAGTACGAGCAGAGCAGCGTCCTGCCCGGCGGGTGGGCTATGGAGGACCAGACCAACTCCTTCTTCGGAGGGTACTACTCTTCGTGGGTTCAGGCCCACGAGATGTCCCATCAGTGGTGGGGAGACAACGTTACGTGCGGGACCTTTAAGGATATATGGCTGAACGAGGGGTTCGCTACGTACAGCGAGATAGTGTGGCGGGAGCACGTAGGGGGGTGGAGCGCTTACAGGAGCTACTACGATTCCAGAGTTGATTCCGCCGTATTTCGCTGGGCCGAAAACCCCGGAAAGCCCGTGTATAACCCCGGACCCACCATGGGCGACGCCTTCTCCGTCTACACCTACAACAAGGGGGCTGCCGTCCTGCACATGCTCCGCTACGTCTTAGGCAAGGACACCGCCCTCTTCTTCGGGGCCCTGAGGTACTACAGGAGCCGACACGAGGGTTCCTACGCCCTGACCGGCGACTTCGTAAGCGACGTCCAGACCTTCACGGGCAGGGACCTTGGCTGGTTCTTCAACGAGTGGGTGTATCAACCGGGATGGCCCGTCTACGACGTCAGGTGGAACAGGATAAACGACGGTGGGAGCTGGAGGCTTTTACTGTGGGTGGAGCAGACCCAACCGGCCGGTGCCCCCACCTTTAAGATGCCAATAGAGGTCAGGGTATTTACGCCGTCGGGGGACACGACGGTGGTGATATGGGACAGCCTTGACGTCCAGCACTTCTGGATAACCCTGAGCGACAGGCCGGACAGCCTCCTGTGGGATCCGGACAACTGGATTCTGGAGCAGCACTCCGTGGCCTACGACCCGTACCTGTCCGTATCCGAGATGGCCGGAAGGGAGCGCATGGGAAGGGACATAAGGGTTGAGGTATCGGGGAGATGGGTGACGGTTTTCCCTCCCCTGTCCGGGGGGTACGTCGCCGTGTACGATGGTAGCGGCAGGAGGGTGGCCCATGGAAAGAACACGTTGAGACTACACCTCCGCAAGGGAGTCTATTACGTAAAGAGTGGAGGTAAAGTGAAGGCTTTCGTAGTGAAGTAAAACACCTCTCTGGAATAACACACTGTTGCGGGTTTAAAATAGAGGGGTAAGGTATGGGTTTTGTATTCTGGTACCTGGGCAACGGTTCTGAGTACGCTCTGGTGCCACGGAGCGTAAGCGTATTTCACAGGGAGTACTTCGTCGGCTTCAGACAGGAGGAGGTGTCCTTCGCCACGGACAGGATGTTCGGCACCCTGAAGGGCGGGTACCTGACCGGGATAGAGAGGACCGACGACTACGGGAACGTCGTTGGCGATTACGACGCCGTGTTCATAGGGAGCAACGTCATCTTCATGAACTCCCCCATCACCTCCTACGGCTGGAGCTTCGGCGTGGGGCCGGGGGTACTGCTCTCAAAGATATACAACTACACGGACTACGCCTTAACGTTCAACGCTGCGGCCGTGGGAAACCTCAAGGGGGGGAGCGTCCTCATCCTCCTGCAAAACGTAGGGTACGGTAAGGTACTTCCCACACCGGAGCTCTACGTACGGGGTTTGTCCCACAACCAGAACTTCAGCTTCGGCCCCTTCCTGCGTCTCTTCGGAGACAGGGATATAGACGGGGGTTTTATCTTCGTCGGAAACCTATCCGTGCTTCAGCTAAGGGTATCTCCGTCCTTGAAGAACGCCCTGGCCGGACTATCGCTTGAAGTGGGTCCCTTTACCTTCGTTTATGACTACGAGTACTACTGGATCGGCTACTCTACCCACCGCATCGGTTTCAACGTCTCGTGGGGTAAGCAGAGGGCCCTTGAGGAGAGGATAGAGAGACACGAGAGGATGTTGGCCGAGCACGAGAGGAAGATAGAGAGTCAGGAGAGGGAGATAAGGAAGCTGAAAGGGCGGATAAAGGCCCTTGAAGGTAAGGCCCGGGAGTACGCCCGGAACTTGGTGAAGCAGGCCGAGGAGGAAGAGGATCCCCAGAGGGCCCTCCAGAAGCTGGAGATAGCCTACGCCTTTGATACCACCCTGAAGGTCCAGAGGAAGATACTCTCCCTGAAGGAGAGGATCGTGGCCAAACGTAAGAGCTCCGGAATGAGGAAGGTTAAAATACTGCTAAAGAACGGTCTGTACTCCGAGGCCCTCGCCGAGGTCCTGATGCTGGTGGAGGAGTTCCCGGACGATCCGGAGATAATGAAGCTCTACAGGAGGGTGAAGAGGACGGTGGAGGCTAAAAAGAACTCCGAGAGGATCCTGAAGAAAGCCGAGGAAAAGTACGCGGAGAACAGGGTGGAAAAGGCGAAGAGGCTCATAGAGGAGGGAAGGTACGTTGAGGCCGCTCGTATAGTTTCCACCCTTCCACCCAGCGCCGAGAAGATAAGCCTGCAGAGGAGCCTCAAGGAGGCGGCCGTTAGGTACGTTGAGACGGCGAAGGGGTACATAGAGAGGGAGGATTGGGCAAAGGCCAAGTACTACCTTGAGAAGGCCCTGAAGGTCTATCCCCTTACGGAGGCTACGGCCCTGCTCTCGTACGTTGAGAGTAAGATGCGCAAGAGTGCCCACGTGCATTACCTGAAGGCCCTTGATCTATACCAGAAAGGGGACATCGTCGGAGCCTTCGCCCACATAAAGGAGGCTTACCTCCTTGACCCCAAGAACGAGCGCTACAGGAACGTGTATTACAGGCTGAAGGCCGCCCTAAAGGAGGACTAAAATGCTGGTGTCCCTTCTGCTCTCTTACTCCTTCTTTACGAAGGAGTACCGGTTCGGGCTTCCCGTTTCGGGGGCCCTTGATGCCGTGAGATACGGAGGAGGATTCATGTACTCCCTATCGTCGGACAGCTTCCCCGCTCTTATGGAGGTTGACAGCTCCGGAAGCGTCCTCGCGGTAAGGAGGCTACCCCCCGCCTTGGATAAAGTGCGCAGACTGAAAGTTTTATACGACGCCCTGTGGGGTGGGACGGGTACGAAGGCCTTGAGGATACTCTGGCCGGACAGCGCTAAAGGGATAAATTTCAGCCCGGATACCGTGGTGTCCGTACTACCCTTAGGGGGAGATACGGCCGTTGTCCTCCTGTTCGTCCCATTCACCTCATACAACTTCTACAGGCTGGTCCTCATCGCGGGCGACAGCGTCCTCAGTGCCTCGGACCTCGTAGGCGTAAGACCGAATAACTGGTACGGGTTCGGCGATATGGGGGATATATCCTCCGGGGCCATAATCCTCGCCGTATTGGAGGGCGAAAACGACTTCTACGTAGCGAGCGTCAATCCCAGTTTGAGTGGCATCTCGTGGGTGAAGAAGGTGGAGCTTCCGTCGTACCTGAGTATCCTCCAGGGGGATCTGTACCTTGACGTCCTGCCCGACGGTAAGATAGTGGTGGCGTATACGGTGGATAGTGCCTCCTACACTCGCTGGGCTTACACC
>CAYYQD010000007.1:51971-55656 GCA_964473735.1 uncultured bacterium
TTATCTGCCCCCGGCACGTACGGTGGTGTGGTGATCGTAGATACCTCCGGGAGCGTACTCTCCTCTTACGCTTTCGCCTCCTCCTCCTACATATCCGGACTGACCTACGATCCCGCAGGATACACCCTCCTCGGTACCGGCACGGGCGATTCCACCGTGGTCTTTTTGAGACAGACGTCCAGCTTCGGCCCCTGCGACACCCTCCCCGTGACTATGGCCACGGCCACCGTATTCGCATCCGTGTCCGAACCTACAGTCTCCATAAGCCCCTCGGGGATGTTTCCGTACTCCAGAGTACGTTATTCCTTTACATCGGCGCTGCTCCCCTCAACCTCAACCCCATGCTCTACGTCCGTTTCCACGTCGGACACCATCCCCCCCACCGTACTCTCAACCTACCCGGCGAACGGTGCCGTAAACGTCCCCGAGAGCACGACTGTGGTGGTGGTATTCTCCGAGGCCATAGACACCGCCACCTTTAACACTTCTAACGTGTCCCTATCTCCGTCCGTTGCGTATTACCCCAGCTGCTTATCACCCGATACCTGCATCATCACACACTCCCCCTTCCCGACGAGTACCACCGTGAGCGTGTCCCTCGGAGCGGGAATAACGGATTTAGCCTCCAACCCCCTCACCCCTTCCCCTTACTCCTTTTCCTTCTCCACGCGCTCTTCCGCACCGACAACCGACACACCCCGGGTGATACTGACCTCTCCCGACAGCGGAGAGATTAACGTGCCTCTGAACGTAAATATCGGGGTGTGGTTCTCCTCACCCGTGGATACCACGACGGTTCGTCCCGGGAACGTACGTATAAGGGGGTGGGACGGCAGCAGCGTTGCCACCTACACCTTTACCCGCACCTGCCCCACCTCGCTCTTCTGCGTCCTCAATCCTTTCCCACGTTTCAGACCCGCCGAGGAGGTGGCCGTTCGCTTTACGGCGGGTATAACAGATATAAGCGGGACAGTTTCCATAGTACCCAGAACGGTCATATTCAGGACGCAGGAGGTGGATACCAGTCGTCCGGTGGTGGTCTTTACCCTTCCGGACAGCGGTGCCACCGGGGTTCCCACCAACAGCAACGTAGGAGTGCAGTTCTCAAAGAGTATGGACACCACCACCCTCTCCGGAAACGTCAGCATAACGGGGAGCGTGTCTGGGTCCCACGGGTACTTCGTCTCCTGCCCCAGCGACGACTATTGCACCCTTGACCCTTACCCCGACTTCTCCATCGGGGAGGAGGTCGTGGTGGAGTTCAGCGATCGCATTCTCTCCAGGGACGGGTACGCCCTCGTCCCGAAGACTGTCATATTCTCAACCGGCGGGGGTTCGGACACGGTCCCACCCACGGTCCAGATAGTGGCCCCACCTAACGATACGCTGGTGGTGTTCAACGCCGGAGAGATTATCCGGGCCTACGTGAGCGACGGGGGAAGTGGGATCCAGAGGGTGGATTGGGTGTTGGGCAGTAGTACTTACAGCGCCCCCACCAACTGCGAGGGCGGTCTGTACTCGGACCCGGATACCTCGTGTTTAAGTGTGCCCGCCCTATCCGGAGGTACCTACCTGCTCAAGGCGATAGCCTTTGACCGCAGCAGCAACGCCGCTTACGATAGCGTGTGGGTGGTCTTTAACGACACGGTTCCGCCCTACCTCGTACTGACCGAACCTTCCAACGGGGACGTGGGGGTGTCCCCGCATACCGACATACGGTTGGTGTTCTCGGAGAGTATGGATACCTCTACGTTCGGCTCGGTATCTATCACCGTGGGATCCACGGCCTACACTTACAACCACGTGTGGGAGGACATGGAGATACTCCGCCTTTCCCCCTCCTCTCCTTTCCCGTACGACAGCGTGGTCAGGGTGGCGGTCTCCTCCTTTACGGACCTCGCGGGTAATGCCATGGTACCGGACACCTTCTCCTTCCGTATAGTGTCCAACGCCTCCGTCTCCGCTACGGTTATCTCCGTCTCACCGGATACGATTTACGTCGGCTCCGGCGACAGCGTGGAGGTCAGGGGGGTCGTCCTATCCACCTACCCCATAGTGGGCGCCGATTTGATACTTGACGGGGACAGTAGCATCCCCATGGTGGCCATAGACGGCGCTTACGATGAGGTTGAGGAAACGGTAGCCGTGAAGATTTACACGGAGAAGGAGGGGACCCACACGGTCGTAATAAGGGGCAGAAACGCGTACGATTACGGAGCGTCGCCCACGGCCAACTTCTACGTCCTGAAGGTGCCTTTCCTCAGTAAGGATAACGTCGTGGTCTATCCCAACCCGACGAAGGGGAGGGCTAAGGTGCGCTTCATCTTAGGGGACGACGCCTACGCCTCCATAGAGGTGTTTGACCTGAAGAGCCGCAGGGTGTTCCACAAGGAGGATATGTACAGGGGGTTCAGGACTCACACCGTTGACCTTCCGAACCTGCCTCCCGGCCTGTACCTCCTGAGGATAAAAGCCAAGGGACAGAAGGTTGAAAAGTGGTTCTCCGTCGTCCGTTAGGAGGCTGAAGCGTACTGGCCCCGTGGGGTACGTTTCGGGAGTATAATACGCTCTCGTCTGGGGCGGTAGCTCAGGTGGGAGAGCGCCGGAATCGCACTCCGGAGGTCGGGGGTTCGAGTCCCCTCCGCTCCATTTTGGTGGGAAGGGGTGGGGTTATTGGTGCTATCTAAGAAAACAATGATAGAAATTTTACTTGGAATAGTAATCATAGTACTCCTAATCGTACTTATTTTTCTTTCACTTAAAAGGGCAAAAGTTGAATCGCAAGATATAGAAACTGCTATATACAGGGTATGGGAAGAATCCAGATTGAGTGAGAAAATAGGCGAGTTAGCAATCCATGCCAAAGAAATAAAAGAAGTACATAAATCTATTGAGCAAATGCTCCGAGTACCTACTGAAAGGGGAGCATTTGGTGAAATATCTCTTGAAACAATACTTTCTGATCAACTTCCTAAAGATATGTTTGGAATTAGAAAAAAGGTCCTTGATGGGAAAATTCCTGATGCTTACATCCAATCAACAGTCGGCATTATTTGTATAGACTCTAAGTTTCCATTAGAAAATTATAGAAGGATGATAGAATCTGGTGATGTCAAAGAAAAAGAGAAATTTAAAAAACAATTCCTCAAGGATGTAGAAACACACTTTGATAAAATAGTGAAAGATTACATCCATCCTGAAAAAGGATCCGCGGATTTTGCCTTTGCATATATACCGTCAGAAAGTGTTTATTCATTTTTGGTAAACGAAGGTTTTGAATTACTTCGAGAGTATGCAAAAAAGGGAGTTCAAGTAGTCTCTCCACTAACTTTATCCCATAAAATTGAACTTATAAAAGCAGGTGTTCAAGCGAAGAAGCTTTCAGAAAAGGCAGAAAAAGTAAAAAATGATCTCATCAGTCTTTCCAAGCAGTTTGAAAATGTTGACAAAATATGGCGAACATTTTATAAAACACACGTTAAAAATTTGACCAATAAAGCAGAGGAGTTGGATAAAGCATACCAAAAGTTGCGAAATGAATTTGATAGAATTTCAAAATTGTCGGAAGAATAATCTCAGTACGTCCTCTAACCAGACGTTATCCTCCCTCCTCCTCCAACATAGATTACCGATTACCCTACGCTACCCTCCATCTCCAGCTCTATCAGTCGGTTCAGCTCAACGG
>CAYYQD010000008.1:0-53802 GCA_964473735.1 uncultured bacterium
CCAAAGGACCAGCGCTCGGCCTTACGGAGCCCTGGCAGTTCTTCTGGGCCACGGGGATACTCTCGGGTTTCCTTGACAACGCCCCGACTTATCTAACCTTCCTATCTCTCGCCCAGGGTGTGGCTGAACACATACCCGAGAGGTTCGCCTCTATGCCGCACGTGGTAGGTGTTCCCTCCAAACTCTTGGTGGCCATATCCATAGGTGCCGTCTTCATGGGGGCCAACACGTACATAGGGAACGCACCGAACTTCCTGGTCAAGAGCATAGCCGACGAGTGGGGATACAAGACACCCGACTTCTTCACCTACATGCTGAAGTACGCCTTTCCCATCCTGCTGCCAATATTCGTCGTAGTCACGGTGATTTTTCTGCTCTGACAGGGGGGACTACTCCATCTAAGGGAGCCGATCCCCCTTCTCATTGGCGGAGTAGAACCGCATCTGTGCGCAACCACTACACTATAAATCTCCACGGGTTAAACGGCATCACACCGGCTATCTACCGAACCTGTCCCTGAGGTAGAGTATCACGGCCCACCTATCCTTCTCGGATAGTATATCCTTGTAGGACGGCATGGCGCTTCCGATCGGCTTTCCCCCCTCGGATATGGTCCAGAACAGGTACTCGTCCGTAGCGATATGCCTCTTCATTATGAAGGATAGATCCGAAGGTTTGGGGTTGAGACCCTTGGCTGCCGGACCGTCCCCTTTACCGTCCTCCCCGTGGCACGCTTGACACTGCTGAGCGTATATCTCCTCCCCACGTTTCAGGATTTCGGGAGTGGGTTTATACGGGTTCTTCTTGCCGGAGTATTCGGCTGGAAGGCCCCCGTGCATGTAAAGACGATGTCTCTTGACGCTGACCCTGTCCATATGTCCCATGGGTCCTCGCCCCATCCTCCTCCCTTCACCCATCATTCCCATTCTCCCCGGCCCGCCGTGAGTCGTATTCGCTCCGCACCCACACACCGCCACTGCGGTTAAGAGAGACAGAAGAGTTCCCCGTAGCATAACTTATGTATTCTAAAGGTGCGGTTTCTCCTCCCAATACCACCGTACAATACGCAGACGTGGAGTTTGAGGATTTCAAAAGGGTGCTTACGGATATAATAGACCGAAAGAAGAGTGGCGTCCTTAAGGTGTACCGTAAGACCTTCGGGGACCCACTCCTGTACGCGTACTTCCTTAGAGGGGTACCGGTGTATGCGTCCTCCTTCGTCGTACAGGGGAAGTGGTACGAGGGTCTTCTAACGCGCGAGGAGGTGGATGACAACATCTTCGGAAACCTGTTCAAGTACGCGTACGATAAGTACGGTAAGAGGTTCCTTGAGCATATAGTGGCGTACTCAAAGGAGGTTCTGAAAGAAGTACTCCGGGCCCTTGCGGACAACGGCTGGAAGGTTGAGGTGGAGTTCCTTGAGCGCACGGAGACCCATATCAGGGAGAGCATCGGTATAACGAAAGTCACGACCATAGAAGGGTGGGCCAAAAGCCTGCTATCTATAGGAGCCACGGGGGTGTATATACCGGATACGGATAGGGTTCTGGGAATGAGCCGTGGGGATACGCTGCGGCAGCTGTACGGGGTCCTCACGGAGAGGTTCGGGGATACGGATGTGGTGTATTCCACCCCGTTTGCCAACGTTTTTCTGCTCCACAGGGACGAAAGGCCCGTACTCATAATGGTCAGATTTTCTATGGGGTTTGAGGAGGTTGAGAACTTTAAAAGGCTTCTGTTATCCACCGACCCCGTACCTTACCCGGGAGGTCTGAAGGTGGGTCAGGAACTACCATTCCCCATAGTTGATGAGGTGGGAAAACCCTTCGCGGTGGCTCTCCGAAAGGGGAAAGACCTGTACGACTTCGTTATCCTCAAGGGAGACGGTATCGCCCACGTGTATGCTATGGACGTTGAAGGTGTATTCAACACCATCATAGACTTAGGGGAGAAGCTCAGCGCCGTGCTTTACAGGACGTTGGACAGGATTGGGAACAGGAACATACCGCCAGCGGTTATGGATATGCAGATAAGGATACTGATGATGACCCATCCCCATCCGGACGATTTCATACGTGCGGCCAGGGAGAAGTTCGGCCTCTGATCCCGTTTGAACCGTCCCGAGAATTTTTCGCAAGTATGTACGTATATGCAGGATGTTGTGCCACACTACGCACTAATAATACAATATATGGATTTGACGAGAATTGCCATTCACCTTTACAATTCTGCATCATGATCTGGTTCTTTCTTTCTGGATTCGGTTATAGGGAGATTTACGGGGGAGCGAACGAGCACCTCACCACGGCGCCGTTTGAGTACTACAGAGAAGTTCTGGCCGGAGACTTTGTAGGCGCATCGGTCTCCTTCTGGGACAACGCTACGACGCGAACCCTCACGGTAAGCGGAATACCCGCGGGTGCCACCGTTGCCAGGGCCCTGCTATTCTGGGGTTGCGAGTGCAACAGCACTTCCGACCTAACAGACATAACCTTCAACGGCACCCCCATAACGGGTAGCGTTATAGCCTCAACCTCTACCCTGTGCTGGGGAACCTCCTCCTACATGGTGTATGCTGCCGACGTCACGAGTCTGGTCTCCGGAAACGGTTCCTATACCATAACCGTACCCCGTGCCCTAAGCTCCACGCCCGGAGCCGATGGGGCCACCCTGTACGTGGTCTATTGCGACGTGACCCAACCCAACCGCACCGTCTCCATCTACGCTATGGCTGACTTCGTCAACAGCAGTACTTCCTCCTGGACGCAGACGGGTTTCACCGCTACCTCCTCACCTTCGGCTAAAGCCTCCCTGACGGTGGGTGACCCTCAGGACGGACTGTATAACTACGGCACGTTCAACGGTGGGGCCGGCTCCGTGAACATGGACTTTGACGGCTCCTTCCCCGGCAACCACTACGGCTACTGGGAGGCGGACGTCTCGTCCCTTATGAGCCCTTCGGCCAGCTCCGTGAGCTGGAGCCTGACATCCACCGGGGCCGACTGTATATCTCCAAACGTGAGCGTTCTATCCATTACGTCCGTTGATTCCCCTACGTCGTCGTGCGTGAGCGGGTACGACGACCCCGTCATCGTCGTGGAGGGGAACGTGGTGATAGGCAGGGGGGAGTTCTCCATATACGACGCCTCGGGTAGGCTCGTCTGGAAGGGTAGGGGAGAGTACCACCTCCCGCCGGGTCTGTTCTTCGCCGTTGCTGGAGGGAAGACGAAGCGAATACTGGTGCGTTGAGCGACCTACCTGCGGTTCAGACCGCTTTGGAGGTTTCTACGCCTACGACTTCCCCCACGAGCAGGCCCGTTCCTCTGTCCTCGGTTACGCGTACCGGCACTATCTCCCCTACCACACCCTCATCGGCGGGGAAAACGACCTTCAGGTAGTTCTCCGACGTACCCGACACCATCCCACCATCGTACGTCTCCGCGTACACGTTGAGCACCCTACCTAAAAACCTCCTCCTGTACGCCTTCCTCTTCTCCGATATGAGGTCCTGTATCCTCCTCATCCTCTCCTTCCTGACGGGGGCGGGCACCTCCCGAAGTCCGTAAGCAGGGGTCCCGGGGCGGGGAGAGTACTCAAAGGCGTGCACGTAGGCGAAGGGGTATTCCCGAACGAGATCTAAGGTCGCCTCAAAGTCCTCCTCCGTTTCTCCCGGAAAACCTACTATTACGTCCGTACCTACGGCCATGTCGGGGTCAAAGGAGTATATCAGACGTAGCTTTCTCTCGTAGAACTCGCGGGTGTAAGGTCTGGCCATCGCACGGAGGATGCGGTCGCTTCCACTCTGAACGGATACGTGGAGGTGGGGACATACGTTCTCCCTCTCCGTCATCACCCTCAGTAGCCTCTCCGTAATATGGACGGGTGCTATAGAGGAGAGGCGGAAGCGCACGTTCGGATACCTCTCGGTCAGGATAGAGAGCAGGTCCGATAGGTCCATACCCCACTCCCTGCCCCAGTCCCCTATCTGGGTGCCCGTCAGGGTTATCTCCCTGGTGGTGGAGATGAGTCCCTCGGCGTCCTTCAGGATACGCTCAAGGGGTACGCTCCGGGACCTTCCCCGTGCGAACCTTATCACGCAGTAGGAGCAGGCGAAATCGCAACCCTCCTGAACCTTAAGGATCCCCCTCGCCCGCGTGAAACCCTGCAGGGGACCGTACTCCTCCACCCCTAAGTACCTCAGGACGTCTTCAACGGACCCAGAGAAGTGGGCTAAGTCGTAGGGGTTGACCTTCGCCGCGCACCCGGTGTATATAACCTCCTTGCCGTTTTTAACGTGCCTACGAACCTCCCTGCGACTCTCCCTCTCCGCCTTGTGGGTAACGGCACAGGAGTTCACAACGACCACGTCCGCCTCATCGGGGTCATACACCACCTCGTACCCCGCTCTGGTAAGCTGACTCTTCAAAAACTCCGTATCGTACTGGTTCGTACGACAGCCGAACGTCTTAAAGAAGATCCTCCTGCCCAAACCGTTCAATTGTACGGGTGAAAAGTGCCCCTAAGATAGTCTCCTATAGGCCAGATAGACCCTCTCAAATACCGTGAACAGCAGCAGCGCATCGTAGACGATGAAACCCCATAGAAGAGGTGTTCTACCCCACGCTCTCCACACGAGGAGAAGCAGAAGTATCCCGATGAACCTCGGGTACCTACTCATCAGCCCTTCCTTAAGCTCCCCTCCGAGGCCCTCAACCCTCGCCCGGGAATAGCTTATAAGGTAGGCGGAAACGAGGGCCAAGAGTGAAAGGGACAGCAGTAATGCGTCCCCCCTGAAGGAGTACGCGAAGGAGGAGAAGATGAGACCGTCCACGACCCTGTCTAAGGTTGAGTCCAGAAAGGCACCGAAACGGCTGGTCCTTCCCGTAAGCCGGGCCACTTCCCCGTCCAGAGCGTCAAGGGGGGCGAAGAGGATAAACCATATCAGTGCCACCAGCGGCTTACCGGCTATTATCCAGCCTATCCCCAAGGAGTTGATGGCAGCCGATAGGAGGGTTATAAGGGTGGGATGGACCCCGATACGGGCTAAGAGCCGGGCTATAGGACGCACGAAGTTCCGGGAGATCTCCGAGAACCTCACCTTACCGCCACCTCCGGAGTACGGCTCAGGCGTCTGTACTCGGCCAGCATCTTAAAGAAGTCGTCCTTCAGGGCCTCGGGCAAAGGCCTCTCAGGTTCGGACTTTATGAGGGCGGGGTTTATCCTCCTCCCGTAATGTCTGACCTCGTAGTGCAGGTGGGGACCGGTGGATAACCCCGTGGAGCCCACCAGACCGATCGTCTGACCCTGTTCCACGTGTTGCCCTACCCTTACCAGTATGCGAGATAGGTGGCCGTAGAGTGTGCTGTACCCGTTCCTGTGCTTTATCACTACGGCCCTACCGTACCCACCCCTCCATCCTGCGGATATAACCCTGCCGGAGGCCACAGCGTGCACGGGGGTCCCGTAGGGAGCGGCGTAGTCAATGCCGTGGTGAGGCCTCCACCTCTTGAGTATAGGATGGAACCTTATACCGAACCCGGAAGTTATGCGGTAGTACTTGAGTGGAGACCTGAGGAAGGTACGGCGCACGCTGTTGCCCCTGTCGTCGTAGTAAGAGCCCATAAATCGGGCTACTACGTGTCTCCCCGCCGACTTTCCCACGTACTCGGCATAATACACCGTCCCGTCCGGGGCGTACAGTACCCTTAGAGAGTCCCCCTTTTGGGTTTCCGTGGCGAAATCCACCTCCCACGAGAATACGTTGACCAAATTGACCAGAAGTATCGGGGGTAATCCCCTCTCCATAAAGGCATCCCATAGGGTGCTCTTAACCTCCACCTCGGCGTATCTGGGGGTTAAGGCCTTGAACTTCCTGCGCTCAACGAACCTGTCCCTGTCGGGGTCGTACTCGTAGACCGTGCTCCTCCTCCTCAACTCTATACGGAGAATCCTGCCTCCGCTATATACCGCCCTTAACGTATCTCCCACGCGGAGGATACGGACGGAGTCCGCAAGGTACCCGATGAGCTTCCCCTTCGTGGAGTCCGGCACCCCCGCGAGCCTGTTTACGAGCGTAGCAAACACGTCCCCCCTTTTGGCTATCGCCTCCTCAAGCCTCACCTCCGGGACCTTTACGCTCTCAACCCCCACATCGCTGACCGTTCTACTGCACCCTAAAACCGACAGTCCTAAGATCAACCACTTCCTCAAGATGGGATTCTACCCCCGTAATTTGATGGTCGGGTCGTTGAAACCTACGGATCTGTTCTACGGAAGAAGGTTCTCCGTTATCGTAGATTGGATTGCGATGCTCCTGACAAAGGTGTATCCGGATGTTCCCCTTCACCCTTAAACTCCCTTTACGATGGGATATACGGATATAACGCCGGAGGATATAGAGAGGAACAAACTACTCGCGGCCCTCAGCTACCTCTGGATACTCTTTGTACTGTACTGGGTCGTGGATAGTCCTTTCGTCAAGTTCCACGCTAAGCAGTCCATGGTGATATTCATAGGGGACGCCGTGATATGGGTTATCAACGTGTTCGCCGGAAGCCTGATCCCCATGTGGGGTATAATATCCACCCTCCTCTCCCTCTTGCTCTTCGCACTGCGAATAATAGGTTTCATAAACGCCATAACCGGCAAGACGGGCAAACTTCCCGTGGTCGGGGACTTAGCGGACAGCATCAACCTCTGATGCTCCTGAGCGCCTCCGTCCATCTCCGTACGTCCTTTACCAGTAGGGCGTAGGCGGCCTCGTCGTACGGGTCCTTCCGCTCTAAAAGGAGGAGGGAATCCTTTACGGCCAACCTCTTCAGTACCTTCAGACCGAGTATGTACGGTACGTCCTCGGCGAACTCCTCCCCGGCCAGATCCTTTAACCAGAACCTGACGAAGGCCCTCTTCCCCTCCTCTATACTCTTGAATCCGTTGGGGGCGATTATCTCAAACTTGTTTAGCATCTTATCAAGGAGGGCGTCCGGGTTCCCGTTGGCCCATATCCTCCTGCTCTCTACGAACTCCTTAACGGGGACGATGGAGGAGGCGTCCTTTATACGGACCTCTACCCTCTCCTCCTCGTCGTTCTCGTCGGACACCCGTCTTACAGTACCCTTCACGACGAAGACCAGATTGTTATCCAGCCTGTCCAGGAGATCCGTTAGACCTTCGGAGATAAACATACTGGCCTCAACCGTACCGGTATCGTCCTCAAAGAGGAGGGTCAGCTTGGTGCCGCTGCGGAACTTCCTCTTGTCGTAGTAAAGGAGGGAAGCGACGAAGGTAACCTCTCCGTTCTTCGCCCCGGCCTCCAGATCCTCTATCTTCGGAAAACCGTAGGCTACCGCCACGTCCCTGTAGGCATCGTAGGGCTTGCCCGATATGTACAGGCCCAGGGACTGTCTCTCCATGTGGAGCAACGTGTTCAGGTCCTCCTTCTCCTCACGGGCCTTTCGTTTCATCATATCTCCGAATAGGTTCCCACCGGACCTCTTCCCCACCTTACCCGCCCGCACGTCCTCAAGGAGCTGGGAGCGGGTCATCCCGGATATGGAGTCAAGGGCCCCGGCCTTCGTCAGGGCCTCAAGG
This sequence comes from uncultured bacterium, assembly GCA_964473735.1. Taxonomy (GTDB): domain Bacteria; phylum Hydrothermota; class Hydrothermia; order LBFQ01; family LBFQ01; genus JAADCS01. The sequence goes on from CAYYQD010000008.1 coordinate 7,591, forward strand.
ACTTTACGGTTGGCCTTAGTGCGGCGGGCGAAGTCGGAGACGCTTTTATATGGCCCTCTCTTTCTCTCCCCGACAATCCTTTCGGCCATCTCAAGACCTACGTCCTTCAGGAATCCGAGGCCCCAGACTACGGCGTTATCGTCTTTGGCTATGGTGAAATCTACGTCGCTGCGATTCACGTCCGGAGGTACCACCTTTATGCCCATCTCCCTCATCTCCGCTATGAAAAGGGGGGCGTTCTTAAAGAACCTCTGCTGCTGGGACCCTTTAAAGGAGGACAGTGCGGCGGTGTAGAAGGCCAGAGGGTAGTGAGCCTTGAGATAGGCCGTCCAGTAGGCCATGAGGCCGTAGGCGGCGGAGTGGGACTTGTTGAAGGAGTAGGAGGCGAACTTCTCTATATCCTCCCACAGTTTTACTATTTTTCCCTCGTCATAACCGCGGGCGATGGCACCCTTTATGAACTTGTCCCTCATCTTCTCCATCAGGGCCTTCTTCTTCTTGCCTATGGCCTTACGGAGGGTGTCGGCCTCTCCGGGCGTGAAACCGGACAGTATCTGGGACATCAACATTATCTGCTCCTGATAGACGAAGAGACCGTAGGTGTTCTTCAGGATGGGCTCCAGCTCCGGAAAGTCGTACTCAAAGGGTTTCCCGTGTTTCCTCTCTATGTACTCATCTACCATTCCGCTCTGAATGGGACCCGGGCGGTACAGGGCGTTGATCGCTATTATGTCCTCAAGGGAGGTGGGCTTGAGCCTCATCAATATCCGTCGCATATTGGTCCCCTCAAGCTGGAAGACCCCCATAGTCTTGCCCTCCTGAAGGAGGCGGAAGGTATCCGGGTCGTCTATCGGTATTCCCTCAAGGGTGAAGTGGGGGTCGTAATGCTCCCTCACCAGCCTCTCGGCGTGCTCCAGCATGGAGAGGGTGCGGAGGCCTAAGACGTCTATCTTCAGCATACCTAAAAGCTCCAGGGTCCCCATATCGTACTGGGTTATGACCTGATCGTCCTTGCTCAGGGTGAGGGGAACGTGGTTGGTTAGCTCGTCCGGAGATACGACGACCCCCGCAGCGTGCACGCTGGTGCCACGGGTAAAACCCTCAAGCTTTATGGCCTTCTCCACCACCGTCTTCCACGGTTCCTTCTGAACGGCCTTTTTGAAGTCCTCTACTCCCTCGTAGGCTTCAGCGAGGGTGATGGGATCCGTGGGTACGTTGGGGATGAGCTGGGAGATCCGGTTGGCCTGCTCAAAAGGGGTGTCGTAGTATCGGGCGACGTCCTTAAAGGCGGCTCTGGCCTTCAGCTTGGAGAAGGTTATTATCTGGGCCACCTTATCGCTTCCGTACTTCTCCCGAAGGTAGTTTATAACGTCCTCCCGTCGGTTATCCTGAAAGTCTATATCCACGTCCGGAGGTGAGATCCTCTCGGGGTTCAGGAATCTCTCAAAGAGCAGGTCGTACTTGAGGGGATCAAGCTGGGTTATCCCCAAGGCGTAGAGTACCAAAGAACCCGCCGCGGAGCCCCTGCCGGGTCCCACCTTTATTCCCATCTCCCGTGAGGCTTTAACGAGGTCGTGTATTATCAGGAAGTATCCGGCGAACCCCGTTCCCTCTATAACGGATAGCTCGTACTCTAACCTCTCCCGGTACCTCCTCCTCTCCTCCTCCGGTAGGTCCCTTATCTTCTCCTCAAGTCCCTCCCGCGCTATGGCCTTCAGGTAATCGGCGTCGGAAGAGTACTCCTCCGGTATAGGGAAGTGGGGTAGCTTCAGCTTCGTAGCGTCTAACTCTATCTCAACGTTGGACATCTCCGCCACCATGCGTGTGTTTTTAACGGCTTCGGGCATCCAGGAGAAGAGACGGAGCATCTCCTCCTCGCTCCTCATGTAGAGCTGTGTGGTGCTTAAGGTAAAGCGGTTCTTATCGTTTATCCTCTTGTTCTGGGCGATGGCCATCAGGATCTCCTGAAGCTCGTGGTCGCCCGGGTTTATGTAATGGACGTCGTTCGTAGCGACCAGAGGGATCCCGAAGTACCTGGAGAACTCAAGGAGCGTTTTGTTTATAGCCTCGTTCTCCGGAATACCGACGTCCTGCACTTCAAGGAAGAATCTCTCGCCGAAGACGTCCTTAAACCATCCTACCCATCGCTTGGCCTCGTCGTACCTGCCTTTAACTATGTTCTCGGCCACCGTCCCCTTCGGACACCCGGAGAGAACTATGAGCCCCTCCGAGTGGCTCTCCAGCTGTTTCCAGTCTATCCGTGGTTTGCCGTAAAACCCCTCAAGGAAGCCGAGAGAGGAGAGGCGCATCAGGTTCCTCCAGCCCTCGTTGTCAGCAGCAAGGATAGTTAGATGGTTGTACTCCTTGTACTCCTTTCCCTTTTTGGTATGGTCATCAACCACGTAAGCCTCCATACCGAGTATAGGTTTTATACCCTCCTCCTTCGCGGCCCTGTAGAACTCTATTGAGCCGTAGAGGTTGCCGTGGTCCGTTAGGGCTATAGCGGGAAATCCCATCTCCTTCGCCTTCTTAACTAAGTCCTTTATACGGGCGGCGCCGTCTAACAAGCTGTACTCGCTATGCACGTGTAGATGTACGAAGTCGGCCACGTCTCAATTCTAAGGTGGAGACTTGGGGTCAAAAAGTGTAAAATTATGCCACATACGGTTATTATCACGGTTGGGTTCTAAGGGAAACGGTAAGGGGGTTTTTGAGGATATTGACAGGTGTTGATGTCGCTCTGCTCAAAGGGGTACCTTTAACCCTCACGATTCCTTCTTTACAGGAGGATCGTACGTTGCACGTAAGATGCTATCGGTGTGGCGCACCTACCTTTATGCTGCAATGAGGGGAAACGTCGGGTGCCCCAAGAGGCCTAACACTGTCGGCTCCGTCCCCCTTTCGGACTTCCACAGGTAAAATGGCCCCACTTCAACCAGTTTTAGGTCTTGTCCCACCGGAATGGTACCCTGATAGAAGCAGAGACGGTGTTGCGTACCCGGGGTGATAACGTTTAACTGTACCAATGGAACCCACGAAAATAACGACCATAACACCGTAGTAAGTGCGTGTGTCTTACATTACGGCTTGAGAGCCAATTTTTTAATCTGGGATGGAGATCTCTCCATATGGCCACGGTCATACGTGGGAGGATGGTATCGGTACCACTTTTGTGGGTTTTATACCCAGAGTGATACCACCGACATTCTGATAGGACAACGCCCAATTTCATACCCAAAGTGGCACCTCCATCGTCCTAACAAGACGGTACATCGTCCGTCTCCCTCGGGCAATTACAATAAATTTTTCCCTCTTTTCACCCTTAAAATTGCAGGTTATGGATTGGAAAGGGAAACCGGTTAGCAGAGGTCTGGAAAACTACCTGAAGAAGGCTCGGGAGATCGCGAAGAGGAGAGGGGAGTTTTACGTTGATAGCGATCACCTTTTAGCCGCCCTATTTTCCGAGAAGGAAGGGCCTTTTGCGAGGTACCTTGAGAGAAGGGGTATCCCCTACGAGGCTGCCAAAGGGGAGGTTGACAGGATCCTGGAGCAGGTCTGGTCCCAGCTGGATCAGGTGGAGAACTCCTACTACGACACCCTCCACAAGCTGGTCAACCGTCTCTCCGCCGACTACGGCACGGACGTTAAACCCTTCATAGCCGACGTTATAAAGGCGGCGGCCCAGCCGGACAGCAAGGAGAAGATGGTTCGGGTCAGGGTCCGCCGTTGGGCCCCCTCCTTTGAGGACGAGTGGGAGAGGATCGTCAGGGAGTTCTTCGGAGAGAGTTTCGGAGGGCTCTTCTCCGGGCGCCGCTGGTCCTACACGGAGGATTACGTGTCTCTACCGGAGAGCCTGTACAGATCCCTCAGGGGAAAGGTGAGCGAGTGCCTCCTTACCGAGCTGGCCGACATCTACGACAAGTTCAGGGGAGCCTTTGCCAACCTAAAGAGCAGCGGCTTTGACCCCCGCAGGGTCTCCCGCGCCATCTTAAAACGCCTCGGCCTTGAGGCCGAAGCCGAGCCCGTATGGTCCCACTTCGTGGAGAGCGCCCTTAACAGGGCCGCCGAAAAAGACAAAGGCTCCATAGACACGGCGGACGTCCTTGAGGCCCTCATGGGCAACGGCAGCTTCGCCGGGAGCGTGCTGAACCAGCTACTAAGTGCAAAGGTTCCAGAAGGAGGTAAAGGTATGAACAGGATGGAGGATCTAAGAGAAGAAGAGAAGAGCGCCCTTGAGAGATTTACGACGGACCTGACCAAGTTGGCCGAAGAGGGCAAACTTGACCCCGTCGTAGGGAGAGATAGGGAGATACAGCAGGTCATAGAGGTCCTGCTACGCCGCAGTAAGAACAACCCCGTTCTCATCGGTGAGGCCGGTGTGGGTAAAACGGCCATAGTTGAGGGGCTCGCCCAGAGGATAGTGAAGGGGGAGGTGCCGGAGGGCCTGAAGGGTAAGAAGATACTGTCCCTTGACACCGGTTCCCTCATAGCCGGAACCCGATACAGGGGAGACTTTGAGGAGAGGCTAAAGAAGCTGGTTGAGGAGCTGAAGAGCAGGGACGACGTCATACTCTTCATAGACGAGATCCACAACATAGTCGGGGCCGGAAAGGCCGAGGGAGCCCCGGCCGACGCCGCCAACCTCCTGAAACCCGCCTTAGCCCGCGGAGAGATACAGGTGATAGGAGCCACCACGGCCGACGAGTACCGCAAACATATAGAGAAGGACGCCGCCCTTGAGAGGAGACTACAGCCAATATGGGTGGACGAGCCGGATCCCGAAAAGGCCCTTCTGATGGTGAAAGCCGTAAGACCCAAGCTGGAGAAGCACCACGGCGTTGAGATAAACGACGAGGCCCTTGAGGCGGCCGTGAATCTCACCCACAGGTACATGCCCGACAGGAGACTACCGGATAAGGCCATAGACGTGTTGGACCAGGCCGCCGCCCGCAAGAAGCTGAAGATAACCTCTCCCGCCCTCTTTGAGAAAGAGGTACAGGAGAAGATAGCCGAGCTGCAGGCCGAGCTGGAGAGGGCCAGACTCCGTGGAGACGAGGCCGCAGCCAAACAGCTGGAGCAACACATAGAGAGCCTGAAGAGACAGGTTGAAGGGGTAAAGGATAAGAGCGACGACCTCTCCTCCCTGAAGAAGAGGATAGAGGAGTTAGAGAAGGAGGTTAAGAAGCTGGAAGAGGAGGGGAAGATAGAGGAGTGGGAGAAGAAGAACGCGGAGCTCCTCAAGCTGAAGAAGAAGTACCTTGAGGCCCAGAGAAAAGAGGGCAAGAGCAAGATAGTTATAACGGCCGAAGATGTGGCCGAGGTGGTCTCCAACATCACGGGGATACCCGTCTCTAAGTTGGTTGAGGAGGAGAGGGAAAAGCTCCTGAAGCTTGAAGATGAGATACACAGGAGGATAGTGGATCAGGAGGAGGCTGTCAGGAAGGTGGCCGAAGCCATAAGGAGGGCGCGTGCCGGAGTGTCCGACCCCAAGCGTCCCCTTGGCTCCTTCCTCTTCTTGGGGCCCACCGGTGTAGGTAAGACGGAGCTGGCCAAGGCTCTGGCCGAGGTACTTTTCGGGGACGAAGATGCCCTGATACGCCTTGATATGTCCGAGTTCAAGGAGGAACACTCCGTCGCCAAGCTCATAGGGGCTCCTCCCGGATACGTGGGGTACGAGGAAGGGGGTAAGCTAACGGAGGCCGTACGCCGCAAGCCCTATTCCGTTTTACTTCTGGACGAGATAGAGAAGGCCCACCCGCGGGTCTTTGACCTCTTCCTTCAGGTGTTGGACGACGGACGCCTCACCGACTCCCAGGGACGTACCGTCTCCTTCCGAAACACGGTGATAATAATGACCAGCAACTTAGGAGCGGAGTACATCCGCGAGGTGGCGGATCGCTTCAACCGGGCCTACCAGAACCTTGATAAGAGCAGTCCCGAATTCGCCAAAAAGGTCAAAGAACTGGAGGAGGAGTTCAAGAGGGACTTTGAAAAGGCGAAGGAGAAGGTCCTTGAGCTGGTGCGCAAGTACTTCCGCCCCGAGTTCCTCAACCGCATAGACGAGATAGTCGTCTTTAAACCTCTCCGATGGGACCACGTGCTTCAGATCGCCCGTCTCCTCATCAAGAAGCTCAACGATCGCCTATCCGACAGGAGAATTAAGCTGGAGCTGGACGATAAGGCTTACGAACTGCTGGTTAAGAAGGGCTTTGATCCGCTCCTCGGAGCGAGGCCCCTCCGCCGTGTCATCCAGAGGGAGATAGAGAACAGGCTCTCCGAGCTTATTATCTCCGGGAAGGTCAAGGAGGGAGATGTAGTCAAAGTTACGGCCGAAGGAGAGGAGTTCGTGTTCCAGGTGTGAGACGGAAAGGGGGCCTACCGGCCCCCTTTTTTAGGTTTATCTTTATCGCTTAGAGTAGTGGGGGAATATGAGGATTCTTGCAAACAGGCAGATTATTTTTACTATTTTTGCGTAGTCGGATTCGGATAGATATACGTCCATGATGATGGACACTATCTCGCACACCGGTGCGATAATGCGCAATATTTCCATAATTACCTCTTTTGGTTATGTTTATTAGCTCCCCACGACACCCCTACCGTGGGAAGGCAACGGATACCCATCCATCGCAGTGCCCTACCTTTTCAGCCTACCTATAAGGGATTGAAACTGCGGACGGGCTTCGGTTCCGTATTATTTACCCCCCTGTTTTCAGCCTACCTATAAGGAATTGAAACGGAGCAAAATAAACATTACCACCGTACATCACCGCCGAATTTTCACCTGCGAGCTCACGGCGATGGCGGTACCGCTTTCCTTAGTTTTATACCCAGAGTGATACCGCTCCCTCCTTCGGGAGGATACCCGCGCTTATACCGTCGGGAATCCGAACAGCGCGGATTGTGGGACTACCCGGGGTGATATTTCAGGTGGGCACTACAGTTCGTAAGCCTCACTTTACGACCTTTCTTCTGCCTTCTGAGTCTATTCTTCTCAATTAAACTGCTTCCCCTACGTATTCCATAGACTTTGAGCACCTTTACGCTTCAGTTCCCCCTCCTCATTTTTCGGGCAGGAAATCCTTCATGGATTTGATTTATCCACAGCAACCATCCTCCGCCTTCCGGTCGTGGTCGTACGGTGATGGGGTTTCTACGGTAGAATCTCCTTCCATGCTGAAAGATAAACTCTACGAGATCGGTGAGTCTGTCCTCAGGGTGTCCAGAGCGGATCAAACGGTCGTACTCGTTCACGGTGAGAGGTCAAGGTTGGTGAGATTCGCCAACTCCGTGATCCACCAGAACACGGAGGTCTATAACGTTGAACTTACGATACACGTGCGCTTCGGAAACAGGGCGGCCACGGTCAATACCAACGCTATAAACGACCCCAAGGACATCGTCGGGATAGTCAGAAAGGCCGAAGAGATGGCGAAGTTGTCCCCGGAGAACCCCGAGCTTCCGGAGGTAGCTCCGGAGGGAAAGGTGGAGACCTCCAGCGATTCCTTTGACGACCTCACGGCGGAAGCGGACCCCTCGGAACTTATAGGCATAGCCCATAGACTAATAAGGGAAACACCCAGACCGTTTGAAGCCTTCGGCGTCGTCTCCGGTGGATCCTCCGAAACCGTACTGATGACCTCCGAGGGTTTCGTGGGGTACAGGGGAGTAACGGCCGCTCACCTGAAGTACAACCCCATACACGACCTTACCTTCGGCTATCTGGCCCAGCAGTCCGCCCACACCTTCAGGGACCTATCGCCCGAAGACGCCCTTGAGAGGGCCCGGGAGAGGGTACCCTTAGTACTCAACCCCGTAGAGGCCCGGCCCGGAAAGTGGACGGTCATACTTGAGCCTTTAGCAGTCTCCGAACTGCTCGGCTTCCTGAACTGGATCGGATTATCCGCCCGCTCCGTACAGGAGGGGAGGTCTCCGTTGGCGGGTAAGATAGGGGAGAGGATCTTCTCCGAGAAGGTAACCCTCTACGACGACCCCACCAACCCTATGGGGTACGTCGTGCCCTTTGATATGGAAGGACGGCGTAGGGGACTTATAACCGTGGTTGAGAACGGTGTCCTCAAGGATTTCGCCTACGACACCGTCACAGCCCGGAAGGACGGGAGGGAATCCAACGCCTGCGCCTTCCACTTTAGCCAGAGCTTTCCGATGTTTGTCAACCTCCATATAGCCGAGGGAGAGGATAGGTACGAGGACCTCATAGCATCAACGGAGAGAGGCCTGCTGGTAACCCGATTCTGGTACTCCAACGTCGTGGACCCCAGATCCCTGACCATCACCGGCATGACGAGGGACGGCCTCTTCCTCGTAGAGGACGGTAAGATAGTAAAGGGGATGAAGAACATGCGTTTCAACGTCAGCCTGCTTGACGTCTTCGCCAACGTCGTGGCCGTCTCACAGGAGAGCCGGATCGTGGGGGAGACCACCTGGTACGGCTCCTTTAAAGTCTACGGAGAGATATTACCGACCCTGAAGGTGGAGAACTTCAACTTCGCCTCCGCAACTAAGTTTTAGGGGACGCTTCCCCCTTTAGAATAGGGGGTATGAAACGCATCGGAGCGTTCGTAGGGTTGCTCTTTGCCGTTCCCCTTTGGGGGATACCGACCTATGCCCGTAGGTATAACAAGAGCTGTATTGAGTGCCATGTGGGTTATCCGAAGCTAACTTACAGAGCGGAGAGATTCAAGTACAACAACTACCTGCCCCAGAACTACAATCCCCGAATGAAGACCGTGGCGTTCCGTAAGGACCAGAGGATATACCTGCCGATGGAACCGCCCGTTTCCTTCCGTTTTCGGGCCTTCGTAGGACTTCTATCGCAGAATGGTAAGATGGGCACCTACGGTGAAGTCGGTGGCAACCTCTTCGCCTCCTACAACCTCAGTAGCCTGTCCTCCTTCTACGTGGCCGCGGATTACTTTACCGGGGCCCTACGTTCCCCGTATTCCGTTTCCTCCCTCCTTAGGGACGCCTTTCTCTCGTTCTCCCTACCGGCGGCCTCAAAGGTGATAGTAGGGAAGTACGACCTCTCGGAGTTCTTCATAAAGAGGAGCACCCGCCTGACCTACGCGAACTTCGTAGCCTACGATAGGGGGGACCTGATGGGTACGGGCGTGGCCCTATCCCTGACGCCGTACTTTCAGGCGGGCGTATTTGACTTTAACGGTGGCCGGGCCTTCATAAGGGCGGGAGCCAACACGAAGTACTTCGGTTTCGGAGTAATGGCCGTGCCCGTAGACGGGGCCCAGAGGTACTCTCTGGAGATCAGAACGAGGTTCGCCTTCCTTGACCTCTTCGCCATAACCGTACTGGGTGCCAATCAGAAGCTCGGCAAGTTTGACCTTAAGGACACCACGACCTTTATAACGGGGACCTACGGTCTGGACCTGACCTTTGGGCGCATCTTCACATCCCTACTCTACAACTACGTGGGTGGGTTGGACAGAAGTACTATGCCCGTGGATCACCTGAGCCTTCTCACGTGGGCCTTAGGTTTCTATCCGGTCAGCAACCTACGGGTTATGCTTGAGAGCGGGTACAACTTCGCCGCCTCCTTCCCCGCGGACAACACCTACACCGGCTTCGTAATTGATTGGTCTTTTTAGGGGAGATGGAGAACTTTAAAGAGACCTGGGAGAGGTACAGGACGACGGTGGAAGAGGGGCTGGACCTCTTTTTACCTTCGGAGGATGAGTACCCACAGAGCCTGTACCGGGCGATGAGGTACGCCGTCTTTAGCGGTGGGAAGAGGCTCAGGCCCGTCCTTACCTTAGCAACGGCGGAAGCCTTTGGGGCCGACCCGAAACTTTTGCTTCCCCAAGCCGTGGCGATTGAGCTGATACACACCTTCACCCTGGTACACGACGACCTACCCGACATAGACGACGACGATTACAGGAGGGGCAAACCCACCGTCCATAAGGTGTTCGGAAACGCCATAGCCATACTCACGGGGGACGCTCTCTTTGCTCTGGCCTACAAGGTCGCCACGGTGGGAAGTATAGACGACTCAACCAAGGTAAGGGTACTCCGGGAGATAAACGACGCCCTGTGCTACCGTGGGGTGATAGAGGGACAGGTGGCCGATATAGAGTCCCTCCAGAAGGACCCCTCCTACGAGGACATGCTCTTCATACACACCCACAAAACGGGCAAGCTCATAGAGGCCTCGGTCGTGGTGGGGGCGGTGGGTGCAGGCGCCTCCGGGGATAAGGTGGCCATGCTCCGAACGTACGGAAGACGTATCGGCCTCGCCTTCCAGATAATGGACGACATCCTTGACGCCGTGGGGGACGAGAGTAAGGTGGGCAAGAAACTGCGTAAGGATTTTAACAAAGCCTCGGCCGTACGGATTTTGGGGCTTGAGGGGGCTCGCAGGAAGATGAACGAGCTGATTGACGGTGCCATCGGGGTGGTTGAAGACGCCCTTGGAAGCAGGGGGGAGTTCCTCAAGGCCATGGCTAACTTCATAAGGGAGCGCACCTATTAAAAAAAGGGGCGGCAAAGCCGCCCCTTTCCCTCTCTCCCTTCCTCTCACCTAACGATAACCTTTCTGACCCTCTTACCCTCTCGCACGAAGTATGCACCCTTTCTCTCGGGTACCCTCTCGCCCACGTACCTGCCGTCGGCGGTATAGACCTCCACCTTCTCCGGAGCCTTTACATCCTTATCCATCTCCGCCACGGTGACGCTCCCAACGACGACTTTCTTGGGTGCACTCCAATCCCCCCATCCCTTCTCGGAGTTGTACCCCCTCATCTGAAGGTAATACACCCCGTCCGGCAGGGACAGGGAGTAGGGGAGGGAGGTGATGTTCGTATCAACCACGGTTTCGGATCCCATATCCGGAACGGGTGATACGTCATCCACGAAGAAGCCGTTTCCCGTAACGTAGGCGTCGCTCACGAAACGGAACCGGAAGAAGACCCACTTTCCGGCCCAGGGGGTTAGGTCGTAGGACTTCCTTACCCACCCCCCGGAATTCCCCGTGAACTTATCCAGCTGTCTGAAGGCTCTACCGTCGGTTGAGATCTCCACGAAGGCGGCGTCGTAGTTCTCCTCTATGTCGTACCACGTCCAGAAGGTAAGGCTATCGCCGGGGTGCACGAGGTAGGGGTACTTCGTGGTCAGGTGATAGGCCGCCCTGTTGTCGTAGGTCGCCGCGAAGGAGTAGGAGCCACCGTGAGACCTCGCGGAGGAGCGCGTGAAACCGTCGTACGTCCATAGGTCCATAGAGGTCTCGGCGTCGTCCGTACCGTGGGAGTAGGTGGTGAAGTAGCGGAGGGCGTAGCGGGTGGGGTTCATGTAGGGTGATTTGAGGGCGAGGGAGACGTTAAACGGAGAGGAGGTGCTGTCCGGGACCTCCAGAGAATCCACTATCACCATCGCCCTTATGTGGTTCCGTACGTCCGGGGCGTTCCTCAGGAGGGCCGCTAAGCCCTTCCAGTTCTCCCTGACGATCTGATCCAGCTGGCTCTCCGGAGGGCGGAACTGCTCACAGGCCTCCACGGTGAAGGCCACCATGGGGTACCCGCTTGAGTAAATTGAGTACCCGTACTCCCAGTCGTCGGAGTCCGCCGTGGCGGTATAACCTATATCCGGGGCCTGTACCGCCGAATAGGGGTTGTTGTTCTCGGTTACCATCTGCGACGCCATGCTGTCTGCTATGGCGGACAGGTAGGTGGCGTCGGGCGCGTTGTCGGTGGTGTAGCCCCACGGGTACAGGACGGCTCCGGTATAGGTGTGATAGTTCACCGCCGCCACCAGATTGGGATGGCTCTCAACGAACCTCCTTATGGCGTCTATCTCGTTCTCGCTGAAAGGCCCGGGACCGCAATAGACGTCGTCCGATGGGTAGTTGGTCGTGCCGGGCGTTGGAGTACAGTTCTGTCCTCTGGGGTCTCCGTTGTCGGCCCCGCCGTAGTTCCTGTTGTCATCTACCCCGTAGGTGCCAAAGGCCGAGAAATAACGGCGGTTCTTACGCCAGTTGGTGTTGCCTAAGTCGTGGGAGTAGTGGTAGCCGTCGGGGTTGACCAGAGGTATAACGTATATGTCAAGGTTATTCACGAAGTCGGTTATCTGGGGATCCGATCCGTACCCCCTGAGGAGGGTATCTATGGCAAACATGGTTATCTCCACCGTGGGCCACTCGCGGGCGTGGTGCAGCCCTGTGATGAGTACCGCCGGCTCCCCCTCGTCGCTGTCCGGGTTATCCGTTATCCTCAGGACCATCACTGGTCTCCCCTCGTAGGTGGTGCCTATGGTGTCAAGGCGGGTTATGGTGGGGTAGGTGGTAGCGTAGGTCACCAGATCGCTGAAAACCTGCGATGTACTCCTGTACGAACCCATGGTCCGGTAGTCGTACTCCCGCACGTCCGGTATCAGTACCTCTGTACGGAATCCGAGGGACTTTATCAGCGGTATCTCGGGCTCGCTTACCAGTACGTCCGTCCACTCCCCCCTCGGGGAAAATCCCACCACGTCCACCGAACGCAAATACGGTGCCACTATCTGGTCCGGTGGAGCCCACACCCTAACGATCGCGTTAGGGGCATCCTGTTGGAAGGTCATCAAAAGCAGCATGATAACGTATTCTAATACCGAATCTCCTTCCATGCGGTATTCCTGCTTCAACAAAAAAAGGGGGCCTTACGGCCCCCCTTTCAAACCTTTACGAACTCTACTTGACTACACCTATCACACCGCAGGCTATCCGCGGCCCAGCGTTGCCAGCGGGTTGGGATTTGTAGTCGTCCGCACCGGCGTGTATGATGACCGCCCGTCCGAGGACGGAATACGGAGAGGGTACTACCGTAAAGGCTTTGGTCCTGAAGTCAAGGGTCGCCTCACCCTTGGCGTTGCTCTTTATGTTGGGCATATCTCCCGAGTGATGGGTGCCGATGGGGTCCTTGGGGTTTCCGTGTTTCCCACTGTGGTAGGGGTCAAAGTGCCCTCCGGAGGCCTTGGGAGAAGAGCAGTCTCCGAACTGATGGACGTGTATGGCGAAGGTGCGGTTCTTGGGCAGGCCCGTGATCTTGCCGAAGACGTGCACGGTCATATCGGGGTACTGGTAGAAGAACACCTCACCCTTGATGTTCCTGTCTTTAAAACCGAGAACCTCGGCCTTTGCTTTCATCACGGGGTTGTCTCCCGTAGCCCCTACGAAGAGCAGGCTTCCTACAAGTGCCAACAGTACCTTCCTCATGAGGGGGAATTCTAACTCCGAAGGGGGATTAGAGCGTGGAGTCGGTACGGTAGAGGCCAACGGCGCGATGATCTTGCACCAGAGACAGCCGGCGTGCAGAGATATGAGACCGTTCGCCATCGTAATACGGACGGTACTCAAAGAGAGGAAATAACGTTCCCGTGCGTGACTAATACGCCCTACAATTGCGTCATCTGGACTTTTAGGATGGGGAGACTTGCGATGGGACATTCCCCTCTTCACGATGGAGGTACCACTTTGGGTATGAAACCGGCACAGGCGGTACCACTTCACCGTTCTCGGAACTGATAGCTTTAAAACACACGTAAGGGTCGGATAACCTGACGGGCATCGGGCCGGAGCCGTGCAGCAAAAACACCCGGATATCGGCATATTAGCAAAACGACTTCACGGTCTCATTTCCCTACCAGCGGGTAAGTGAGTACCCATTAATCCCGGATCCGCTTCCATAACTGGGGGTAAAACTCCATCCAATTCCCACATAAGTATCCTGAGAGGGCTTTCACCTTCCGACAGCATAACACCGATGGGCATCTCCCGGACTCCTACGCTTCCCACGGGTACCTAACTCCGAACGCAGGTTTTCGTATCCCAGAACACGCGAAGCCCTCCCGACGGGAAACCTCAAACCCTCCCGATTCCTCGGAACAGGATAAAGTTGATATACGGCTGGGGTTAAAGTCCCAATCCATCCCGATGTAAAAGATGGCAAAATCCCGTGATGAACGGTCCTCCCGTAGCAGCCTTAAAATAGTGAGGTATGAACCTCGGTTTGCCGGAGATAGTAGTCATATTAGTGATAATAATGCTTCTGTTCGGTCCGAGTCAGCTGCCGAAACTGGCCCGTGGCCTCGGCGAGGCGATGAAGGAGTTTCGTAGGGCATCGTCGGAGATAACGGATGAGGCCGAAAAACCTAAGGAGAACGACGCTCAGAGGAAGGAGGAGTCCTAACCCACCGTATAATCGTATCTTCCCATGAGTAGGGTATGGATTGAAGATCTGGGCGACCACGTCGGCGAAGAGGTGGAGGTACGGGGCTGGCTTCACAACAAGAGGTCTTCCGGGAAGGTTAGATTCCTTATAGTCAGGGACGGGACGGGTTTTCTTCAGGTGGTTATGGTAAAGGGGGACCTTCCCCCGGAGGTCTTCAACCTGTACGACGACCTGACCTACGAGGACGCCATCGTGGTCAGGGGAGTGGTCCGAAAGGATAACAGGGCTCCCGGGGGGTACGAGCTCCAGATGACGGACCTGAAGGTCCACTCCAAATCTCTGGAATCCTACCCCATACCCAAGGTCAGGCCGGAGAACGTCCCGGACGTGGGGAAGCTCTTTAAGTTCCGCCACCTGTGGATAAGGTCCCGGAAGCAGTGGGCCATACTCAGGATAAGGGACGAGGTGGAGAGGGCCATACACGACTTCTTCGGGGCGAGGGGGTTCAGGAGGTTTGACCCACCCATATTCACCCCATCGGCGGTGGAGGGTACGACCACACTCTTTCCCGTGCCCTACTTTGAGGAAGGGGAGGTCTATCTAACCCAGTCGGGCCAGCTCTACCTTGAGGCCGGCGCCATGGCCTTGGGTAAGGTGTATTCGTTCGGTCCGACCTTCAGGGCGGAGAAGTCCCGTACCCGCAGACATCTGACGGAGTTCTGGATGGTAGAGCCGGAGGTGGCGTGGGCTACCCTTGAGGACATAATGGACCTGGCCGAAGGGCTAATAACCTATATAGTTGAGAGGGTTTTAGAGAACCGCAGGATGGAGCTGGAGATGTTGGAGAGGGACGTATCCAGACTGGAGGCCGTAAAGAGGCCCTTTCCACGTATAACCTACGACGAGGCCACCCGGATCCTTATGGAGGAGAAGGAGAAGGGGCGGCAGATAGACTTCACCTACGGTGAGGACTTCGGGAGCGACGAAGAGACGGTCATCTCCGAGAGGTACGATCGCCCCGTAATGATCACCCACTATCCCCGCGATATAAAGCCCTTCTATATGAAACCGGATCCGAACGATCCCACCAAAGTGCTGTGCGTAGACGTGATAGCACCGGAGGGGTACGGTGAGATAATAGGGGGAAGCCAACGCGAGGACGACTACGACGCCCTCCTTCGGAGGATAAGGGAGGAGGGCCTACCCGAAGAGGAGTACGCGTGGTACCTTGACCTGCGCAAGTACGGTTCCGTTCCTCACTCCGGGTTCGGCCTCGGAGTGGAGCGCACGGTGGCATGGATGGCGGGGGTCTCTCACGTTCGTGAGGTGATACCCTTCGCCCGTACCCCCGATAGGGTCAGACCGTAATGCCTGCAACGGTAAAGTTCTTTGAGGAGTTGGAGAGAGCCTTCAAGAGGTGCGACGTTGATGAGGTGGTAGAGCTGGGGGTACGTATGCTCCACATGGGGTGGTACGGTAGACTGGACTGGTTTTTGGAGAGGTTCAACCGTATGTTGAAGGACCTGAGCCCGGAACACCTTGAGCGTTTGGGTCAGAGGAGATTTCCCGACCTGTTTTACGTGGTTATGTACGTCATACGGGACATGAGGCCGGAGAAGGCCCTACCCTACGTGCGCCCTAAAGGTAATCTGATAGAGCGAAGGATATTCCACGAGTATCTGGGAAACCACCCCAGGGCATACCACTACGTTCTGCGTGGGGAGAAGGAGATGGGGCTGGGGGGGTTCTGGACCGAAATAAGGAAGCTGTACCTGCACCTCTATAGGGGCAAAGATATACGGCTGGAGAGGGTAGAGGCCCTTGAGACTACGGAGGACGAGCTGGAGTTCGTGGCCCAGATAATAACCAAGAGCTATACCGTAGGACTGTACCACCTACTCAAGGGGGATGTACCGGAGGACACCTTCAATAGGGTACGAAAAACGGTGATGTACGGCCTAAGCGAGAACTACGACCACACGACCTCCAGACTCCTTCAGGTCTTTATACCCATGGCCGTAATGAAGGGGAAGGGGACGCTCGCCAGAAGGCTACTGAACGCTGCAATATCCACCGCCCGTACGGAGAAGAACAGGTACATGTACGAATGGTTCGTACTGTACGACGCCGCCCTTACGGGGGAGGTCGGAGGTATCGGCAGGAAGGTCCGGACCTATAGGGAAAGGGGGTACTTAGGACACGAGGTCCTGGGGCGTGCCGTCCTGCAGCTGGTGGGGAGGGGTTCAAGCCACAACTTACGGAGGATAAAGGAGATAAGGGACAGGTACTGGCACGTCCATACGATCCGTTTCGCCGAAATACTGACAGGCCGTGTTCTGGAGTGATGGACCCACCGCCCTCACTTCGGCAGTATAATACACGCTCTTAAAAGGAGGGTAGAAAGGTGAAAGTGACGCCATTTTTGAGGAAAGAGGACGTTCGGCGGGAGTGGTACGTTGTAGACGCGACCGGGAAGACTTTAGGAAGACTCGCGTCCGAGATAGCGAAGGTCCTCATGGGTAAGCACAAACCCCAATACACACCCCACGCCGATATGGGCGACTTCGTAATAGTTCTGAACGCCCATAAGGTGAGGGTCACAGGAAAGAAACTCCAGCAGAAGATGTACAGGTGGCACAGCGGGTACCCCAGCGGTCTCAAGGAGAGACCTCTATGGTGGATGCTCCAGCATCATCCCGAGCGCGTCCTTTACCTCGCCGTAAAGCGCATGCTCCCCAAGAACAAGCTCCGCAAGCGCCGTCTGAAGAGGCTGAAGATCTACACGACCGACACCCACCCCCACGCCGCCCAGAATCCGAAGCCGCTGGAGATTAACGTTTAAACGGAAGTAGAAAATGGAGATAGTTAACGTTTCCGGTTCCAGAAAGAGGGCGACGGCCCGAGTTACCCTCAGAAGGGGGACGGGCAGGATCTTCATAAACGGTAAGTCGCCCGAGGAGTACTTCAAGAAGGCCCATCTGGTGATATGGGCCCTTGAGCCGCTGGATATCACCGGCCTGAGGGACGTCGTAGACGTGAAGGTGAAGGTTGAGGGTGGAGGTGTATCCGGGCAGGCCGGTGCGGTCCGCCACGCCCTCGCGCGGGCCATAGCTACCTTAGACCCCGGTAAGAGGCCCGTTCTGAGGAAGGCCGGTATGCTCACGCGCGATCCGAGAGAAAAGGAGAGGATGAAGTATGGAAGAACTAAGAGAAGAAGGGCTTGGCAGTACACCAAGCGTTAATCTTGAGGAGATAGACGTTCGGGAGCTTCTAAACAACCCCAAGGAGCTCCTCAAGAAGCTCTTTGAGGTGGGGGCCCACTACGGACACCGCAAGAGCCGATGGAACCCCAAGATGAGACCCTTTATCTACACCGTTCGGAACGGAATCCACGTTATAGACGTGCGATACACGGTCGTGGCTCTCCGCAAGGCCTACGAGCGCATGAGGGAAGAGGGTCGTAGGGGCGGTACCGTCCTGTTCGTAAGCACCAAACCGCAGGCCAGAGCCATAATAAAGGACGAGGCCCGTAGGGTCGGAGCCTTCTACGTCGTGGAGAGGTGGCCCGGTGGTCTCCTGACGAACTTTGAGACCATTCACAAGCGCATAATCAAGATGAAGGAGTACGAGTCCCTGTTCCTTGAGTTTGAGGAGAGACGCCGGCGCGGTGAGGTTCTCCCCTACACGAAGAAGGAGATCCTCAAGATGCAGCGGGAGTACGCCAAGCTCCGTAAGCTTTTCGGCGGCATAGAGAACATGAACCACCTACCCGACCTCGTTTATATAGTGGACCCCAAGTACAACCATATAGCCTCCTACGAGGTGAAGAAGCTGGGCATCCCCTCCATCGGGATCGTGGATACCAACGCCGACCCCGAGGCGGTGGACCTACCCATACCGGCCAACGACGAGTCCATGAAGAGCATCAGGTTCATAACCCACATCGTGGCTCAAGGTTATCTGGACGGCAAGAGGGAGAGGGAAGCGGCTGGAGGTATCCTGCCGGAAGCTGCTGAGATTTCAGGATAAAAGGAGGTTTTCCAAGATGGCGAAGGTGGACGTAAAGCTTATACAGACTGTCCGTGAGGCCACGGGTGCCGGTCTTATGGACGTGAAGAAGGCCCTTGAGGAGGCGAACGGGGACGTGGATAGGGCCATAGAGATCCTGAGGAAGATGGGGATAGCCAAGGCCGAGAAGAAGGTATCACGTACTACCAAAGAAGGCCTAATCTTTACCGCCTCCGACGAGAACTTCAAGTGGGGAGCGGTCGTTGAGGTGGGTTGCGAGACGGACTTCGTAGCGAGAACGGACGATTTTAAGTCCTTCGGTGAAAAGGCCCTTCGGGTGCTCTTAGAGAAGAAGGCCAACAGCGTTGAGGAGCTCATGGATCCGTCCCTTGAGGAGGAGATGAAGGTGCTCTCCGGGAAGGTCGGGGAGAAGATAGAGATAAAGAAGGTCGCTTACTTCTCCACGGACGACGGGATGGTGTATATCTACGTCCATCCGGGGGCGACGAAGGGGGCGATCGTGGAGATCTACCCTCCCGACACGGAGGTGGCGGAGGAGACGGCGATGCAGATCACGGCCATGAAGCCCATAGCCGTCTCCAGGGACGAGGTCCCCGAGGAGGTCCTTCAGAAGGAGCGGGAGATATACGAGGAGCAGGCCCGTAAGGAGGGGAAGCCCGAGAAGGTCATACCCCGCATAGTTGAGGGTAAGATCAGGGCCTTCCTCAGCGAGAGGACCCTCCTTGATCAACCTTACATGAAGGACCCGAAGGTTTCCTTCGGTGAATGGCTCAAGTCCCGGGGGGACTTCGTGGTTAGGCGTTTCGTCAGATTTGACGTCCATGAAGATTAACTGAACCCGGGGGAGGAGGGTTGCTACACATGTACCCGTACCCTCCTCTCCCTTGAACTGAAGCTCAGGAGGATGGAGGAAGAGCTGTTTTAGACCTCCTTTTAAGCAAAGAGGCGACGACCAGAACCACGAGCACGGGCTCAAACTGAAAGCGGAAGCGCATGTTCTCCCTCCTCTCAAACGTGGTATGCACTACGATGAGATAGATGAGGAAGAGGGAGAGAGTACCCGTTCCGGGGGATTTAAGGAGACGTGGAAGGGTGTAGATGAAAGACAGGAGCAGGAGTAAAACGGTCAGACCGGGAAATCCCTTTCCCAGCCAGCCGTACAGCAGGTCGTAGGTTCGTATCCATACCTTCAGACTCTTGAAGGTTCGCATATTGCCCTCGTAAAAGAGTAGGTGAAGCGGCCCGTAAACGTACGCGTAGGGAGGATAGGTGAAAATCTTGAAGGCGGAAAGGACGGATCTGGCGTAAGCCCACGGGTACCTCAGGAACAGCCTCAGGTTGTCCCGTAGAAGTATCCGCGATACCGTGGGATAGACGGAGTGATTATAATTGTACGTACCTACGGTGGGTTTCACCGTAGAGTCAAGGGACGGTACGCCCGTTCGTCTGTCGTATCCAAGGATGGATATATAAACGTCCGGAGGGGCAAAAGGTCTCACCGTCATGAGAGGCGAGACTAACCCTTCCTCCTTAAGCCTGCGAAACCTACTCTCGTCCCATCCGCGCATGTTCCACAGCATCCTGAACAGGTTCATACCGGTCCAGCTCGTGGCGGAGAAGGTGCCGAACAGGGCGTAGTTCTTCATGTACCAAGCCAGAGCAGGGGAACCGGCGATCAGGGTGGCGGCTAAGACCGTTCTCCAGCGTCCGACGTGATACCACACGAGAGGCAGCGCCACGATGAGGAAGAGGACGATATGATAGCTCGCCCGGATCAGGGTCAGGAGGGTAAGGACGGATAGAGCCCCGAGCAGGCCCGCGAGACTGATCCTACGGGATGTCCTGATCAACAGAAGGGAGAAGAGGGATGTAAGGAACAGTACAGGGTAGGTATAGAAGTACCAGGTCTCGTACAGGATGGAGGAGGGATTCAGAACGAAGGCCACTACCACCAGAACCGCGGAGAAGAGCCGTTTGAGGCCCAGAGCCAGACCTAACCGGTACAGTACGAGGGAGGTCGCCAGCCCAAGGGTCAGGAAAAGGGTATCAAGGAAGAGGTCGGGAAAGGGAAGACGGAGGGCCACGGCCGTAAGCAGGTTGAACAGGGGAGGTTGCATGTGGAGGTACCACAGGGAACGGAACAGGTCATCCTTAAGCCATACCGGATCAAGTAGCTGCCAGGCCCAAATTAGAGAGGAGGTGTCAAAGACCATCCCCAAAAGGATCCGGAGAATAGCCCGTGATAAAAGGAAAACGGCCACCACGCATAGGGCGTACGGATCCCCTATCCAGCGTTTCATGGTAGAACGGTAGTACCAACCTCTCCCCTTTCCGCCTCCGTGAGGTACTCCGGTGAGGTTATCACCACGCGCTTCCCACCTTTCCTTATAAAGTCTATGGCGGCCTCTACCTTCGGCAACATACTCCCGGGGGCGAAGTGCCCCTCTTCCATGTACCTCTTAAGCTCCTCAACCCTGACCTTTGTAAGGGGTTGCTGGTTCGGTTTCCCGTAGTTTATATAGACGTACGGAACCTGCGTCAGGATGTAAAGGGCGTCCGCCCCTATCTCGCTGGCAAGGAGACTACTCGCCCTGTCCTTATCTATAACTGCCGACACCCCGGAGAGCCTACCCGTGACGGGGATCCCACCCCCACCCACGCCTATCACCACGACCCCCACCTCGGCGAGGGCGCCGATTATCTTCGCGTTTATCACCCTAAGGGGTCTGGGGGAACCCACGACCAACCTCCAACCCCTGTTGGCATCCTCCTTGACGGGGAGGCCGGTCAGTATGGATAGCTCCATAGCCTTCTCCCTGTTCATGAACTCCCCTATGGGTTTTTCAGGTCTCTTCAGTGAAGGGTCGGACGGAGATACCTCAACGAGGGTTATCAGCGTGGCCACCTCCCTCTCTATCCCTCTCTCTTTCAGTACACGGCGTAGGGTCTGCTCAAGTACGTAGCCTATCCAACCCTGCGTGGAGGAGGTCAAGGCGTGAAGGGGATACATGGGGTAGCGCTCCCTGGTGAGGAAGTGCCTCATGAACTCCATACCGACCTGTGGCCCGTTTCCATGCGTAATGACCACCTTCTTTCCCTCCGAAAAGAAACCCGCCTCCGCCAACCTCTGAAAGGTCAGAAGCGCGTTCTCGTAATGGGTCTCGTAATCAAAACCCTCCCCCTTCTTACGGAGAGCGTTTCCCCCAAGGGCCACCACTACCTTCATTTAGAGTACGCTACGCCTATAACGTGTCTGTCTCCAAGGAGCCCTAAAGGGTTGTAGGCGTAGGTGAAGGCGAAGCTGCGGTAATTCAGACCGAAGATGAAGAACATCCCGGCGATCCTATCCCTACCGTACCCACCGTACAGGGAGGAGAAGTGGGAGTTGTACCCCACCTTAAAGCGGAAGAGGTCGTACTCCAGACCGGAGGCGACGGAAAAGGAGGGGCCACCGACGGAGTAGTAGCTGGCCTGTGCCTGCGCTACCACGTGGGAGTACCTGACCTCACCCCCCACGTACCCCCTGAAATCCGTGCGGGAGCGCCGCAGTCCGACGGGAAGCACCTCGTACCCTATGCCGTCTAACGTGGCGTACGTTCTCAAATAGCCCCAATCTTTAGGGAAGGAGCGTCCCGCGGATAGGACCGTTGCTACGGCCACCCCCCTAACCTGCGGGGAGAGTGAAGCGTACCTGACGGACGGCCCCACCTTCAAGGTGAAACCTCTTACCTTTACCGTATAGGTGCCGTCAACGGAAACGAAGTTGGCGGAGAAGGTCCCTAAAGAATCTCCGTTTTCATCCGTCATGGCCATACTACCGGAGGTGAAGAACTTCACTCTCACGCCGTAGCGCCCGTGGTTGCCACCGACGACCCCTCCGTACGTCCCGGAGGCGTAGTTGTAGCCCGCGGAGTAGAAGGTGAAATTCGGAAAGGCCTTTCCCTCAATCTCCCACGGCGAGTAGCCTAAGTTGAAAATATCGTAGGCGTAGGAAACCATTAGGAGCATGGGCGTATTCTAACGGGGAAAGCCGTATGGAGTACGCGCCTCCTTTTATAGGCTTCCAGAAACGTTGAAGGAGAAGGTGTAGTACCATCTGCGGAGGAGGTCGTACCCGCCCGTCAGGGCCCCCTCTATCATCACATCCCCGACCCCTCTACTACCCCTTAACGTTGTCGTAAGGAAAGGACCGGGAGGTTTGTACCGTTTTTCGGGCCCGGCCTCGCCGAAGAAAACCCTGTATCCTCCCTCCACGGATAACCACCCTCTCGTCCTAAGTACGGGCGACAGAGCGTAAGATTTCCCCCTCATCACCTCCATCCCTCCCTCCACCCATCCCCTTGAGTATCCCGTCTCGGAAGAGAAGTAGAGGACCGAATCCGCTCCGAAAACCTTATTTACCGCTTCAACGGAGAGGTACCACCTCCGTCCGATACGTCCTTCCGCGCTCCTCTCGGAGTACGGGTAGGTACTTACCCTATCCTCGGCTACTCTACCACGGACGGAGTAGGAGGAGCCGACGGAGTGAGCATCAACGGAGTACCTCTCCACGCCGTTGCCCACTTTGGCCGAAAGTCCGACTCCTGTCCTTTCTCCCGAGACGGAGAGGGAGAGGTCGTAGGCCGGTTCCCCTCTGGGGAAGTACAGCACCTCCTTCCTATAAGAGCCGTAGGGGTAGGGGACGAACCTACCGCTGGAGTCCCTCTCGTAGTCCCCCCACCCCTTTCCCACGTATACGAACCTCTCCTGCCTGTAGAACTCCTGCGAGCTCCGAACACCCCCCCTGACGGAGATACGCCCCCACGTTATCCCCACGTTTCCCATAAGACTCCTGCCTATGGGGGTCGTTGAGTAGTAGAGGGATAACCTCCTGACCCTCAACGAGAGTGAATACCCCAGAAAACCATCGTCGTACCTCCTGACGTCCGCCGTTATACCCTTGCCCCTCATCTCTACCCCCCTGTAGGCTGTGGCCGTATCCCGGTAGAAGTGGTAGTGCGCCTCAATTCCCCGTACCTTTACCCCGACCCTCCCCCATCTCCGGACAGGGAAGAGGGAGTACTCACCGAAGAGCATCCGGTAGGCTCCCTTCAATCTGTACCCGACCTCCGTCCTTTTCCCTACGCCGGACACCACCTCTCCGAACAGGGACGTCCCCTCGGAGCCGTACCCCACTCCGATTCTGGCCTCACCGTACTTATCTCCTCTCCATAGGCCGCGGTTGTACCTTACGACGGTAGGTCTCGGGCCGTAGGATAGATCCCCGGAGGTGCTCAGGTAGAGCTTTGATCCTGAACGTACCTCCCAAACCGTCCCGTACGTTGGGGCGTCCCCCACCTTTCCCCCCAAGATCCTCACTTCGCCGTCTCTTCCGGACAGGGTGAGCGTCCCTAAGGTCGTACGTGGAGAGGTGTCCGGAGGTACGAGTCTGTACCCGCCGCTGTCCGTCCTGACGTATCCGTTCCCCGTGAAGGAGTACTCCCCACCCTCGGAGGGGACGAAGGTGCAGGAGAGGTTCCCCTTCCCCGGTGTAAGGAGGAAAGTGTCCCCCTTAAGAACGTAGTCCCCACCGTTGGAGAACACGCACCCGTTTATGACCTTAACGGCCGGTCTCTCGTGGTAGAGGGATAACCCGACCCTTCCGGTGCCAAGGCGGGCGGTGAGGACGTGGGAGGGCGATAGGGAAGCCGGCTGGTACTCCACGGTCAATAGGTCCCCATCGTTGAAGGGTACTAAGAGGTACAGGGCGTTCCCCTCCGGCAGCAACCTGTAGTCCCCATCCTTCAGGGGCCTACCGTTGATATACACCCTGACGCTGTTCCTGACGACGGGCCTATCCGAAAAGGTGTAGGGGCCGGGATAGTTCCCCGTAAGTGGTACCTCCCTCCTGATTACCGGGGCGTACCTCCTTAAGTAGAGCAGGGAGGCCGATTTCCCCGAGACCTCTATCCCCTCGCCCCGTACCCTGCCCGTGATTAGATCTTCCGTGAGTATCCCGCCACGGAGGGAGTACCCTCCCCTCTCAAAGAGGATGCTCAGCTCCTGTAGGTCCTCAACCCTCTTCACTTCCCCGCTGATCCCCGCCGCATCCGTCGCCTTTATACGTGACTCCCAACCTTCCCCCGAGATCCCTATTGAGACGGAAACCCCCTCGCTCCCGAAGGAGTACTCTCCCTTTACCCTGACTGATGAGGTGTCCTCAATCCGGATCGGTGAAACGATGGTGTCGGGTGAAGTGTCCACGGGGAGAACGAAGAGCTCGTAAAGCCACATCTACTTCCAGTCGCTCACCCACACGGTCCCTATGGAGTCCATGAGCGAGTACAGGTTCCCGGACGTATCCGTCAGGTAGACCCCCTTCCCGTACCCGAAGGCTAAGTACCCACCGTCCGGAGACCACGCCAACCCTCTGATGCTGTCGGGAAGGGCCACGAGGGTTTCCCTCCTCTCCGGAGAGGATAGGGGGATAAGGAGGATCCTGAAGGAGTCGGAGGCCTCAACCACGGCCAAACTCCCCCTATCGGGGGACGGGGTCGGATAAGCCGGTATGCCGTGCAGGAGCACCCACGGTGTCCAGGTGAGGGAATCCAAAGAGAAGACCTCTAACCTGCCGTTCCGGACGGCTAAAAGGTGTCTTTCATCCACGAAAGAGGGAAAGGATAGGGTATCGGACCCGTCGTACCATACCTGAACGAGGGACGTGTTTCTATCGTAGAGGGCGAGGTTCCCGCCGGCATCAAGGTGAAAGGTTATAAAGGCCACGTACCTGTTGGAGGGGCTAACCGCGGGCCAGAGCTGATCCGAGGGGGCGTCGTAGAGGGTGGCCGTATCGCCGTCGTATCGCATTATCCCGAAGTCTCCGCGGGCGTTGGAGGAGAGCAGAACCGCTCCTCCCCAGAACTTCGGATAGACCTCGTCCGACCCCGGAAGGTCCAGAAGGACCCTTAAAGAGAGGGAATCCACCCCGACGTAGAAGGTGCCGTAATCGTTTCCAATCTTCCCGAAGAGCAAGAGGGTGCCGGATATACTGTCAGGGGGGCTTTCCACAGGCCGCGACTGGGGTGGGGTGAAGTGGAACCTGCCACAGGATAGGAGGAGGAGGATGCCGGCTAAGGCCTTACGCATGAGGTTAATTCTACGGGTGCCACCACATCCCCGCGCTCATCCCTTAGAATATCTACTATGATTCTTAGTACTAAAAGAATTAGTGCTATCCTCCTCGCTGCGGCGAGCCTATACTCGTGCGGGGGTGGGAAGTACGAGGAGGCCCTCAGGTTGAAAGGGAAGGAGGCGGAGGTCGTGATACGCTCCAGAGGAGGGGACCTGAAGGCCGGAGATAACGGTATAGAGGTGGAGGTGAAGCCGAAAGGTAAGCTGATAAGACTCTACCTGTACATGCCACCTATGCCGGGTATGGCGGAGATGCGGGCTCCGGCCAAGCTCAAGGAAGTGGCGGAGAGTAGGTACAGGGGCAGCGTAAATATCCCTATGGAGGGGTCATGGCAGGTGGTGGCCGTGCTTGAGAGGGATACCTTGAAGACGGACGTCAGTATCCCGCTGATAGGGGGGAAGGGGATGGAAGGGGGGCATTCCTCCATGAAGATGTCTATGGAGCATGGCGACGGGGGTGGCCCGACCCTCACCATCTCCGAAAGGAAGCTGGCGGCGATAAACGTATCCCTTTACACTGTCAAGGAAGGGGAGGATCGCGTCGTTATACCGGTGTCCGGTGAGGTAAAGTATCCCCCATCCAAGAGGTACGACCTCTCCCCCAGATTCGCCGGCTACATCACCCGTGTGGTGGTGGATAGGGAGGGGGAACGGGTATCTCGCGGGGACGTACTCTTCTACACGTACTCTCCGGAGCTCCTGCGTACCTACGAGGAGTACCGCTCAACGAAAAGCGAAGAGGCCCTCGCGAAGCTGACCCTATACGGAGTAAGGCCGGAGGATTTCAGGGATACCACCGTGGCCGTCAGGTCTCCCGTGTCGGGAAAGGTGGAGGAGGTTAGAGCCTCTGTGGGTAAGAGGTTCAAGGAAGGGGAACGTCTGTACGGCGTAATCACGTCCGACGCCGTATGGTTCGTGGGCCACGTACCACAGGATAAGGCCGGGCTGATCCGCTTAGGGGACGCCGTGGTCGTGGGAGAGGCCGTGGGGAAGGTGATAAGCCTGTCCCCTACGCTTGACAGGAGAACCCGGACCCTCTCTTTTGTAAGCCTACTGCCGGGCAGGTACAGGGAGGGGGAGGTTCTGGTGGGGAAGATCGTTAAGAAGGTAAAGGGTATAGTGGTGCCAACCGACGCCGTGATAAGGACGGGGGAGAGGGATTACGTTTACGTTGAGGTTGGGAAGAACACCTTCTCCCCGAGGGAGGTAAAGGTCCTTATGGAGACGGAGAAAGGGTACGTGGTGGAGGGCCTGAAACCCGGAGAGAGGATAGTGGAGAGGGGAGTCTTCTTTATTGATGCCGAGGCATCCTTCAGGGGAATAGGGGGTGGGAAACATGGAGCGCACTGATAGGATAGACGAATCTACGGAGGTGGGAAATGGATAGGATAGTCAGATGGGTTCTTGATAACCCCTTCCTTACCCTGTCCTTCGTGGGCTTTTCCGTTCTCCTTGGGGTAGTGGCCGCCCAACGGACGCCCCTTGATGCGATACCGGACATATCCGACACGCAGGTGATACTGGAGATACGCTGGGAGGGACAGGACCCCGCTACCGTAGAGGACCAGATAACTTACCCGGTCGTCTCGTCCATGCTATCCGTCCCGAAGGCGAAGGTCGTGCGCGGGTACTCCATGCCCAACAAGGCCCTGATATACGTCATATTTGAGGACGGTACGGACATGTACTGGGCACGGAGTCGCGTCCTTGAGTACCTCTCCTCCCTCTCCCTACCGGAAGGCGTGGAGGTGAAGTTAGGTCCCGACGCCACGGCCTTAGGTTGGGTCTTCATGTACGCCCTGGTGGATACCTCCGGTAAGAACGACTTAGCCTCCCTCCGTACCTTTAACGACTTCTACCTCCGATACTACCTTCAGTCCGTAGATGGGGTATCCGAGGTGGCGAGCGTGGGAGGGTACCTGAAGGAGTACCAGATAGACGTGGACCCTTACAAGTTGAAGGAGTACGGACTAACGCTCAACGATATAGTGGGAGCGGTAAAGAGGGCGAACGGTCAGGCGGGGGGAAGGGTCATAGAGGTGTCCGAGAGGTACAATATGGTGAGGGCTACGGGATACGTCCGTAGCGTGGAGGACCTGAAGAGGGCGGTCGTGAAGGTGAATCCCGAAACGGGAGCCACGGTAACCTTAGGGGACGTAGCCACGGTGCAGTTAGGAGCGGCCCTGACGGAGGGGGGAGCGGACCTCAACGGTGAGGGGGAGGTGGTGGGGGGTATAGTGGTGATGAGGAACGGCGAGAACGCCTTAAGGGTCATAGATAGGGTAAAGAGGAAACTCGCCGAGACCCCCCTTCCGGAGGGAGTGAAACTGGTAATCACCTACGATAGGAGCGAACTCATACGTGAGGCCGTGGGCAACCTCTTCAAGACCTTAGTGAAAGAGTCTGTGGTCGTCATACTGGTGGTGGCCCTCTTCCTGTTCTCCGTAAGGGGTTCCATCCCCGTAGTGGTCTTCCTGCCTATGGCTCTGGTGATACCCTTTATCTTTATGTACGTGGCTAAGGTCACCACTAACGTTATGAGCTTGGGAGGTCTGGCCCTTAGCATAGGTGTCATGGTGGATGCGGGTATAGTTATGGTTGAGAACGTCTTCAAGTACCTTGAGCGGAGGACGGTTAGGAGCCTGAAGGAGAAGGTAAAAGTCGTGGGGGACGCCGTGGTGGAGGTGGCCCCCTCCCTCTTCTTTTCCCTCCTCATAATAACGGTGTCTTTCCTCCCGATATTCGCCCTCACGGGTGAGGAGGGGAGACTATTCAAACCCTTAGCCTTCACCAAAACCCTGACCATGGCCGTGGCTACCGTCCTATCCGTAACCCTTATGCCCGTTCTGATACTGCTGATACTACCAAACAGAGCAAAGGGTGAGGAGGAGAACCCTATAAACAGGTTGCTAATAAAGGCCTACGAGCCCGTGTTTAACTTTGCGATGAGATTCCCCGTACCCGTAGTGGTGGTATTCGTTCTTTTATCCGTCGCCTCCTTCTTCCTACTGCGCAGGATACCGTCCGAGTTCATGCCTCCACTGAACGAGGGTACCTTACTGTACATGCCCTCCTCCGTCGCCGGCGTCCCTCTGGATAAGGGGCTGGAGGTGTTGAGAAAACAGGACTCCGTACTGAAGACCTTCCCCGAGGTGGAGAGGGTCTTCGGGAAGATAGGTAGAGCCACTACCCCCACGGACCCGGCTCCCCTGAGTATGATAGAGACCGTCATCCTCCTGAAGCCCAGAAGTGAGTGGAGGAAAGGCATGAGTATTGAAAGGCTCATCGGAGAGATGAACGAGAGGGTCCAGTTCGCCGGGTGGATGAACACGTGGGGGATGCCCATACGTATCAGGGTGGATATGCTATCAACCGGCATAAGGACCCCCATAGGGGTAAAGGTCTTCGGGGACGACCCCCAGAGGGTAGAGAGCTTGGCCGTTGAGGTTGAGAGGAGGTTGTCTTCCCTTGACATAACCAAAGCGGCCTTCGCCGATAGGAGTACAAAATTCACGTACGTGGATGTGCTTCCCCGTAGGGAGGTTATGGCCGCGTACGGCCTCACCGTTGAGGATGTACTGAAGGCGGTATCTCACCTCTTCGGTGGAATGCCCATAACCTATTCGGTTGAGGGAAGGGAGAGGTACCCGATAAGGGTTAGACTGGCACGGGACTTTCGGGACAGGTACTCCGACCTCTCCTCCCTTGAGCTCCGGACACCCACGGGGGCGGTCGTCTCCTTAGGTCAGGTGGCGGACGTGAAGCTAACCGAAGGGCCGGCCGTTATAAAGAGCGAGAACGCTCTGGTGGTTTCCTACGTCTACGTCGTACCCAAGGAGGGCGTTGGCATGGAGGAGTACGTATCGCGGGCGAAGGAGGTCCTCTCCGATATTTCCCTCCCTCCGGGGTACAGGTACGAGTTCTCCGGGCAGTACGAGAACCTTCAGAGGGCCAAGCGCACCATGACCTTAGTTATCCCTCTGGTGCTTCTGATAATCTTCCTCCTCCTGTACATGAACTTCCGCTCCCTCTGGAAGTCCTCACTCGTGATACTATCCGTACCTTTCACCCTCTTCGGGGCCTTCGGTCTGATGTACCTGCTGGGCTACCGCATGTCCGTGGCCGCCTGGGTAGGTGTGATAGCCCTCCTGGGCGTAGCCGCGGAGCTCATTGTAGTAATGCTCATGTTCCTTGACATAGGCCTGAAGAACCATCCGGAGGATCCCTTATCCGGGATACACGAGGGCGCCATAAGACGCCTGAGGCCGAAGATGATGACGGCCGCCACCATCTTTCTATCCCTGCTCCCGATAATGTTTGAGACGGAGATCGGCTCAAGGGTGATGAAGAGGATAACCGCACCGATGATAGGTGGAATACTATTCGCTCTCGTCCTCGTTCTGGTGGTGATCCCGGCGATATACAGGCTCATTTACGTCAGGGGGAGGTAGATACGGACGTGGAGATGCCGTAGTCTATCTCAACGGCCCGGAACAGGTTATCAAATAGGACGAGGGGGGTTATCTTCCCTACACCGCCGGGAACCGGGGTTATGCCCCTAACGTAGTCCTTGAGGTCCTCAAATCGGGCGTCCCCCACCCACCTCCCGTCCCTGTAGACGGTCGCTATGTCTATAACGATACAGTCCGGGGAGAAGTACTCCCTGCCGAAGTACTCTCCGATGCCAGCGGAGAGGAAGACGACGTCGGCGGAAAGGGTGTATCTCTTAACGTCCTTACTCTTACTGTGGAGGATGGAGACGGAGGCGTCCCGGTTAAGGAGCATCAGGGAGAGGGGCCTGCCCACCCGTACGCTTCTACCTATTACCACAGCGTCCGCCCCACGGAGGTCAAAGTTCAGCTCCCCGGCGTAGTGCTCAAGGAGCAGGAGGGCTGCCATGGGTGTCGGTGGTACGTATAGGGGATCGTCGTACGCTATACGTCCTATGTGGTACTCCGATATACCCTCAACGTCCTTCTCCGGAGGGAGGTCTTCTATCTGGGGTTCCCCCAGCTGTATAACGCCGTCGCTACTCTCTATGTCGGATACGACCTCCACCCCCAACTTCCGGGCGAGTTTTAAAATGGATTTCTTATACACCTCCGAGTCCGGATGACCGTCGGACAGGATCGCCAGCTTGGGGGGCCTTGGGAGTTTCCCCCTTCTCACTTTAAGTCTGTCAAAGTAGGCCCTACCCACGGGCCTTCCGTAGAGCACCATACGACGGAAGATTCTACGGAGGAGGTGCGTCCTTAGAATAGCAAACTGTGAGAGTTCAGAACCTCCAGCTTCTGAAAAGGAGTCTCGTCCTCTTCATCCGGGAAGAGCTCCTGAAGTTCGGGTTCAAAAGGGCCGTTTTGGGGCTCTCGGGAGGTGTGGATTCCTCTTTAGTCGCCTTTTTAACCGTTGAGGCCTTAGGCAGGGACAATGTGATAGCCGCCATACTCCCCTACAGGCTTTCCTCCCCGGAGTCCGTTGCCCACGCCCGCATGGTGGCCGATACCTTAGGCCTCTCTCCCCTTGAGATAGACATAACCCCACTGGCCGACCCCTTCATCAATACCCTCGGCATAGAGGACAAGAACCGAATCGGGAACGTATTGGCCCGGGTCCGTATGATAGTTCTGTACGACCTCAGCGCTAAGTACGGGGCGTTGGTGGTGGGTACCTCCAACAAGACGGAGCTCCTCCTGGGGTACGGCACCCTCTGGGGGGACTTAGCCCACGCCATAAACCCCCTGGGGGACCTGTACAAAACCGAGGTGTGGGAGCTGGCGGAGTACGTGGGGGTTCCGGAGGTGATAGTTAAAAAGAAGCCCACGGCCGACCTCTGGCCGGGGCAGACGGACGAGGGGGAGCTGGGGCTATCTTACAGGGAGGCCGATGCTATCCTCCGGGAGCTTATAGAGCTTCACAGGAGGCCGGGGGATCTCTACGAAAGGTACGGTAGGGCGAAGGTAGATAGGGTGTATAGCCTACTCCGCAGGAACCAGTTCAAACGGAAGCCTCCTATCATCGCGAAGGTGGGTCAGGTGACCATAAACCACGAGTTCATAGCTCCCCGAGACTGGGGCGTCTGATAGATGTTCGTACTCCTCCCGGGTTTCCTTTACGGTGTAGGGGATCTGATTCTGAAGCTCCTGAGGAGGCGGGGTGGATTCGGTGAGGCCGTAGCGGTATCCCTGTCTTTTTGGGGTATTGTGGGTTGGTTTTCCTTCGGACACTTTAAGGAGGTCGTCCTCCTCCTCTCCTCCGTGGGCACACTGTGGGTACTCTACGCCCTTCTAAAGGAGAGGCCCAAAATCACCACCCCAGTTCTGTTCATGGTGCTCGCGTCTTTAATGCGGTACGCCATAACTTTCCCCTTCCTATACCCCTATCAAAAGGACTTCATAATGCACGCCTACTCAACGGCCACCATACTCCATTACAACGGATACGGTCCGGAGTACTATCCCTTCGGAGTACCCGGTTTTGGAGCCTTCAATCTGGGCTTTCATTTCGTATCCGCCGGGCTCTCTTATTTGACCGGACTAAAGCCTATAGACTCCGTTCTACTCTCCGTATATACCTTCTGGGGCGTGTTCTTCTGGGCTATGTACCGGTGGCTGAACGATCCCCGGGTGGCCCTGCTCTCCATCTTCACCTTTCCCTACCCGTTGAGCTACTTGCGGTGGGGAGGCTTTCCCACCCTCGCTTCCCTCTCTCTGGGCCTGCTTGCCTTCAGGGAACGCCCTCGCCACGCCTTACCCTACTGGCTGGGGGCCTTTTCCTTTCACTTCATACCCGTGCTGATACCCATGTTAGTGTATGCGGTACAGCATCGCAGGAGGTTTTTAGACTTCTTGCCTTACGCTCTCTTCCTACTGCTCCTACCCCAGTACTACCTCATCCTTCAGAGTGCGCTCTCCATGTCTCCTACGGAGACGGCCATTGTTGATAGCTTCGTCCTTTATGGGTTTCCAAAGTCCTCGGCCGTGGTCGTTATCCTTCTCCTTTTCTCCCTGCTGGGGTACCGTTTCAGTCCCGGATGTCGCGTCCCCGTGTGGGGTGTTATTCTCTCCGTTATCGCTGGGGTGGTGGCCTTCCTGTTAGCGTGGTCCCACGTACCCTTCAACGCCCCTAAAAGCCTGTACATGTCCCGAATGATACTCCTCCTGCTTCCCCCTGCCGGGTACGGAGTGCTAAAGCTATGGCGGAGGTTCGGCTTAGCTACGTTGATCCTTCCCCTAACGGTCTCTTCCTACATGGCTTACTTACACTACACCGTGGGCTTAAACCCATCCGACTGGAGGGCCCTAAAGGGGCTTCACTACGGGGACGGCTGGTTCCTGACCTCTTACTGGAGTGAAGGCTCTTACCTTCCGGCACTGGGCGTTCCCTCGTGGATCTCCCACTATATAGTGTCGCAGGTGGACGAGTTCAGGGAAGCGGCCCGGAGAGAAGGCTTCCGGTACGTGGTGTGTGACCGCAAGGATCCCAACGGTCCGATACCCTATTACCGGGAGGTGTGCGGCAGGGGTGTAGAGCATCCAAACGTGGCGGAGGTCGTGGCCCGGGGTGAGAACGTAGTTGTCTATAGACTTCGCAGGGTAGTTCATCCCGAGATGTAGCGATAGGGCTTCTACCTAACGGGACTATACTTCGTCCTGTCCCCTGTAGAATATCCTCCATGACCACGATAGACCTCTTGGTTTATATAACCGTCGGAGCACCACTTCTGGGCTTTGTCGTTAACGGCCTCTTCGGGAGGTACCTGGGCAGGCTACCCGGCTGGATAGCCACCCTGATGCTGGCCATATCCGCCACCTCCGGGGGATACCTCGCATACCAGGCTCTGTTCAATCACCTACACGTCAGTAAGGACATATACACGTGGGTTTCCGTAGGAAACCTCAACATACCTGTGGGATACCTGATAGACCCTCTGACGGGCGTCATGCTCTTCGTGGTTACTTTCGTTTCCCTCTGGATACATCTCTACTCCATAGGCTACATGGCCCACGATAAGGGCTACTGGAGGTACTTCTCCTACCTCAACATGTTCGTATTCTTCATGTTGCTTTTAGTTCTGGGAAACAACTTCGTTATGACCTTCGTCGGGTGGGAGGGTGTAGGTCTGGCCTCCTACCTGCTTATCGGTTTCTGGTACTTCAACGACGCCCCGCGTCAGGCGGGCATGAAGGCTTTCGTGGTCAACCGTATAGGGGACGCCGGTTTCCTCCTGGGTATGTTCCTCATATTCACCCTCTTCGGCTCCCTCAAGTACGAAGAGGTATTTCAGTCCGTCCTCCAAAATAAGGAGGCTATGGCCTTCTTCATAGCCCTGGCCGGCGTTCTGTTCTTCGTGGCGGCCACGGGTAAGTCCGCTCAGATCCCCCTCTACGTGTGGTTGCCCGACGCTATGGAGGGTCCTACGCCCGTCTCCGCCCTCATACACGCCGCCACCATGGTAACGGCAGGCGTATATCTCGTATCCCGGGCCTCCGCCATCTACTCCTCCGTCGTGGACGTCCCCGTGATCTTCGGCCTCTCCGCCCCCATGCTCGTCGCCCTCGTAGGCGCCCTGACGGCCTTCTTCGCGGCTACCATGGCCCTCGTCAATAACGACCTCAAGCGGATACTGGCCTTCTCCACCATATCCCAGCTCGGGTACATGTTTGCCGCCGCGGGTATGTTGGGCTACGCCGCGGCCGTCTTTCACCTCTATACCCACGCCTTCTTTAAAGCCCTCCTGTTCCTGACCGCCGGATCCGTGATGCACGCCATGCACGACGTCCTTGACATTCAGAGGATGGGGGGACTCTGGAAGAAACTCCCCTGGACCGGTCTCTTTATGCTCGTCGGCGGTCTGGCCCTCGCCGCCATACCCCCCTTCGCCGGCTTTTACTCCAAAGATGAGATCTTAGTGGCCGTGATGTCCAATCCCCTTATCTTCTGGCTCTTAGTTATAACGGCCTTTATGACGGCCTTCTACACCTTCAGGATGTTCTTTATGGTATTCTTAGGTAAGCCGCGGGACGAACACCTGTACGAGCACGCCCACGAGAGCCCTCCGATAATGCTAATACCTATGGGCATCCTCGCCGTAGGTGCGTTGGTGGCCGGTTTCGTGGGTATCGGTGGTGAGAACAGCCTATGGGCTAAGATGCTACACGGGACCTTCGTCCTCCCGGAGCACGCTGAACACGCCGCCCACTCCTCCCTGCCGATGGTATCGGGTCTGACGGCCGGAATACTGGGGATAGCTCTGGCTTACGTGATGTACGTTACCCTCTGGCCCTCCCTTCCCCGGGTATTGGCCCGTACCTTCAAACCCGTATACGTGGTCCTCTACAACCGCTACTGGGTAGACGAGATATACGATGCCCTGATAGTTAAGCCCCTGTACGCCGTATCCCGCTGGATCCTGTTCGTAGGTGTGGATAGGGTGCTGGTGGATGGCACGGTTAACGCCATAGCGTGGATCTCTTACGGATTCGGCGCCTTCTTCCGGAAACTACAGACGGGGAACGTGCGCACCTACGCCCTATGGATACTTTTGGGCGTATTGGTGATAGTGGGAGCGCTGGCGCTTTAAGTGGCACGTTGGGGTAAGTTCATAACCGTTGAGGGAATAGACGGGAGCGGTAAGAGTACCCTTCTGGATGCTGTCCATAGGAGGATCTTAAATCTGCTCCCACCCGATAAGGTGGTTAGGACGCACGAGCCGGGTGGAACCCCCTTCGCGGACCTGCTTAGGGCCGCCCTTTCGGAGAGAGTGGAGCGAGAGCCAATGGCGGAGCTCTTCACCTTAATGGCCGCGCGATACGACCACACCAAACGGAAGATCATCCCGGCTCTTCAGTCCGGGAAGGTTGTGCTGTGCGACCGCTACTCCGACTCCACCTTCGCCTATCAGGTCTTCGGTAAGGGATTGGAGTACTACACCGTAGCCCGATTTAACAAGGTAGCTACCTTAGGAATAAAACCGAAGCTGACGCTCCTCATAGACGTCCCCGTTGAGGTCGCCCTGGGGCGTCTCGCCGCAAAAGGGAAGCTGGATCATTACGAGAGCCTTGACAGGGCCTTCTTTGAGAGGGTAAGGTACGGTTATCTCGCCCTGGCCAGGAGAGCGAAGAAGAGGATAAAGGTCTTAGACGGGACCCGCCCTCCGGAGGAGGTGTTAGAGGAAGCCATGGGGTACGTTATGGAGGTGTTGGGATGGCCCTCCTTAAAATAACGTCTATATGCTCTGGATAGGGGTGGGGTTAGCTCTACTGTCGGTGGGGATAGGGGTACTGGTGTGGAGGTCGTGGAGAAAGCGGAAGCGGTACAGGATCGTACCCCTTGAAGACCCCTTAACTTCAAGGTACGCGAAGAGGAGGTGCGTGTATTATCGTACGGAGGTCGTCAGAGTCATGATTGACGGGAGAAGGGAGGTCGTATTTGAGGAGGAGCGGAGTATAAACTTCATACTTCTGGATCCGGAGGGCCTCCCCGTGAGCGTAGATTTGAGGCCCAAAAAGGTGTATGAGCGTTTCGTCAGGGCGCGCCACCTATCCCCCGACCCCTTCGCGTACATGTGCAGGGAGAGGCCTCTAATTCTGGACGACACCCTTGGGATAGTGATAAGGGAGTGGGCGGTTGAGATTTAAAAGGGTCTCCCTACAGGCCACGCCATGTGAAGGGATACACCTACCCGGGAAATTTAGGATCAATAAATCTGGAATCGTAGAGCTCCGAATAGAGAAATTGCCTTAACGATTTGTACGTATCCCAAACTCAACCGTATAATATTTGAAAGCCTGTTTGCGAACATACGGCGTATTTATTGGACATTTAGCACCGATTATGTATCGTATAACTTTTAAAACCGGGATATTTAACTCATTTACGAATGTTTTATCTTGTGATGCACGATTTTATCTCAGTTGCATGTACCGATAGAGGCATTTCATCCGATAAAGATCCAGGTAATTATAACCGATCGTCCTTCGGCCTCAACACCTAACGTGCCTGCCCTATAATTTCCCGTTTATGCCTGCCTACATCCAGGAGAACGTTCCCCTCGCCCCCTACACCACCTTTCGTCTCGGTGGTCCAGCGCGCTACTTTTTGAACGCCCGCACCGTAGAGGACGTTGTGACCGGCGTTAAGTTCGCCCTATCCCGGAACCTGAAGGTCCTGCCGTTGGGAGCCGGATCGGACGTCCTCATCCCTGACTCTGGGTTTGATGGTCTGGTAATACGCCTCGTAGGGCTCAGGGGTACGAAGGTGGAGGGTAATCGTGTATATCTGAAGGCCGGGGAGCCCCTACCCGCCGTGGCCAGAGCGATGGCGGAGAGAGGTTTGAGCGGCTTTGAGTACGTGGTGGGTGTCCCCGGAACGGTAGGAGGAGGTGTGGCCAAGAACGCCGGTGCCCACGGTAGAGAGATAAAGGACGTTCTCCGGGAGGCCTACGTGGTGAACGGTGAGGGGTACGTCCGTACCCTTAAGAGGGAGGATCTAAAGCTCGCCTACCGTACCTCCTCCCTGCCGGATGTGGGCATATTGGTTGAGGCGTCCTTCGTGCTTGAGGAGGACGATCCCCGGACGATAAAGGGACGTATAGAGGAGTTCCTATCCTACAGGGAGAGGAGTCAGCCCTGGACGGAGAGAACGGCCGGTTGTATGTTCAAAAACCCACCGGGGGATTACGCCGGCAGGCTCATAGACTTGGCCGGCCTCAAGGGTTTCAGGGTGGGGGGTGTGAAGGTTTCGGAAAAGCACGCCAACTTCTTCATAAACGAGGGAGGAACGGCGGACGACGCTATAAGGCTCATAGATTACGTAAGGGAGCGCGTAAGGGAGGTCTTTGGCATAGAACTGGAGGTAGAAATTGAAATCGTCAGATAAGGAGAACATCGGCGTACTGGTGATAGATCTGGGCGCCTTCAGGACGAGGGCGGCCATGGTGGGACCCTCGTGGGTCCCAAAGGTAGTGGAAGTACCAACTAAAGGGTACTCCGGGTACATCTCCAACTTAGACACCCTCGTTCTAACGGTCCGACGGGTCGTGGAAGAGCTGGCGAAGACTGTCCCCATACCGCCGGACGATCCAATACCCACGATAATAACCGTGCATCTTAGCGAGAGTACCCAGTTCAAGGTGGCCAACCACGAGGTCTCCGTCTCCCAGGATGGAAAGGTTACGGAAGAGCAGGTGGAGAAGCTCCACAGAGAGCTCCGTGATAAGGTCACGGGCAACGATGGTAATCTCCTATTCCTATCCGTATCAAGGTATATGGTCGTGCAACGGGGGAAAGAGCGGGACGTTGAAAACCCGCGGGGGCTACGGGTGGAGATCCTCAAAGGCATGGCCGTAGCCATGGTGGTGACTTCCGACATCTACGAGAACCTCATGGACATATTCCGTGAGTACAACGACCGTTACGACACCTACGAGCTTGAACCCCTGGGCGTTTATAGCTCACCGATGTACGCCGCCTTAGGGGCCGCCGATAGCGGTGTGGATACCCACCTACACCTTGACCTGGGGCATACGTCCTTCCGGGTAGTTAAGCTCATCAACGGTAAGGTCTTTTCCTACGCCGAGTACCCGAGGGGAGGGAAGCACATAATAAAGGACATAAGCTCCACCCTCAGCATACCACCCAAGGCGAGCTTTCACGTCCTCAAGGAGTATCTGGGGAACGGAAAACGTATAGTCAGGGTCACGGGCAAAGATATAGATACCACCATAGTGGAGGAGATCCTCCGCAGGTCCTTTTCGGAGTTCCTTACGAACGCGAAGGTACGCTCCCTCGTTACCGGAAGCGGAGACAGGTCCTTCACCCTCAGTGTGTCCGGAGGTCTATCGGTCTACAGAAAAATCGGGGAGTACATATCGGACGCCGGTTTCCCGGAGCCCCTTACCTATACGGACGTCCTACCCGAGAACTTCGTTTTCCACGGGATATGGAAGGTGATTGAGGAGCGGGGTTTATCCGTAAGTCGGGTGAGGCGGAACGGGCGGATAAAGGGCAGAGGTTTCATAAAGCGCTTCACGGAGTTCTTTAAAAAGGAAGTGTTAGGTTTAGAAGAAAAAGGAGGTTAAAGGATGATAACACGCGACGAGCAGAGCACTGAGATCCTCCTGGTGGGGATAGGGGGAGCGGGATGTAACATAGTGGATCAGGTCGCCGGTCAGTACTTTTCGGATATGTACCCCTATACGGTGGACGTATTCGCCATAAACACGGACAGGCAGAACCTCCGTAGCCTTCAAAACGTCGGTAATACCATAATGCTGAGCAGAAAAGGGAGAGGGGCGGGATCGGATCCGGAGCGAGGGAGGAGGATGGCGAAAGAGGCGGTGGCGGCCGGAAAGATAGACGCCATTAAGCACCCACCGGATGCGGAGGAGGCCAAAGAGTACGACCTCATCCTCGTCACCGCCGGGTTGGGGGGCGGTACCGGGACGGGATCCGGTCCAGTCATAGTGGAGTACCTGAGGGAGCTCTTCCCCGAAGCCCTCATAATGGGGATACTGATCTACCCGGAAGATATGGAATCCGGAGTAAAGACGGAGATAGCGAAACAGGGCCTCGCAGAGTATTACAGGCTCCTGGACTCCGTAGTGGTAATAAACAACGAGAGCATAGTGGACCCGAATAAGCCCATAAGCGAGGCCTACGACCTGGCCGACAAGTACGTGGCCAACACCATAATGACCATACTGGATATAAGTGAAGATTACGGGAAACCCAACCTGGACTTCAACGACATCCAGAAAGCGCTGGAGCCTCCGGGACCCAACGATCCCAACGGCTCTAAGTTCGCCTTCGTATCCACCATAGATCTGCCCAGTGCAAACGACGTACATAAGGTACCGGAGATGTTGAACCACAGGAAGAAGCACCTCTCTATAAAGAGCTTCAGCGGAGCCCGCACCCTCCTCGTAGGGTTCTTCCACAGCGGGAAAGCTCTGACGTCGGAGAAAGCGCAGGCAGTGGTCAAACACCTCAAGAACGAGATAATAATGGCCGGGCGCCAACCCTACGTAAAGGTAGGAGACTTCACCCAGAATAAGGAGCAGATGCTGGATCGGGTCAGAATATCCGTTATCGTATCCGGTGTAAATCCGGACTCCTACATACTCAACGCCCTACAGGACGTTGCTGCGGAGAGAGAAGTGGAGGAGATTCTGAAAGGTTTTCGGGATGAAGGAAGCGTTTAAAGCCTTCGTATCCGCCTCCTACAGGAGCGCCTTCGCCGTATTAGGCATAACCCTGTCAATGTTCATGGTGATGGTGACCGCTAACGCCGCTTTCGTGTCTTACTACACCTACGCCCGTATAAAGAACGAGATACGTATAGAGGTGTTCCCGAAGGTCAGGACCGGGGACGTAGTGTCCTTCCTGAAGGTGTTGGGGGGGGTGGATAGGGTTGAGGTCGTAAGCGAAAGGGAGGCCCGGGAGGAGTTCAAGCGGTCCTATCCCCAGCTCTCGGACCTGATAGACCGCCTCGGAGAGGACGTCTTCTATCCCATGATACGGGTCTATCCCAAACCCCACTGGAGGGACGTTCAGTTCCTTGACGTCCTCAGCGGGGAAATAGGGACGTATAGCGGCGTGGCCGGAGTATATTACGGTAGGGAGTGGCTGAAAGCAGCACAGGATTTCTTCAACTTCCTCTTAGGTGCCAACGTCGTGGTCCTGCTGACGGCCTTCGTCGTTAGTCTCCTCGTCTCCTTCTACACGGTCAGATTCGTCGTACATCATCGCAGGAACCTGATAGAGATACTACGCCTCGCCGGTGTCTCACCCTTCCGTATGCGTTACCCCTACGTCTTGCTTTCCATACTCTACTCCCTCATATCATGGGTGATAGTGGCCCCTTTAGTCCTCCTCATCGTACGGTACTACGGACCTGTACCCGGGATCCTGAAGTTCAACCTATTGCTCCTCATGGGTATCCTAACCGTGATCGTAATAACGACCGTAACGGGAAGTCTGAGGGCACTCTCCGACCTTGAGAGAGGGTTCTAAACGAACAGGGCCTTCAGACCCTCAACTATCATCTTGACGGCGTAGGCCGATAGTATTATCATGAATATCTTGGAGGTGGCGGTTGCTCCCCCCTTTCCCAGGAGACGTAGCAGGAGGTTGGCGTTAAGAAGGGCCAGAGAAGTTATAAGTACGTTAAGGGCCATGGCTATCATCGTGGTGATATGACCCACACTCCCTACTAAGCTCAGGGCAGTGGTCAGAACGGCCGGACCTACGATCAGAGGTATCCCTAAGGGAACGAGACCCAAATCCTCCGTATGGCGTTTAAAACCCTCGGAGGATAGCAGGTCCCTGACTGACAGTATCAGGAGTAGCACTCCTCCTCCCACTTTAAAGTGCTCCGGGGTTATTGAAAAGAGGTTGAGTACGTAATCCCCCAACAGTATAAATCCCTCCGACACGAGCAGGGCAAACACGGCCGACTGAAGTACGATCCGTCTCTGGGCTCTCTCGCTTAGATCCCCCGCGAGGGCTATAAACGTGGGCACTATGCCTATGACGTCTACGGCGATGAATATGGATACGAAGGCCTGTACGAATCCCTCCATAAAAAGCGGCAATTGTACGGGAGATTGACTTCCATCTGTATCACCGAATCCAGATTTAAAATAGGAGGTTATGCCGGACTCCTTAGTGGGACTAACCTTCAGGCCGTCGGATCCAGACTCCTATCCTGTCTATGCTGTACTTGAGAGGAAACGGGGTAGGATCTACTTCGTGAAGGTGGATATTTTGGACAGGTGGGACGACCTTTTCTCCGTTGAGGATGTAAAGAGGTTCGCTATGAACTTCCTCTACGTGCCGGACGGTTTCTACAGACCTCCGAAGTTCCGCTTAAACCTCTACGTCAGGACGGCCAAAGAGATAGCGGAGGAGATTAAAAGGATAAAGAGAGAGGTGGTGCTGGTTCATACGTACGGATTCTACGCTTTAGGCGGTCCGGTGCCGGCTAAGAGCACTCTCGCCGGACTTTACGCCCGTTTCAACCGTATCAACGAGTACATAACCGGGCTGCGCAACTTTAAGCTCCTGAACTATCCGTGGAAGGTACAACCGTCGGACGTCCTTGATGCTATGGCTACGGCCCTGATCCTCCACTTCGTGGATGTCGGAAGGGGGCGATTCGTCAGCTTTGAGGACCTGAGGATTTTCGTTCCGAAATGAAGGTCGTAGTAAGGGAGGAGAGCAACCTTCAAGGTGCTCTCGTTATGGAGAGGCTCTCATACAGGGTCTTTCCGCGCTACGCTAAGTGGGACTACATATCCGTTATGAACTACCTGCGGGTCGGTGGGAAGGTGTTGGTCGCATACGACGACTACCGGATCTTAGGGGGTGCTTTCCTGCGCAGGATGATGGACGATATGTGGGAGATCACCATGATCGGGGTATTTCCGGAGTACCGGAGAAGGGGCGTGGGCAAGAGGCTCATGGAGAGCATACTCCGTTCCACCTCCGGGGATATTTACCTTCACGTTGAGGTGAATAACGAGCCCGCGTTAAGGCTGTACAGAGCCTTCGGTTTTAAGGTCGTCAAGAGGGTAAGCAAGTTCTACTCAACGGGTGAAGACGCCTATCTCATGGTGTTAAAACGCACCCCGAGGCGCCCGAAGAATTCGTCCGAAGGCCCGGGGTAATCCCGGCGGTAATGTACCCCTCTGCTCTCCTCTCGCCACAGTGCGGCCCTTAAGATGGCTCTCGCCAGGTCCCCGAGGCCTCCCATTCCCTTTATTCTCTCCAGAGCGTACAGAAGACCCTCCCTCTCCCTCTCAACCCCGGCAGCATCCTCAAGGGTCTCCCTTATAAGGTTGAGGTTCTCCTCTCCCTCCCCGTACTCAACCTCTAAGGTGTCAAGGAAGGTAAAGGTGGGCCAGTCCGAGACGTCGTTCTCCACGTCTATGGCGACCCTATACCCGAAGACGAGGGCCTCCAGCAGGGAGTTGGAGGCCAGACGGTTGGCGCCGTGGGCACCGGTGGCGGCGCATTCCCCAACGGCCCAGAGCCCCTTCAGGTTCGTCCTCCCCCATACGTCCGTCCTGACCCCTCCTATGCTGTAGTGGGCGGCAGGGGAGACCGGTATCCTCTCACCGTACTCGTCGTACAACCTCTTGGCTACCGGGAATCTGTCAATATCCACCCTGCTCAAGTCAAGATAGACCTGACCGTATCTCCTCGCGTAGCTGTAAATGGCTCGGGCTACAACATCTCTCGGTAAGAGGGGATTCACTATATCGTTTCCCTCCTCGCTCACCAGCCTTGCCCCGGCTCCCCTTAAGGCCTCGGTCAGTAGTACGGGCGGATCCGTGAGGCTAACCGTGGGATGGAACTGTACGAACTCCAGGTCCGTGAGGATGGCCCCGGATCTACCGGCCATAAGTATCCCGTACCCCACCGTGCTCCGGGGGTTGCTCGTCCTCTTCCACAGGGCAGCGTACCCCCCAGTGGCCAGCACGACGGCGTCCGCCTCTATTTCCTTACCGTCTTCCAGTCTCACTCCCACCACCCTTCCTCCATCAAGGAGAAGGTCCGTCGCGTACGAAGGTATCCTATCAACTCTCTCCCTCGCATGCCTTTCTAAAAACTCCATGAGCCTGCGTCCCGTCTCGTCCCCCACGTTCCATACCCTTGGGAAGGAGTGTCCCCCTTCAAGGTGGGGTCTCGGATTAAAACGGAACCCCATCTGTATCAGCTTGTTAAGGACCATGGGACC
The DNA here is from genome assembly GCA_964473735.1 of uncultured bacterium. Classification (GTDB taxonomy): domain Bacteria; phylum Hydrothermota; class Hydrothermia; order LBFQ01; family LBFQ01; genus JAADCS01. The sequence continues at coordinate 50,706 of CAYYQD010000008.1, forward strand.
GTAATGGGTCAGGACCATCGTAGCGCGCTTGTCGTTGAAAAAGGCCCCGGCCCGGAGCGTGTCCTCGTAATGCACTATCGGACTATCGTTAGGATCCAGAGCCGCTGCTATCCCTCCCTGTGCCCAGAAGGTATTTGCCGATGACGGGCCTTCGGGGGCTACCAAAACGACCCCGACCTTACGGAAGCTCAGGGCGGTCCATAAACCCGCTATCCCCCCACCTACTACGATGACCTTCACGGAGGTATTCTACCTCCGAACGTATAGGAACTACGGGCTATGAACGAACTCCAACAGGATGTCCCCCCTTTTCAAAGATATTCCGGTGATAGATAGGTCGGTCTCCCGTTGTATTATAGTCCTCGCTCGTTTAATATGCGGTTATTTGTGCGTTGAGTTGCATTGTCCCGGCCTTATGTTCCACAGAATATCCCGTCCCCCAAGGTACATCCCGAAGCCCCGGAAACTTTCAATCTTTAGAGGACACGGTGGTATCACTTTCCCCCGGTTTTATATCCAGAGTGGTGCCGGTTTTTCCGCAGAAGGTCGCACGAATTCACATCGTACAGGGTGCCCCTGCTCCCCTTTAGAATGCACTTTAAGGCGGTATGAAAGTTATCCGGTTCCTGTTTGATAGACTACTCCTTCCCCTGATAGTAGCATTACTGACCCCTGCTGTGCTCGGCTTTGCTTCAAAGCTAAGAACCGGGGAGTGGATTAACCTGTTCGGGCGTGTTTCACCGATGTTTTGGCGCGTCTTCGCTACGTTTATATTTTTGTGGATCGTGGTTGTGCTTGTTCGTGCCCGGTTAAGGGAGGTGCGCCGTAGGAATAGTCCTCCGAAGGTGTTAGTATCGGGCACGTCTCTGCTCGGATGGAAAAGCGTTATGAAGGTCAGATATGCCGGAGTAATGTGGATAGTAAAAGCTCCCGTATCGGAGTCATCCTCCTCCTTCAATCCCACGAAGGTACCCGCATCGGGGATACGCGTTGTAATACCTCCCAGATGCCCGAGGTGTGGAACGGAGCTGGAAGAATCCTTCAGCTTCTGGGGATGGTACGTCTGGCAGTGTGTGGGATGCGGTTTTAGAAGGAGAAGTAGAGAGGGCTTTTATAGAGAGGGGGAGAGAGCCGAGAGAATCGCACGGAGAGAGTGGGAGGTCCTACACCGCGAGGGGCGAGGCGGATAGTCCCGTACCCACCTCCCTTAAACTCCCCTTCCCTAACCGTACTTCCGTTTAAACGTAATCCTCCCGCCTTATCACGTTTTTGGCCTTTCCCGTAAGCAGGAACCTCCTGATATTCTCGGCCGCCATCCTGAGGGCCTTCGGAAACATACCCGGTACGATGTTGGAGTTGTGGGGTGAGCCCAGAAAGTTCTCAAGGTCAAAGAAGGGATAATCTACGGAGAATGGCTCCCCTCTGAAGGGTTCTCTCCACCACACGTCAAAACCGGCCTGAAACTCCGGATTCTCCTTTAGATGTTCGTACAGGTCCCTCTGGACGACTATGTCGGCACGGGCAACGTTTATGAGTATGGCGTCCCTCTTCATAAGGTTCAGCTCCCTGCGGGTTATGAGGCCCCGGGTCTCCTTCGTAAGGGGAAGAGATATGATCAGAACGTCGGAGACTTTCAAAACGCGGTCAAGGTCCCTTAAGGTTCCTATGAACTCCACGGGTTCCTCCGTCCTCCCGGAGCGGTTTATGGCCCACACCTTCATATCAAAGCACCTAAACGCCCGGGCCACGGCCTTACCTATTCCACCGAACCCGAGTATACCCAGATTCTTTCCCCTTATCTCCTTGTTGAGGGTGTGGCGGTCGTAGATACCCTTAGCCAGCTTCAGGTGGTTGGGTAGGAGCCTCTTTGCGAGGGCGAGCACCATCCCCATTACGTGTTCTGCCATAGGTTCGGCGTAGGCGCCGGAATTACTGGCCACGACCACGCTTTCGGGTATGTCCTTAAACGGAACGTGATCCACACCCGCCCATACTATCTGAAGCAACTTAACGCCGCGTAGCAGGGAGAGATCCCCTATCTCCCTGTCGGGGTATATGGCGAGAACGACCTCCGCGTCCTTGATGGCCTCGGAACGTTTATCCTCGGGCATATCCTGAAGGTACAGGACCTCCGCGACGTCGCCCACAGCCTCTTCTATTATTCTCCTATGTTCTGGTTCGGCCTTAAAGGATACCACCACCTTCATGGTAGCGTATTCTAAACGGGGGGACGATGGGGTAAAAAATCCGTGAAACGTTAAAATGTTTCACGTGAAACATCCTAAACCATATTCAGGGCTCTGAGGATCCGCATCACCTCCTCCGCCCACCCTCTGGGTCCCATACACTTTGAGCGCACCATGTTGGGGAGCGAGATGCTCGCGTACCCCCTCTTCGGGTTCGGTATAAGGACGGGGATATCTACCTCCTTGAGCATGTCGTAATCGTTCTCGCTGTCCCCCAGACCTACGGTCAGGGTATCCCCTCCGATTAGATCTCTTAAGAAGCCAACCACCCTTCCCTTACTCTGTGAAGCGGATATAAGATGGTAGAATCTCCCGCCCCGCAGGACCCTGTATCCCTCTTTTTCGGCTAAGGCTATGAACTCCCCTAACTTTAGATCATCCTCGGCAATGAAGGGCTCGGAGAACATGCGACGGCGCATAAGCTCCAGCCTGTCCTTAGGTAGTCCGGTCAGCGAGAGGAGCTCTTCAAGGGCCATATCACCCATGCCACGGAGTCCGTAATCCTCCGCGTACCGTTCAAAGAAGTTCCTTACCTCATCGTAAGGTCTGCCGAAAGTTACCATACAGTACCCCTCCCCTACCCTTTCACACCCCTCCGGTAGAGGGGAGAAATCCTCTGGGAAAACGACCGCCGCCCCGTTCTCAACGGCAAAGGGGGAACTCAATCCCATCTCCCTTACCAGACGCAGGGTCTCGGCCAGGGTCTTGCTCGTATTTAGAACGACGGGAACGTTGAGAACCTTCAGGAGGGCCAACACGGGGATAGCCTCGTCCCACCTGTAGGTAAAGTGGTCTATAAGGGTTCCATCAACGTCCGTAAAGATGATCAACCTCACGAAGGTATGATAACG
>CAYYQD010000009.1:0-52029 GCA_964473735.1 uncultured bacterium
GTAGGTTTAATTGTCCCCAATCTACCTTGTGGAATTTGAACGGGAGGCCCACGACCCCCTTAATCTCCTTGAAACTTAGTCCCCAATCTACCTTGTGGAATTTGAACCCCCTCATCTACACCCTTTTCCGCCTTACAATCCTCGTCCCCAATCTACCTTGCGGAATTTGAACTGCCTCCCCTACCCCTGAATCTGCTTCCAGTCTATTTCGTAAAATTTAGAATCACGATAAGTTTCGGATAGAGTTAGGGAGTGGATATACTCCTAAACTTCTTCGCCAGATTTTCCCTTACTCTCTTAAAACGGAAATACTGAAGGGAAAGCCCGTACTTTTTTAGATGGAGGTCTATCTTCTTCTTGAGTTTTTTTAGGATAGTACTTCTGCGCTTCTCCTCATCCGTAAAGTTATACATGGTCTTAAAACCGTGCCTTTTTTTATAGGTGGAGTATAGAGTCAGGAGATGGGTTATTCGCTCCATATCAACGTCGGATATTCCGTACTTGCTTTTCTTCGTTCGTAGGTAGGTTAAGACAAAAGAATAATCCTCCTCGTAGTGGTACAGCCACCCTTTGTAATCCGCTCCCCATACCCCAAGATCTTCCAAAAGGGAAACGCGTCGTGGGGATAAAACACCGAAGACGAAGATCCAATCGGGCGAAAAACGTTTCTTGATGGAGGTTATAACCTTAACAATATCGCAACATCCGTCCCTACGAAGACCCAGAAAATTACTGTTGCCACTTCTCTTTAACATCCCCCCTATCGCTATGTACCTGTATCCCATATTCAGAAGGGCTTCGTATCCCCGTAGGTATTCGTCCAATGTGTTTCCCTGCACTACACCCACCAGCTTGAAAGAATAGCGCCTTCTCCTGTATATCCGCAAGGCTTTACGGGCGCTTTCCAGAGTGGATTCGGGGTCGTGAAAGAAATCTATTATAGCGCCGTAGTCCGCCCTCAGCTCCTCGTACCTCTGAAAAAGGGAGGCGTAGGACACCTTCCTGCCACGGGAGAAGATGCCACTATCGGCGAACTTTATTACCCTGCGCTCTATCCCCTCGTCAGCCTTATCGGGAATGGGAACGTCCATGTGCTTGAAGGGGGTTCCATCGGGAAAATCGGCAAACTTCTTAACGAACCTGCGGGAAGTGTATGCGTGGGTCATCAGACCTAAGACCTTACCGGGCAACATCAGGAACAACCCCTTGATTATCTCAAGGGAAACAGGTCTATCCACGACGAAGAAGGGTATCATACCTTCTTTACCAGACCTTCAAGGATGCCCTTTACCTTTCCTATATCTCCCATGTTAGCGTAGCCAACGCTTATAAGGTCGGCACCTACGCTCTCGGCCGCTCTTCTAAGGCACTCGTAGTACTCCTTACGGGCACCGCCGCGGTAGAAGACTATCGCTCTCACCCGCATCCTTTTCAGACTTTCCACCAAAACGGGTAGAATCTCATGGCATCTCTTCTCGTCCATAACCCTCTCGTAGGGCGCAATAACCTCGTCCGAAGGTACCAGGCCGTACTCGGCGCTCAGGATAGCGTAATCCACACCAACGGTGTCGGCCACCCTCTTCAGATAGCGTATCCGTGAGGACCTATACAACCTCCACGCCGGTAAAGGCTCTTTTTCCTTACTCCTGCCGCAGGCCGTCACCAGAAGCACCTTCATCGGCCGGGGATTATAGAGCAGGCCAAAAGGTTTTAAAAGCTAACACTTTTGAGAACGTCCCCAACCACCTCAAGGGCAGCTCTGGGTCTTCCGAGGGCTCGGGCCCTATCTCCCATGTAGGCGAGACGGTCCGGCTCTCTAAGGAGCTCATCCACCAACTCTACGGCCCTCTCCGGAGTACCGGCGTCTATCCCGGCCCCCTCCTCTTCAACTATCCGGGCGTTCATCTGCTCCTGCCCGGGCATGTTGTTGACGAAGAGCATCGGCAAGCCGACGGCTAAGGCCTCTGCGACGGATACACCCCCCGCCTTGGTGATGAACAGGTCCGCCGCAGCCATTACCCTGGGTACGAAGTCTATGAAGGGATAGACCACCCCCTCTATACCCCTTTCCCTGTAGAAGGATACGAACCTTTCGTAGGCGTCCCTCCCCTTCCCCGCTAAGAGAACGGCGAATGTCCCCATCTCCTTCAACTTCAGAAGCATAGGCTCAACCTTCACCGAGGCGTAGGAGCCCGCGGAGACGAGTACGACCTTCCTATCCATGGGGTATCCCAAGGTCTCGCGAGCCTCTCTCTTCGTGGGGGGGTTCCAGAAGCCTCTCCGTAAGGGAATCCCCGTAACCTTAACGTCCTTACCCAGCAGGACCTCTTCACGGGCCGTTCTCTCCATCCCCACGTAGTACCGGGTAGTACCCTCCCACACCCAGAGCGGATGGACGGTGAAGTCGGTTATGACCGTAAAGGAGGGTTTTCCCGTTCTCTCGCCGTACATAACACCTATAAGGGACGTTAAGAAGTGCGTGCTTATCACTGCATCCGGACTCCACTCCTCCACCAGCCTGACGAAGTTCCTGACCTGGAACCTGTAGAGCCTCCTGAACGGGGAGGCGGACAGGAAACGGGCCCCGTAGAGCGCCTTCCACAGGGCATGTCCCCTTTTCATGAGCATCTCGTACGCCCGGGAGGAGGCTTTCTCGGTAAATCCCCCGCTCTCCACGATGTCCATCACGCTGAAGTTTATATCACTTAACGAGCATTCAACACCCATATGCTGGAGGGCATGGACGATGCCTTCTGCGGCCATCCTATGACCGCTACCGTAATGGGCTGTAAGTACGAGTACCCTCAATTTTCCTTGAATAGCGTGAGAAGGTATAAGGCTACGGCCCTCTTGTCCTCGGGGGAGAGTATCTCCTTAAAGGAGTACATGGCCGTGCCCGGTATCCCGTTATCCAAAACCTCCACGGTGCGCTCTGGAAGAGGGTTGAAGAGGCGGAAGTCCGGGGGGGGTGGTACGTCGTTCCCGAATCCCTTACCGCTACCGTCATCCCCATGGCACGGGGCACAGACGTCGTAATACACCTTCTCCCCTCGCTTCACGAGGTCCGGAGGTGTGTCTATGCGCGTGTGGGCGTTCATTCCAGCCACGAATCGCGCTATGGCCAGCCTCTCCCTGTCGTTGAGGCTGTCAAACGTGGGCATGCAGGATCCCGGAACACCCTCCCTCATCACCTTCAGTACGTACTTCACGGTCGTCCTGTACTCCTCTAAAGGTGGAGCCGGTGGGCGGAGGTCGTTCCCCGGATAGTGACAGGAGGTGCAGTGCTTCTCGTAGAGCACCTGACCGAGGTTAGGGCTTCTACCTAAACCGAATAGAAGTACGAACGTTCCCATCGCCGTTTACGTTGTCGTAGTTCAGTAGGCGGTGTATGGTTATGCGCCGGTAGGAACCCATATCGGCCACGGCCACTACGAAGAACGGGAAGGTGGTACTGCTGTCCCTCCTCTTTTCGGCCATATAGTAAGTTGGACCTTCGTACTCGTAAGTAGGGTCCCCGTACTTCTGACGGAACACCTCCTTGTAGAAAGACACCACGGCCCTCATACTATCCGTGGTACGTAGAGCCGTTCTGGCCTCCAAGGCCTTACCTAAGATCATGAAGTCATTTTCGTAGTACTCCGCCTCTGCCCCCGGGTACAGGGGTACCCCTATCTCCTCCGCCTTATAGCGTCGGGTTATCTCCGCAGCGTGCGGAATAGGGGCAAACGGATCCTCCACGGATACCACCTTTCCCCTCTTACAGCTTAATATGGACACCGTTATGAGGACGATGAGCCACCTCCTCATCCTTCCTCCAGCATGGATACCCTTCTCTCGTGTCTCCCTCCCTCAAACCCGGTCTTTACGAAGGTCTCCACCCACCGGAGGGCGGTCTCCTCATCCGTGTAGATGCTACCGAAACACAGGACGTTGGCGTTGTTGTGTTGTCTGGAGAGTCTGACCAGCTCGTCGCTGCACACGTGAGCGGCCCGTACTCCCCTAACCTTGTTAGCCGCGATACTCATACCGATACCCGTGGCGCAGATAAGCACCCCGTAGTCGGCTTCGCCTTCAACCACGGCCCTACCCACCGCCTTGGCATAGAGCGGGTAGTCCGTCCTCTCGGGAGAGTCTGTCCCTAAATCTAAGACGGTATATCCCCTCTCCTTAAGCACCCCTTTCAGGTACTCCTTCAGGGCGAACCCTCTGTGATCGCTACCGAGGGCTATGACCATGATAAGGAATTCTACGGGGGAGCTGCCCCCGTACCGCTAAAAAAAGAGGGGGGCGTAGCCCCCCTACTTCCTACCTGACTATCACCCGCCGAACACCCCGTTGGGTTTTTACGAAGAAAACTCCGGGCTCCCTGAAGGTGTATTTACCTCTGAAGGTGCCAACGAGACGGCCGGAGACGTCGTATATCTCCCCACTCTCGGCGCGTACGGTCCTCCCGTTCAAACGGACGGGGCTCTCGGCCACCTCCGTCGTCGTCACATCCACCTCCACCACCACGTTATCAACGGCTGCCCCCCATCCCCAGTCAGCACTTCCGGGGTTGTCCCTGTAGGTGAAAAATACTATCATGGAGTCCTTCCCCGCCGTTAAGCCCGTCAGGTCTATGGTATCCACACCCGAAGTATCGGGCGCTCCGCTTACATCCGGAACGTCGTAGTAGTAGGCGACGGGTACAACGGTGGTACCGCTGCTGTCAAACAGACGCACGAACACGTAGAAGGTGTCCTCGGGGTTACTCACGTCCTCGTAGGCGAAGGTGTATATCAGCCTGACGGCGTTGGGGGTGCCGTGCTGGTTGATCCTGATCATGGGGGTGGCGAGGTCATCGTCGCCCGTAGGGGCGGAGCTGCCAGCGTCGTCATCGTCGTAGCAGGCGTACTTGGAGGTGAAGAAGCCGTGCAGGTCGCTGTTTCCGCAGGATAGGGAGTCCGCCGTGGCCGTGTTATCGTACGTCCGCCACGTAAAGCCGTCGGAGTTGCCGTCGACGACGTACCATCCCACCGGAAGGGACGGCGGGGTTACGCCGTCAAAGTCCTCGCTAAGCAGAGTGTAGGTTGTAGATACGAAGATCAGCATCATGATATCTGCATTATACGGTAGATATACAGAACGTGGGCAATTTATACAGTTTTTGACAGATTTTAATTAAAACTACGGAACAATATGTGTGTTTGTGCGGAATTTACACACAGCTATGCCGTGCATCTGAGGGTGAAGTGCCGCTATGGGAGACGCGCACACCGTAGGGAGAAGAAGAGCGTCCTCCCGCTTAAAATAGACGCCGTGGGCCGAGAGATAAGTCGCATACTCGTAGCCAACCGCGGTGAGATAGCGGTGAGGATCATATACGCCGCCAGGGAGATGGGTATAGAGACGGTGGCCATATACAGCGAGGCGGACGAGAACAGCCTTCACGTTCAGCTGGCGGACTACTCCGTCAGGATAGGGGGGGCCAAGCCGGAAGAGAGCTATCTGAACGTCCCCAACATCATAGCGGCGGCGGAGGCGTGGGGGGCCGACGCCATACACCCCGGCTACGGCTTCTTAGCCGAGAACCCCACCTTCGCCCGCATAGTGGAGTCCCACGACCTCGTCTTCATAGGGCCGAGGGCCGAACATATAGAGCTGATGGGGGACAAGGTGGAGGCCAAGAGAGTGGCCCGCAGGGCCGGGGTTCCCTTAGTTCCGGGTACGGACGAGCCGATAGAGAGCGTTGAGGAGGCCAAACGCATAGCCGCCGAAATAGGCTATCCCGTCCTGCTGAAGGCCGCAGCGGGAGGTGGTGGAAGGGGAATGAGGGTGGTGGAGAGCGAGAGGGAGATGGAGAACAGGTTCCTTTCCGCCTCATCCGAGGCCGAGGCCGCCTTCGGGGACGGCAGGCTTTACCTTGAGAAGTTCATAACGAGGCCCAAGCACATAGAGGTTCAGGTCTTCGGGGACGAGTACGGGAACTTCACCCATCTGTACGAGAGGGAGTGCTCCCTACAGAGAAGGCACCAGAAGGTGATGGAGGAGGCCCCGAGTCCCTCAATAGGCCCGGAAAAGCGTAAGGAGGTCGTGGAGTACGCCCTGCGTCTCGTAAAGGAGATAGGCTATCTGAACGCCGGAACTGTTGAGTTTCTCTACGATGGGGAGGGGAACTTCTACTTCATAGAGATGAACACCCGCGTTCAGGTGGAGCATCCCGTGACGGAGATGGTTACGGGTGTGGATATTATCAAGGCCCAGATACTGGTGGCCATGGGGGAAAGGTTGCCGTTTGACGGAGACAGAATAACCCTGAACGGCCACGCCATAGAGGCCCGCATAAACGCCGAAGATCCCGAAAATAACTTCGCCCCATCGCCGGGGAAGATAGACCTCCTGCACAAGCCCGGAGGTTTCGGCGTCAGGGTAGATTCCCACGTCTATCAGGGGTACGTGATACCTCCCTATTACGATTCCATGATCGCCAAGCTCGTAGCGTGGGGAAAGGACAGAGACGAGGCTATAAGCAGGTTAAAGAGGGCCCTTGACGAGTTCGTCCTTGAGGGGATAAAGAGCAACGTCCCCCTCCACCTCAGGGTTTTAGAGAGGCGCGAGTTCTTAGAGGGTAAGTTCTACACGGACTCTCTGGAGAGATGGGTGTGATCTTAGGCTGGATTGAGGCGGTGGGCGAGTTCGCCCTCCTCCTGTGGAACGTCATAAAAGCCTTAAAGGAGGCCCACCGCAGCTTAGGTGAGGTGGTTAGGCAGATAGCGGCTATAGGGTACGGCTCCCTGCTGATAGTGGTGGGTAGCGCCACCTTCGTGGGTCTCGTCTCGGGCGTGCTAATATCCTACCAGATAAAGGATTACGTCCCCGCCAACATCATCGGCCTCGGTATATGGAAGGGGGTATCGTCGGAGCTGGCACCGGTCCTTACGGCTCTGGTCGTAGCCGGAAGGGTGGGCGGAGGTCTGGCCTCCGAGATAGGCACCATGAGGGTGACGGAGCAGATTGACGCTCTGGAGGTGATGGGGATAAACCCTTACCGCTTCATAATACTGCCCCGTCTCATAGCCGGAATAATATCCATTCCCCTTCTGACCGTCGTGGCCACCTTCATAGCCGTCCTCTCCGCCCTCTTCCTCACCGTATTCATCTACACCCTCCCCGCCAACCCTATACTCAACGGCATAAAGGGTAGCTTCGTACCCAGAGACCTCATAGTCGGCGGCACCAAGTCCTTCGTCTTCGGCACCATCATATCCTTAGTGAGCTGCTACTTCGGGTACCACACACGGGGAGGGGCCGTAGGCGTGGGAAGGTCGGCGATGAACGCGGTAGTGGCCTCCGCCATCCTGATACTGGCTGCCGACTTCCTTATATCAATGTACTTCTACTCTTAGTCCTCCCTTCGGATCACATCCACACCCACGTAGGGCCGTAGCACCTCCGGTACGACTACGGAGCCGTCCTCCTGCTGGAAGTTCTCAAGGATGGCTATGAAGACCCTCGGTGTTGCGAGGCCAGAGCCGTTGAGCATATGCACGTACTCCGTCTTACCGTTTTTACGACGGAGCTTCACGTTGGCCCTACGGGCCTGAAAGTCCTCCACGTTGGATACGGAGGAGGCCTCAAGCCACCTCTGGAGTCCGGGGGCCCAGACCTCAATGTCGTAGGTTTTGGCAGCAGCGAAACCCATGTCTCCCGTGGATAGCAGTACGACCCTGTAAGGTACCCCTATGGCCTGAAGGATCCTCTCCGCATCCCGTACCATCTTCTCGTGCTCCTCGTAGGACTCTTCCGGCTTGGTGTATTTGAAGAGCTCCACCTTGTTGAACTGGTGCATCCGGATTATCCCCCGAACGTCCCTACCGTGGGAGCCGGCCTCCCTCCTGAAGCACGGCGTGTATGCCACGTAGTACAGGGGGAGCCTATCCTCCGGAATCACCTGACCCCTGTGAAGGTTGGCTAAAGAGGCCTCGGCCGTGGGAATGAGGTAAAGGTCGTCCTCGTTTATGTAGTACATCTCCTCGTGGAACTTGGGAAGGTGCCCGGAGGCGTAGAGGGCGTCGGGTTTAACGAGTATGGGCGGGAACACCTCCGTGTATCCGTTCTTCGTGTGGGTGTCAAGGAAGTAGTTTATCAGGGCCCTCTCAAGCCTCGCCCCTAAGCCCTTATAGGTGACGAAGCGTGAGCCGGACATCTCCGAAGCGGACTTCCAGTCAAGGATGCCTAAGAGCTCGGCTATATCCCAGTGGGGTCTGGGCGTGAAGGGGAACTCCCTCTTCTCCCCCCACTCCCGGACGACCACGTTGGCGCTCTCGTCGGGTCCCACGGGCACGCTCTCGTGGGGCACGTTGGGAACGTAGGCCCATAGGTCCCAGAACTTGCGGTCGTACTCCCTCTCCTTATCCTTCAGTTCACGGAGGAGTTCGTCGTACTTTTTGGCCTCCTCCATGAGGTGAGAGGCGTCCTCCCCTCTCCTGCGCAGCTCCCCTATCCGTCTGGATATCTCGTTCTTTTTTGCCCGGAGCTCGTTGGCCTTCGTGATAACCTCGCGTCGCTTGGCGTCTATCTCCGTGAGTTCGTCAAGGATGGTCAGGGAGTATCCCCTCTTCCGCAGGGCTTCCTCAAGGACTTCCCTCTTTTTCCGCAGATAGGAGATGTCAAGCATGGAGACGATTGTAAAGGCGATACGCACCCCGATACTTAGGAAAGTGGCCCCCCACGGCATCTTAATCCCGACTATAATAAACTGTCGTGCTCAACCTACTGGTAAGTGCGGGCGGTGGAACCGCCGGTCTGTCCCCTTCGGCCTTTTTGGGCTTCATCGCCGGAATAATCCTCACGGGTTTCGTGGCGGATATCATCTTCCGTAAGTTCAGCATACCCTCCACCCTCTTCCTCCTGCTCTTAGGCTTCCTCATTACGAACGTCCTGCACATAGTATCCCCCGACGTGGCCCTGATAGTGGCCCCCTACTTCGGCACGATGGCCTTCGCCATAATACTGTTTGAGGGTGGTCTGGCCCTTGACATCTACGCCCTCATCAAGAAGCTGGGCATAGCCTTCGTATTCTCCGCCGCGGTCTTCCTCCTCTCCGCCGTCGGCATATACGCCCTGTGGGTCGCTTACGGAGGAGATCCCTACGTTGGGGCCTTAATGGGGGCGATGTTAGGGGGTACGAGCGGGGCGATAGTGCTGCCTACCATAGCCAAGTTAAAAACCTCCCCGGAGGCCAGCATAATAGCCAAGTTTGAGGCAGTTCTGGCCGAGATCTTCATAGTGGTGGGCGCGAGCGTCGTCCTCAACATGATGAAGGGGGGAAGTGTCAATCTCCTCCAGTACCTGTACAACTCCATAGTGCATGCCACCTTCATAGGCATAGTGGTGGGATTCGTGTGGCTTCAGGCCATAAAGGTCCTCATTCAGAACGAGGTCTATTACATCCTGACCTTAGGTATGCTCTTCGGGGTGTACTGGCTCGTGGAGTTCCTGGGAGGTAGCGGCCCCCTGGCCGCCATCATATTGGGTATGGTCATATCCAACGCGGAGAACGTAGTGGATCGCATCCTCCCCTTCCTGCGGATAAGCCACGAGAAGATAGACATGCTGAACTTCACTTTAGACGAATTCACCAAGCAGGCAAGTGTGGAGCTCTCCTTCGTATTCAGTACCTTCTTCTTCCTGATCTTGGGTATGACCGTTAAGCTGGAGTACCTGATGGACTTCAGCACGCTACAGGGAATTTTCGGGATATTCTTGGTACTGGTACTCGTACGTCTGGTAAGCACCTTCATCCTGTACAGGTTTGACAGGGATATTGACTTCAGGGACGGCCTCATCCTCCTGTTTATGATGCCGAGGGGTCTGGTATCCGCCATCGTGGCCTTCAGCATAGGCTCCGTCTTGGTGGATAAGTCCCAGATAGTTCTAGCCTACGCCTTCGGCGTTATAGTGGTGAGCGTGGTATGGATGACCGTTGGCACCTTCCTGACCCGCATACTTCTTCCCCCGGAGGAGGTTCCCGCAGAGGATCCCGAAGAGGAAGGTGGCACATCCCCGGAGAGAAAACTAACCTTCTGGGAAAGGGTTATTGAGACGGAGAGGGAGATAGTGAAGCGCACCCGTGAGATAGTGAAGGGCAGCCGCAAAAGTAAGCGCCGGAAGAAGAAAAAGAAGAGGAGGAAGCGTTAGAGTCCCACTAAATCCTTCAGGCTCCGCACCTCCTCCTCCGTCAGGTACCTCCATCCCCCGGGCGGCAGGTCCAGATTCACGGTACCGTAGAAGACCCTCTTCAGACGCTTTACCCTCCTGCCCACCCTCCTCATCATCCTCCTTATCTCCCTGTATCTTCCTTGCTTTAAGACCACGAACAGGGAACCTCCGTGGGTTATCCGGGCCTCGTGGGCCCTGAGCACCTCCCCCCCGTCCTCTATCCCCGAGAGTATCCGACGTATCAACCTCTCATCCGGAGGCGGGGAGACCTCAACGACGTACCCCCGTGGGACACCGTATTTGGGATGGGTGAGACGGTGTATGAGCTCTCCGTCGTTGGTAAGGAGCAGTAAGCCTTCGGAGGGTTTGTCCAACCTGCCCACGGCCTTGAGGTCGTAGAGGTCGGGCGGCAGGAGGGTGTATATCGTGGCGTGGTAAGGATCGCTACGGGACACGACGAAACCCGGAGGTTTGTTGAACGCCACGTAGGTCATCCTCCGGAAGCCTCCCGGGACGTATCCCTCTACCTCCACCTCGTCCCCCTCCTCTACCTCGTGGAGGGGCTGGGTTATAACTTCGCCGTTTACCCGTACCTTCCCCTTACGGATCAGACGGAAGGCCTTACGACGCGAGAAGGAGTAGAAAGTCTGGAGGTACTTTAGTAGGGTCATCTATACCCTTACGTACTCCGATACGAGGACACCTATGGCTACGGAGTTCAGTTTGTCCTCGTCGCTCTCGTTCCGGGAAGGTATGAGGACGGGCACCCTGGCTCCCATGATGACGTGCCCCACGGGTACCTTAGCGTAGTAGGTGTATGCCTTACCTAAGATGTTCCCGGCCTCTATGTTGGGCACGATAAGTACGTCGGCCTTACCCGCAACCTCTCCCCCTACCCCTTTCCTGCGTGCGGCCATCTCACTAACGGCGACGTCCAGGGCGAAGGGGCCATCAACCACCCCACCCCGTATCTCCCCCTTCCTGTACCTCTCAACCACCTCGGCCGCCTCAACCGTGGAGGGTACCTTGTCGGTTACGTACTCAACGGCAGAGAGCAGGGCGACCTTAGGTCTATCGTACCCGAGGGCTCTGAAGGCGTCTATGGCGTTCTGGACTATCTGGACCTTCTCGGCGACCCCGGGCAGTACGTTCACCCCCCCGTCGCTCATACCCACCAACCTCTCCCTTCCCCTGGCCGGGTCCTCCGCGAAGAGGATGTCCGAGAGTATCCTCCCCGTGCGCAGCCCCCACTCCCTGTTGAGAACGGCCCTAAGCAGGGTCCCCGTCTTCAGAAACCCCTTCATAACGATATGGACCCTGCCCTCCCGCGCGTCCTTTACTGCCCTCTCCGCCGCCTCCTCCGGAGTGCTCACCTCAACCAGCCTCGCCCCATCCGGGACCTTATCAACGTCCCCCTTCCGGGCGTATATCACGGCCTCTGAGATCAACCCTTCACGGAGGGCCTTCTCCACGGCCCCTAAGGAGTACGGGTCTATCCCCCAGGGTACGGCCAGCACCTTACCCTTAACACCTCTGGCCCTCTCCCTCACCTGAAGGAAGCTCCTCAGCATGGAGGGAATTCTAAGGTTTTCCACGGCTTCCCTCCACACTCCGCGATAAAATGGACGCCGTGGGAGGGGCTATCCGTACGCACCTGTCCGCAGGAAACTTCCCTACCCTCCTTTCCCCCTTTAAGGGTTTTCGGGAAAGCTGCCCTGCCCTTCTCCCCTATGGACCTCGGGCTCGGATGCACTTTGAACGGTGGGGGGATGATGCACAGGCCTTTTGACCTCTATACGGAGGACTACGACCTCTGGTTCGTCTCCCGGGGGAAGGAGGTGTATAGGTACGAGCTGAGGGCCGTATGCGGGGAGCTACCACCCGGCCCCGCTCTGGAGGTGGGGGTAGGCACGGGCAGGTTCGCCGGCCCTCTGGGGGTGCGGTTCGGCCTTGACCCCTCTCTGCCCTCACTTCGGATGGCCCGTGAGCGGCTTGAGAACGTGGTGGCCGGTAGAGGGGAGGCCCTACCCTTCAAAGATGGATCCTTTTCCGTGGTACTCCTGATAGTTACCGTGTGTTTTTTGGACGACGTTGAGGCTACGCTCTCGGAGATAAGGAGGGTCCTAAAGGAAAGAGGACGTCTCATTCTGGGGTACGTCCCGGCCGATAGCAGGATAGGTAGGGAGTACGCCCGAAAGGGCGCAGAGGGGCACAGATTCTACGCCCACGCCCGATTCTGGAGAACGGAGGATCTGATGAAATTGCTCGGCAGGTACGGTTTCCGTAAGGAGGAGTTCCGGAGCGTCGTCCGGAGGGGGGACGGCTACGCTGTGGTGCCGTGGGAGTCGGAAGATACGGTGTTCAGCG
Source organism: uncultured bacterium (assembly GCA_964473735.1). Lineage (GTDB taxonomy): Bacteria > Hydrothermota > Hydrothermia > LBFQ01 > LBFQ01 > JAADCS01. The sequence continues at coordinate 12,568 of CAYYQD010000009.1, forward strand.
TACTGCGTACGGTGAAGGTTCAATCGCCTCCTCCCTCCATCGTATAATCGCACCTTGAAGGTTAAGGAAATAACCCACCTTTTGGAGGACGTTGAGGAGGGAACGGCCTTCGTCGTAATAAGGGGGAGGACCTTTGACAACTCAGGGGACGTCCCCGAAGCCCTCCGGAGGGGAGCGACCCTTCTTATAACGCCGGAGAGACTCCCCTACGACGTTCCTCAGATAGTAGCGGAGGATACGAGGAGGGCCGCCCTGAAGTTATCTGATGAGGTTTATCCCGACTGGAGGAAGGTGAGGGTCGTGGGTATAACCGGGACCAACGGCAAGACCACAACGGCCTTCCTGCTCCGCCACGCCTTAGAGCGCTTGGGGGAGAGGGTCGCCCTCGTGGGCACCGTAATATGGGACGACCTCCACGATGAAAGGGAGGCCAGACTAACCACGCCGGAGGCCTTCTACCTGCGCCGTATCTTGGGGAGGGCCGCAAGGAAGGGGGGGAGGTTCGCCGTAATGGAGGTGTCGTCCATCGGGTTGGTACAGGGGAGGGTTGAGGGGATAGACTTCGCCGTGGGTGTCCTGACCAACGTCGGATGGGACCATATAGACTACCACGGCAGTTTTGAAGAGTACCTGAGGGCGAAGACCTTACTCTTTCGGAAATCCGGGGTTTCCCTTATAAACGCCGACGACCCCAACGCGAGGGCTTTCATCTCGTCCGCCCGCGGTGAGGTCTTTACCTACGGTAGAGGGAGAGGAGACTTTCCCTTCTCCGTACTCTCGGAGTCCGCCGAAGGTACGGTGGTTGAGGTTAAAGGCAGAGAGATAAGGACCCGCTTACTCGGAGACTTCAACGCGTACAACCTGACGGCAGCCTTCGCCTCGGCCGTACTGCTCGGATTCCCGGAGGATGAGGTGGCCGGTGCCCTTAAAGGTGTAGGGGGACCGCCGGGGAGGTTGGAGAGGGTGTTCTCCGGCCCCTTCCACGTCTTCGTGGATTACGCCCATACCCCCGACGCCATAGATAGGGTGCTGGCGGTTTTAAGGCCCCACGCCCGCCGTCTCATCGTGGTCTTTGGGGCCGGAGGGAACCGGGACAGGGGAAAGAGGCCCGAGATGGCCCGGGCGGTTGAGAGGTGGTCGGACGTGGCCGTCCTGACCTCGGATAACCCCCGGTGGGAAGACCCCATGGCCATAATAGAGGAGGTCCGCAGGGGTTTCGTCTCCCTTGAACCCGTAGTGATACCGGACAGGAGGGAGGCCATACGCCGGGCGCTGTCTCTGGCCGGAGAGGGGGACATCGTGGCCATACTCGGGAAAGGGCACGAGAGGTACCAGGAGGTGGAGGGCCATAGACTTCCGTTTGACGACGTCGCCGTAGCGAGGGAGATACTAAAAGATATGGGAGCACTGGGGTAATCATCCAGCGAAAGGCGGGTCGGATTGTAATTCCGTTCTTATCGCGTTTATAACCTCATCTGCGCCGGATACCACCAGTAGAACGTGAAAGTACTAATACATTCTGCAACTTGCAAAATATTGCAACATACCCGTTGAAATCCGTTCCCTTTCCAGTTTAGAATTTAGAGGCACAAAGGAGGTAAAAATGCTAAGCATCCTCGTTATCAGCATGACGCCCCAGGGGGTGAGGACGGCCGCAATGGAGACGGCACCGAACCCCGTAAGGCTACACGTAGATGGTGCGGATACCCGCTCCTCTGTAAGGGTGGTAAGGGCCGGTGTTCAACCCGGAGATATGGGGCTCGTGGAGGGCCCGAAGTTCCGGGATAACGGGGAGGAGGCTCCCTTTACCCCCCTGTGGGGGACGGACGTTCTGATAAGGAGCGCAAACAACGGAAACCCTTACGGTCTGGCCATGGACGTATCGGACGACGGTGATATCTTCGTGGCCGTTCTCATGGAAGGCCCCGGACTCAGGGATGACACCCTTGAGGTATGGAAGAGCACCGACGGAGGCAGCTCGTGGAGCAGGGTCACCTACATGGACGTCGTTGGTGAGATAGACTATCAGGGTATAGACGTAGCCGTGGGTCCCGGGACGAACCCGTGGTTGTACGTCGTGATAAACTGGGACGACTCCTCAACCAGCACTGGACAGGGCCTGTACCTGCGCAGAATGCGCCTTGACGGAAGTGCTTGGAACTGGTACGAGCTCGTTCCTAAGGACACCGTTGATAGGCCGCGTATATCCGTAAACAGCGACGGGAAGCTGGCCCTGACCTACATCACGAACAGCAGGAGGGTCTATAGGGGTGTTTCCGTGGACAGCGGAGAGACGTGGGACATCGTGTACGCCAACAACAACACGACGTGGGCAGAGATATACATCTCGGAGAACGGACGGGGGTACCACGCCTACGTGAAGAACGACACCAACGTCGTAGTGGTAACCTTCAACGCCCCATCACCCTACGCGGACGACGTGAATAACCTCGCCCTACCGGATACGGCCCGCCACGTCTCTATAACGGCGGGGGGTGGAGCGGTATCTTCCCAACAGGCCGTGGTGGTATGGGCTAACAGGCACCCATCCACGAACGTATGGGACGTGCATTACTCCTACTCCACCGATGGCGGGACTACGTGGGCCTCTCCTTCTCCGTTCCCACCCACCAACTACGCTTATCCCTCCGGAGCTTACATGAACTACCCCTACGTCCACAGGGACAGGAACACCACCCTCTTCAAGTTCGTCTCCACCTTCGTATCCTCCTGGGATACGGTCTTCTACACCTCCTCCGCTTCGGCCAACGGCTGGTCCGCCTCTCTGGTGGCTATAAACGATCACAACGCCACCACGACTTTCGGAGCGGTCGTGGATTACTGTCCCGGGGTCGGGGGTGGTTGTATAGCCTACCGTGAATACGCCTCCGACAACGTATGGTTTGATGGGTGGAACGCAACGGAGGTTTCCGAATCCCCTATAACCGTCCGCGAAGCCCTCAAGGTCGTGAGGGGTGGAGTTGAAGCCTACGACGACGCCAGCGTGTATTCCGTAGACGGTCGCCTCGTAGCCTCGGGCAAAGGTTTCCTACCGCTGAAGTCGGGTATATACCTCGTGAAGGTCAGGGATAGGACATATCGCGTCTTAGTTAGATAAAAGGGAGGGGGGGTCCCCCCTCCCCCGGGTTTAGAATTTCACCATGCTCCTGTGGGTGGTGGCGATGGATAGCCTCGTGTTTGAGCGCACTTTCAGGATTCACCCGAGGTACAGCAAGACTTTCTCCCTGAAGGTCCCGGCGGACAGGGTGTTAGTTCTAAAGGTCTCGGGAGCGGACCCCAACGACTACTCCGTGGTCCTCTTTGATGAGAAGGGTTTCACCTACTTCAGGAGAGACGGAGATTCAAGCTGGAGTATGCACACCCTTGAGGGGGACAGTACCTTCACGTGCTACCTGAACCGCGAGGGTACCCTACATTTCGTAATCTGGAACAACTCCTACGAGGAGAGGTGGATAGAGCCCACCGTTAAGGTACTCCTCCGTGATGGGAAGGATTCAACCGACTGCTTCGTTGAATATGGGGAGTAGAGTCCGTACATCTTCCCCACGGCACTAAAACTACCGTAAAATGCGGAGATGTTTCTGCTTACCTCTTTCATTCACTTTAACGCCGACGTTATCGCCCGCGATGGCGAGACCCTGAAGGTGTACGTCTGGCTACCTGACAGCGCCGTTTCCGGTACTGACACTTTCCCCTCCCCCGTAATTCTGGTGAGGACCCCCTACGACACCTTCGGAATCGGGGCAACGTACATACCCTACCTGACCTCCATGGGGTACGCGTACGTGGTAAGTACCTTCAGGGGGTACTGGGGAAGCACGGGGGACCGGATGCCCTTCCTCGCTGACGGATGGGGAACGTTGCAGGACGGATACGATGTCGCCACGTGGATAAACTCCCGCCCGTGGGCGAACGGGCAGATATGCACCGTAGGAGGTTCCGCCTTAGGGTTCTCGCAGTACTTCCTTGCGGGCACCGGTTTCCCCCTGACCTGTATGTCCCCCGCCGTCGCGGGTATAAACCTGTACGACGAGGTCTATCCCGGTGGTGTATTCAGGCGGTTCATAGCGGAGTACTGGCTTACGGCCGTGGGGGCCACGCACATGCTGGACACCTTGGAGAGGTACTACGTTTATTCGGATACCACACCTTGGTACGCCGTAAACGGGTACGAGAGGCTCTCCTACTACTCGGAGCCGGGCCTTCACCTGACGGGGTGGTTTGACGCCTTTACGGAGGGGGCCATCGGAGCCTTTCAGGGCCTCCAGTACGGGGGTGGAAGCGGAGCGAGGGGGAAGCAGTACCTGCTCGTAGGACCGTGGATGCACGACCTGGGCAACACCCACGTGGGGGACCTTACCTTTCCCTCCAACGCCTCCGCCCCAATAGCCACCTACGTCATAAACTGGGTACTCTACCACACCCGCGGTGAGGGATGGGACTGGGACACGATGCCGAAGGTGACCTTCTACCTCATGGGGGACGTGAGCGCGCCGGATACTCACCTATTCAACCGATGGGTGAGGAGTGACACCTTCCCCCCTCCCGGCGGAGCGACGACCTACCTCTACCTCCATCCCGACAGCAGCCTGAAACCGTCCCCCCCATCCCCCTCCACCCTGACCTACACCTACGACCCCGACGACCCCGTCCCCGCCATCGGTGGGTTTGACTACATAGGGGGATCCATAGACAGGGACTCCTCTCTCTTCGGCCCGAGGGACCTATCCCCGTGGAACTCCCGTGGGGACGTCCTGAAATTCACCTCCGACACCGTAGCCTATCCGCTGGCCGTGGTGGGGGCACCCACCGTCGACCTTAACGTCTCCTCCGACAGGTACGACACCGACTTCATGGTATTTCTGGCCGACGTCTACCCGGATGGTAGGGCCATACTTATAACGGAGGGGGTGCTGCGGATGAGGAGCCGGAACGGAACGGACAGGGAGGAGCTAATAACCCCGGGGGACACCTACAGGGTGAGGATAAGGATGAGGAACACCGCCTACGTCTTCAACACCGGACACAGGATAAGGCTGTACGTCACCTCCTCCAAGTTCCCATCCTACGAACCCAACCCCAACACCGGTGCCCCGTTCCAGATAGACGACCCCACAAAACTCGTGGCCCACAACTCCGTTATTCTGGACTCCTCCCGCCTCGTTCTACCCACCTACGACCCCCGCTCCCTCGCCATAAACGAAAGGAGGACGGTCCGCAGAAAGGCCGTGTGCAGGGTGAAGGATAGGAGGATAGTGTGCGACGGAGGTGTGTTAGCCGTGTACGACGTGTCGGGCAGGCAAACCCCCAACCACGGGCTCCCCACCGGAATCTACTTCGTAAGGACACCCGGAGGTTTCCGTAAGGTGGTTGTAAGGTAGAGGTGATCCGCCTTAAAATGAGGTATGTTCCTTCTCGTAGCGAGTCTGGTGGAGGTTAGCAACGTAAGAGTATTCGGGAACCTCCTATTCTTGGAGGGCCCACCGGGGACGGGTGCCGTGGTGATGGAGATAGGCACCAGCGAGGCCCTATCCATAAGTATGGCCCTCAGGGGAGAACGGTTCTGGAGGCCACTCAGCCACGACCTCATGGTCAGTATCGTAAGGCTCTCGGGATTGAGGCCCCTGAAGGTGGAGATATACGACCTCAAGGACGGGGCGTACCTTGCCCGGATACATCTGGTGAAACCGCTGTTCTTCTGGGTGAAACACCACGTAGTTCTGGACAGCAGACCGTCCGACGCCGTAGCCTTCGCCCTCCGTGCCGGTATTCCCATCTACGTATCCCGCCATCTTCTAAGGACTCCGGAAGAGATGTTCTCTCCCCCTTCCCCACCGGTTAGAATTGAGGGATGAGTCTCCCCCACCTTGAGGAGTTCCTGAACCACCTGCGGGCGAGGGGTAGGTCCCGCAACACCGTAGAGGCCTACCGCCGGGACCTATTACAGTTCGCCGAGTTCTGCGACACGGTAGGTACGTCCCCTTTGAGCGTATCGCGGGACGAGATGAGGAGGTTCCCCCTGTACCTCAACGACTCGGGTCTATCCCCCTCATCTATCGGGAGGAAGATAACGGCGGTAAGGACGTTCTACCGTTTCCTCCTCTCCCGGGGGTACATCTCCAGAGATCCCTCCGTGGTTCTCTCCACCCCGAAGCGTCCGAAGAGACTGCCCCGACCCATAAACCTTACCGTTCTCAAGAAGATGATAACCGAGTGGGAGCCGGAGAAAGAGGAGGAGAGGTTGGCGAAGGATATGATAATGGTCCTGTACGGCACCGGCCTCCGTATAAGCGAGCTCCTCTCCCTTACCGCCAAGGATGTGGACCTGAATACCGGCCTGATGAGAGTAAAGGGGAAGGGGGGAAAGTACAGGACGGTACCCATCCACCCCACGCTGTATCCCGTACTTGAGCGTAGAATGGCGGGCGGGGATAGGTTGTTTCCCGTTGATAGGTACAGGGCCTACCGCCTAATAAAGAGGGCGTTTGAGAAGGTAGCGGGTCTATACGGGGTACATCCCCACGTCCTCAGGCACACCTTCGCCACCCACCTTTTGGAGGGGGGGGCCGACCTCAAGACCGTACAGGAGCTACTGGGACACGCCTCAATAGGGACGACGGAGATATACACGAAGGTTTCCCTCCAGAGGATGAGGGAGGTCTATAGCAGGGTGTGGGAGGACTCTCCGGAGGAGGAGGGGGAAAGCTAATCCTGCCTACGCACCACGTCCTCTATGACCTCTAAGGTCTCCTCCGCCGCCCTGTCCCACGTAAAACCTTCGGCGAACCTACGGGCGTTCTCCGAAAGTCTATTCCTGAGATCTCCGTCCTGAAGGACCTTCAGTACCTTCTCCGCTGCCCCCTCAATATCCCCGTACTCCACCAGATAACCGTTGTACCCGTCCCTTACCGAGTCCCGCATCCCCGGGACCCTGAACCCCACAACGGGCGTTCCGCTGGCGAAGGCCTCCATATTCACCAACCCCCAACCCTCCTTTGAGGAGGTGTTTAACAGGACCCACGACTTCGCCATAACCTCGGCCTTTACCTCCTCCGGAACGAAACCTAAGAAATCCACCGGCACCCTCAACCTCTCCGACAGGCGCTTCACCTTCTCAAGGTAAGGCCCCTTCCCTGCCATGAGCATTCTGGCCTCCGGCATCCTCCTCCTGACTTCGGCGAATATCCTGACGGCTAAATCGGGTCTCTTGTATCTCCTGAAACGGTTGAGGTATAGGACGGTGGGCTGGGCGTACTTGGGCATGGGCTTGAACCTGACGACGTCTATACCGTTATACACCACCCGTACGTTCTCCTCCGGCACCCCTCCCCTAACCAGCTCCTCCCTTGTACTCTCCGACACCACCACGAAGGGCCACTCCCTGTACAGGACGGGTATGAGTCTCTCCTGAAGGAAGACGTAGGTGGCCGCCAGAGGGTTGGTCTCCTCGTATATCGTCCGTCCGAATAGGTGGTGCAACAGGGCCAGCTTTTTACGTGTGCGGCTGTAAAACATCGTGTAAAACGGTAGTTTGTTCAGGTCCTCAATCAGGAGGTCGTAGCGGTATTTACCTTCAAGGGCGCGCAGTTTCTTCGGGACGAAGAAGTTAAACACCGGACGGCTCCCAACCCTGTGCACGTGTATTCCCTCAAGGACCTCGTAGGCTTTCGCACCCTTGAACCCGCACGAGAGGAGATGCACCTCCACCCCCTTCCTCGCTATGCGGGTGAAGACCTCCTTCAGGTGTACCTCCGCACCCCCCGCCATCGGGTGGGCCCAATCCTGCCAGTTTATCACCAGAATACGCAAGGGGGGATTCTACGGACGCTACCTAACTATCACCTTGAACGTCCTACCCCTCTCATCGTCTCTGGCCCGTACCATATACACCCCTCCGGGTAGGCTCAGCCTGACCCTGACCTCCCCCTCCCCTACGAACCGCCCGTGGATCCTGCCGGAGACGTCGTATATGCTCACCTTTACCTTGCCGTTGCCTCGGACGGTTAGATCCCTACCCTTCAGGATGTAGGTTAGCTCTCCGGGGATCCGGACCTCCTCCCTGACGCTCACGGGTACCTCGTCCGGAAGCGAGTCTATGGGGGAGTTGGTGGCCCACCGGTTGGCGTACCTCATCCCCCAGAAGGGCCTGCCCTCGCTCCTCCAGACGTACAGGAGGTTGGCCTCCGTAGGGCCGTAGATGTAGAGGTGGCCGTCGTACTCAAAGGCGGAGGGGGACACCACCTCCGAGCTCCGGAGACCGTTCCCATCGGATAGGTCTATGGGGAAACCGGGGAGGTCCGGACTGTCCCATCCGAAGGAGTAGGCGTGGAGGTTGCTTCGGCTGTCCGACAACAGGAATTCGTCGGCCCCGTCCCCGTTTACGTCGGTGGATATACCGAACTTCACCTTCGTGCTCAGGGTAAGGTTCTCCCTCATGAGAGGGACCAGCCCGGTATCGCTTACCTCCCAGATGGAGATAGTTCCATAGACCGGATGGTATATCGCTACGTCCGTCTTACCGTCCCCGTTGAAGTCAAGGGGCAGGCAGATGTGGTTGGAGTTCATGTGGGTGTCGTGCAGGGAGATGGTGCCGTCGCTCTCAATCACGTAGTTCCTGTGCCCGCACAGGAATATCTCCATCTCCGGGTCCGAGTCCATGTTATGGACGAAGAGGCCGGTGGTCAGGCCGGGGATGTAGAGCGGGAATCCGGGGAAGGGGTTGAGGTTGCCGTCCACTACCCTTAGGCTATCCCGCACCTTATACACTATCTCGTAGTTCCCGTCCCCGTTGAAGTCGTAGGTGGCCGGAGGGGATATCCGGACGGTATCCCTTATGTCAGAGGAGGCCACCGTATCCAGCCTGTAGGCCACGAGCTCCCCCCTGCCGTTGAAGAGGAGGGCGCTGCCGTGATGGGAGAGTACGAAGATGTAAGGGGTACTGTCGGCGAAGGGACGGGTGACCATCAGGTACATGGGAGAAGGGGTGGAGTCAATCTCTCCGGGGAAGGTGGGCAACGGGGTGCGCCAAACGACGGAGCCGTCGTACCCGCTGAGGGCGTAGAGGTAGAAGGTCGTGGCGAAGATTACCTCGTACTTCCCGTCTCCGTTGACGTCCGCCACTACGGGAGGCACCTCTATCCATCCTTCGGTCTCCACGTCCCAGAGTACGCGGCGGGTGTCGTAGGTCAGGGATATTATCCGGTTGTAGGCCGTGGCCACGACTATCTCCGGCTCCGCGGTGTAGTTGCGCAGCTGGGCCATAACGACCTGCGAGTTGGAGGTAAAGACCGGCACGGAGGAGAACCTTATAAGCTCCAAGTATCGGCTTCGGAAGAGATCCGGCTGGGGAGCGACGACCGTAGAGAACAGAGGAGGCCCTTCCACGCCATCAACGACCGGATACACCACTACCGTCTCCGGGCGGAGGGGGGAGCCCTTCAGGGAGAAGAGGCTTCCGCGGAGCGTTGTGGTATTCAGGGTCCTGCCCGTAGAGGCGCGGGCCACCCTCCAGGTCAGGCGGGCGTCGTACGGGAAGACGTAGGACCACCTGAGGGTCACCTCCCCCTGACCGGGCTCGCTCCAGTAGTCCCTCATGGTGGGAATGGGGGGAGCGCTCCTTAGAACTACGGAGAAGGTGTCGTACATGACGCCCCCGGCGTACAGCCGAAACCGGACCCTCTGCCCGTCCGAGAGGGGCCCGAACATCCTCACCGATAGGGCGTACTCCGTAGCGGCCCCCGGGGGAAGGGTGTCGTACCTACCGACGCTTAAGGTAGCGAAGGGCGTGCTGTCCGGCACCACCCTGACGTCGTAGGCCGTGTCCGTTCCACCGTTGGCCACGTTGAAGAAGAGGAACACCGTATCGTAGTGGGCGTGCCACGTCGCGGAGATGAACTCAACCCTCGGAAATCCCGTGGAGATGCGAAAAGTATCGTCAAGGGAGGGGGCCACAACCCTTACGGAGGCCATGGGTGAGGACAGGTAGGGGGAGCGCACCACCGTCCAGTCGTACCGGGCGGTACCTCCGGGTGGTATATCCTGCGGTGAAGGGGCCGTGAGGACGTAGAGGTCGTAGGAGAGGACTACGGGTCTTATCCCGTTAGCGGGATCCGTGCCGTAGTTCCTTATCCAGACGCTCAGGGTCGTGGTATCGCCGGGGGAAAGGAGGGCGGCCGAATCCACACGGAGGACGAAACCGGCAACGGATACGTCCGTGGTTCCCACCTTTATAAGGGCGTTGGGGTGCCACACGCTCCAGTACGTACTGCCCGCCCCTACGGTTAGGGTCGCCCTACCGAGGGCGTCCGTGTAGGAAGGGCCGAAGGATACCCTCCCGTCCGTCGCCCCCACCCGGGCGTACGGCAATGGGGAGGTGGTGAGGGAGTCGTACACGTAGAAGTTCAGGGAGGAGTCGGAGGGGGACACCTCCACCCCTATGGCCCTGCGGCGCCTGTTGAAGACCCTAACCACGGGGTCCCCCACGATGGCGTAGGTGTAAAGGAGATGGCGGTACAGAGGGGAGAACTGTGCGATGGTCACGTAGGTGGTTCTGGCCTCAAAGACCACGTCCCCTAAGATCGGGAACCCGGGCCGAACGTTGAGGGTGTCCATAAAGGGCTTCCAGAATACGATGGAAGAGAGGGAGAAGTCGGCCTTGGCTGCCCCCACGGAGGCCACGGCCTTCCCCTTCCTGACCATCTCCAGACCGATGGAGTTGTCAAAGGGGTCGTTTATGAAACACCCTATCCACCCGGCGACGAACCTCCACGGTGCCGATATCTGGTTTATACGGTTGTAGTCGTAGGCGTCGTAGGCCGAATGGGAGTTGCGGGTCATTATAACCCTGTGGTTGGAGTGCCCTATGCCGAAGAGGAAGGTGGGTGAGAAGGTGTTTATGCTGTCTCTGACCTCGGACGAAGGCCTCTCGCACAGGAACCTCTCCTCTCCCGTGGAGATGGACGCCCCCAGTTCGTAGGTTATGAGGCACCCGTCCGCGCTGTCGGGGTCTACGGTGTCTCCCCACAGGTTGGAGGCCATGAACAGGTACCTTGGGAGACTGAAGTCCGTTTCCGTCTCGTACTCGTATATACGGGACACGTAGATCTGTACCTCCTCCGGAGTCCTCGCCGGAAAGCGCCCGACCACTATGTCGGGCATGAGGTCTATGTACCTGTCCCATATACCCTCCATGTCCCCCTCCCACGCGTCCGCAGAGGGGTTCCAGTCCCCGTCAAGGGCGGAGTAGTAGTAGTCCGTGAGCTCAAAGTTCTGGAAGTACCTGCCGAACCAGTCGGCCGATGTGTCGGCGAAGACACCCACGTAGGTCCTGAGAGGGGGAACGTACTCGGGAGGCGCCCCTATCAACAGGTAGGTTATACCCCACGTACGATAGGCGTACTTGAGGAAGTTCCTTATCCTCTCCGGTACCGACTCTCCGGGGAAGCGCTCCGTGACCCACTCCACCGTGAATATCTCCGTCCGGATCCCCATAGCGTTCCGGAGTCTTGCCAGAGGCTCCCAGTAGGGTTTCAGGTCCTCCGTGGTAAGTATCACGTAGTCTATGGCGTTGCCCGGTACGTAGTTGTCCTTAGGGGAGACTACGTTCAGATGACGGAATACGTCCCGCCATAGGGGGAGGTCGGAGCGGGCCGGAACCTCGTAATCCCGGCTCTCGTGCCCCTTCACCACGTTGAACTCCACCTCCTCGTTCAGGTAGGTCCGTCCGTTCTCTACGGTTATGGCACTTACCAGAACGAAGGCTAACTTCCTGCCCCTCAGGAAACCCTGATTGCCCACGACCACGACCTCTTTGGGATATAGGCCCGGTAGAACACGGGGGACCTTCCTCCCTCCCGGCGTATCCACCACCTGCGTGAAGGTCAGACTGTAGGAGATGGGGACCCTCTTTACCCTCTTAACCTCAATACCCTTCACGTACTCGTCGGGTGCCAGCTCCAGAGTGAGTACCTTAACGGGTACCTCCGGGTACCCCGGATACTCGGAGACCCTTGGTAAGGAGTTGAGGTCGTACCTGTTGAAACGAACTATAAAGGTCAGAACGACCAGCATGACGGTAGGATTTTAAGGGAGATTCACCCGGACCTTCACTTAGGGTGTCTGTGCTGCAGGGGAACGACCTCTATGCCGTACGTCCGGGAGAAGATGACGGGGTCGTACTTCGGCTTTCCGTGGTAGAAGACCGTCCTGTTGAGACAGAGGACGGCGTCCGAAACCGATAGGGCGTGCCCTATGTCGTGGCTAACCATCACCACCCCCTTCCCCATACCCTTGAGGTCCTTCAGGATGCTCTCAAACTCCTTCTGGGCCACCGTGTCCAGACCCGTGAGGGGCTCGTCAAGTAGGAAGAGGTCCGCCCCCACCCCTAAGAAACGGGCTATGAGGACCTTCTGTTTCTGGCCACCCGACAGGTCCCTGAACCTACGGCGTACGTCCGGCACCCCGAAGCGACGGAGGAAGTCATCCACCACCTCCCTATCCCTGACCCCCATATGGGCCACGTCATCAACCGTAAAGGGGACGTACGGGTTAAAGCCCTTCTCCTGAGGTAGGTAGGCTATCTTCCCCCCGACAGTCACCTTTCCCCTGTACGGCACTAATCCGGCTATGGCCCGAAGGAGGGTGGTCTTACCGGCCCCGTTTGGCCCCAGAACGGATACCACCTGCCCCCTCTTAACGGTAAGATTCACGTTCTCCAGTACGCTCTTTCCCCCTATCTCAACGTAAAGACCCTCAACCTTCAAAAGGTACATACGGAGGATTTTACGGTCGCCCTTTACCCGAGAAGGGTCTTCATCTCCTCCTCTATCCTTCTCCTATCCTCCCCATCCTCCATGGACTGGAGGTTTATTTTAACGTTCTCGGCCGCCCCTTTCAGGGACGCTTCGGCCTGGTATCGGGCGACCATTACGTCGCTGGCAGCAGCCCTGGGGGCTATGGGCTCAAGATCCTGCGCGAGACTCAGGGCCTCTCTGGCGAGCCTCATGACCTCAAGGGGTACCTCCGCCGCTTTTATAAGGGCCCTCTGTATGGCCTCCTTCCTCTCCGGGGCGTCCTTGGGGAGCCTGTAGGCCTCCATCACCCCGTTAAAGGCCTCCACGTCCTCGTAGATCAGCTCCTTGGCCCTCTTGAGGATAGCCTTTGCCCTGTCCCTTATCTCTCCAAACTTCTCCCAATTTTCCCTGTACTTCTTTCTCTTCAGGCCTATGCCGGCGACCATAGAGAGGAGGGCGGAGGATTGGGCTAAGGAGAGGGCGGAGACGGCTCCACCACCGGGTACGGCCTCCGAAGAGGCTAAGTCCGATAGGTAGAGGTCCAGCGTCCATCCGTCGTATATCCTGCTCTCAATTATCTGGTCCTCCTTGAAGTCGTTGAGTTTGAGGTAGAACCTAACTACCTCCACCAGAGCCTTGAGGGGAACGAGTCCCACGATCTCGCTCTCATAGACCGGCTGGGAGTACCTATCCGCCCAGAGTTTGACGTACTCGTAGGCGGCGTGTACGGGTGTCCTCTCGTAATCCACCAGATTCATGGAAACCTGCACCATGTTCTTCGTGGGGAGGTCAAAGCCCAGTGCCTTAACGAAGGCGAGGCCTCCCGTCCTGGCTCTGACTCTGCGGGCTATCCTCTTCGCCGCCTTAAGGTCCCTGCTGTTCAGATTCACGTTGTAGGCCACCAGTATCTTCCTTGCCCCTACGACCGTAGCCCCGGCCGTGGGGTGAGGGGTATCCGGTCCGTAGTCGGGTTTCCAGTTGGGGTCCCTCATCTTCTCGGCGAGGCCCTCGTACTGCCCCTTGCGGATGTTGGAGAGGTCGTACCTGTCAGGCCTCTGGGCGGCCTCACCGTAGAGGTAAACGGGAAGGTTCAGCTCATCGGCCAGCCTGCGGGCCAGAGAGTGGGCCAGTTTAACGGCCTCCTCCATGGTGGCATCAAAGAGGGGGACGAAGGGAACGACGTCGGCCGCCCCTATCCTCGGGTGGGCTCCCTCGTGCTTGTTCATATCTATACGCTCAACGGCCACCTTCACGGCCCGAAAGGCCGCATCCAGAACGCCCTCTGCCGTCCCCACGAAGGTGAAGACGCTCCTGTTGTGGTCCGGGTCCCTCTCCACGTCCAGCAGCTTCACGTCCGGCACGGACTCTATGGCCTCCCTTAGGGCGTTTATGGTCTCCTCGTTCCTCCCTTCGGAGAAGTTGGGTACGCACTCGTAGAGTTTCATAGGGGAGGATTCTACCGGTGCTTAAGCGAACGTTTCAATTTAGCTAAGGGACTAAGGGATGCTACGGTGATGCTTTCTTTACCGACGTGAGCCCTTATCCCCACCCGTCCTGTGGCCATGCGCCAGATAGAGGTGATTCGTACGATCCCCGGATAAAAATTGCTCTATTATGATAGAACAATATTGGCTAACTATCCCCGCTTACGAACCTCAACCTTACCAGAAGGTCTCCCTCCTGAACTATCTCCCCCTCCGAGGCCCTCACCTCCACCACCTCGGCGTCCTCCGGGGCCGTCAGGGTCGTCTCCATCTTCATAGCCTCTATTACGACCAAGGTTTCCCCTGCCTTTACCGTCTGCCCCTCCTCAACCGGGACCTTCACCACCCTGCCCGTCATGGGGGCCCTGACCTCGTCCCTCTTCTCCTCGTGGGTGGAAGAGGCGAACCCCGGACTCGTGCTTACGAAGTAGTGCTTACCCTCGTACAGGACCTCGTACCCTCCCTTTACCCTCCTGACGGCGAACCGCTTTCCGTTCAGTACGTACCACCTACCGTACCTCTTCGCCTCCATCCCTGACCTCCGAGAGGTTGGCGACGGGTCGCACCCTGAAGATGTCTATCCCATCTTTCTCTTTGAGGATGCGGGCGTAGGCGTGCAGTCTGCCCGTCCACGTGAGGCTCGTCCAGTAGGAGAGAGCCACGATCAGGAGAATCAGCATCCATACGTCAAACGCCAGAGAGAAGGCGTAGGTGGTGCGCGTGGGAATGGGGGTACTGGTGGGGGCATATACGTCCATAGGTAGTACGAAGGCCAGATAGTAAGCCACCGGATAGGGGAGCTGGGGCAGGGTAAAGTGGGACAGGGCAGGATAATAGACGAACTTGAACCTCGGAAGTAGAATCTCAAGGAGGCGGGCGGACAGCCTGACCGCCCTGAAGAGGGCGAAGGTGAATACGGAGAAGGCCACCACCTTCAGGGAGTATATCCACACCTCGTAGAGGAAGAACCTGTGGAGTTTCTCGTTGAATATGCTGAAGCCTTCGTAGTAGAGGTCAAACGTGTCCCCCTCCATGGAGACGGAGACGGCCGGGCCGTATATCAGGACGAAGGCCCAACCTACGAGCATGTATATAAGGAGAAGGGAAAGGAGAACTAAGAAGCCGAAGGTGAGTATGAGGACCACAACGGCGGGGTAGAACAGGCCGGGTACCCTACCCCACACGGACACCAGGGCATGTACCACGAAGACGACCACACCCACCCCTAAGAGGACCAGAGACGTACTCCAGAACAGTCCGCTCCGCCTGATGGCCTCCTTGAAGGCGGATGGTAGGGGGTAGAACGGGTCCCCCCTCTGGCTCTCCAGCTCCAGCTTGGAGACCCCTATCCCCGCCGTAAAGTACGACCAGAGGAGGAGCAGGACGCCCAGTATCCATACGATCTTGGAGATGGGGCTGAACTTACTCCAGTCGCTTTCCAATATGAACCTCCCACCCCTCTCCGCCACATATACCGGAAAGCTCTTCGCCCATAGAGGGACGGGAAAGAGGTGGTGGAGGTTCCAGACGCGGGAGACGTCCAACCCGGAGAGGTAATAGGCGGCGTAGGTAAAAACGGAGTAGAACCCTAAGCCCACCACCAAAAAGACGAAACTCAGCGTCAGCTTCTTAACCGTAAGGGCGTTCAGCGGGTAGTTCCATACGTCCCTCATCCTAAGTCCTCCGCCTTAGCCAGAAGGTGGTAGAGGACGGCCATCCTGACGGCGACTCCGTTTTTAACCTGCTCCAGTATGACAGTGTTAGGCCGCTCCTGCGCCTCCCAGTCCATCTCAACCCCCCAATTCACCGGTCCCGGATGCATGAGTAGGGTGTCCTTCCTTAGGACCTTGAGTCTCTCTCTGGTGATACCCCAGAATCGCCTGTACTCCCTCACGGAGGGGACAAAAGAACCTTCCATCCTCTCCCTCTGGAGCCTCAGAACCATGACCACGTCCGCCTCGGCTAAGGCGTCGTCCAGCTCCACGACCCTGGCACCCAGACTCTCAAACTCCTTTGGAAGGAGGGTCGGAGGGCCGGAGAAGAGTACCTCGCTACCGTACGTACGCCACAGGAAGAGGTTGGATCTGGCAACCCGGGAGTGGAGTATGTCCCCCACTATCAGCACCTTAAGGCCGCTCAACGTTCCCAACCTCCTCTTTACGGTGAAGGCGTCAAGAAGGGCCTGTGTGGGGTGCTCGTGGGCTCCATCGCCCGCGTTTATAACGCTGGCCGTAGTGTGGCGGGCGACGAAGTGAGCGGCGCCCGGGGAGGAGTGTCTTATCACTATCCCGTCCACCTCCATAGCCTGAAGGTTGTACAGGGTATCAAGGAAGGTCTCCCCCTTCCTCATGGAGGACTTGGCGGGGGAGAAGTTGAGGGTATCCGCCGAGAGCCTCTTAGCCGCCATCTCAAAGGAGGCCTGCGTGCGGGTTGAGGGCTCCATAAACATGAAGAGGACGGTCTTACCCCGGAGGGTGGGAAGCTTTCGGGAAGGTTGCTCCAGCACCTTCAGAAATACCTCCGCGCTCTCCAACACCCTATCAAGGAAACCCCTGTCCGCAGTTTCAATGTCTAAGAGGTGTCTCATTCGGGGAAGGATTTTAAGGGGGTACTACCCCCGCAGTCCGCTCCGTAAAGGGGGCGTACGATCCGCCGAAGTGGGATAATCCTTTTCGCGTCCGTACGGGTAAAAACGAGTACCTTATCGTATCTACGTGCAGAAGGTCCAATACCTTCGCTTCAGGTACTTCTTATCCATACTTACGAACAAGTCGTATTTTCCCCTTATAATATCTGCGCATGTTTGCCATCTTAATGGCGGCGAAAGGTGGGGTGATACCCGTAGCAGAGACGTCGTACATACGGGTACCGAACTACATTCTAATACTCACACCGGATGGAGATACGATCCGTAGGCCTATATACTGCGCTCCGGGTGTTATATGCGATAGCATAGTTCAGGTTGTGGACCCGGACCCCGGTGAGTGGTGGACCAGGGATATCATAGGTCGTATAGACACTATTCCCCCTCAGCTTCCGCCTCTTGAGGGGTGCAAGGGTAGATTCGGAAAACCTACACGTTTTGTTTTTGACCTCCGCGTAGCAGGCTCCACGTATTACGTCCCGACTTCCGGTACTATCACCAATTATCTGGACTCCGCACAGTACTACGGAAGCAAAGGTATAAAGTTCTACGTAAAGACTGACAGGGTATTTTATCTGTTTTTGGGGGTCTGGCTTCACGATAAGGAGGACTTCTATGTCATGGAAAGTAAAAAGTATGGGAAAGGGTTGCATTTAGTAAATGTGAGCTTTTACGACGACCTTATCCCGGGCATAGTGCGGCCGCCTAATCAACATGACCCTATGGATCCAGAAGAGCTTATGAAGAGGTTGAAGCCGAGGAACAGGCTCTTTGTCAGGCTTGATTTCTCCCCAACCAGCAGCGATCCGTTTGAGGTGGAGGTATCGGAGTTATGCCTGTATTGAGTGTAATATCTTTTCCCTTTGGGCCGGATATAAGATACTCTTTTTAGATAAAATGCAGAAAAATAAGGAGAGTACGAGGTTTCACAAAGTTATACTCAGGAGGTGAAAGATGATACCCGTAATACTTTCGCAGATCTATCCTCCCGAGATGGCGATGAGCGGGTACGTAGCTGGGGATATGAGACGGTACGCCCTCGGAGGGTCGCATTCGGGCTACGAGATTGACAGCATCATAAGTGTAGATAATACCACCATGATAGGGTGCATACTTCCCCTGGGCAGCCAGATCGTAACTATAAAGAGCTGGAATCCAGACTCCTTTCGTGTGGATACCTTTTACGCGTATTACAACACTTTCTACCTCGTAGAGTTCTTTAAAAAACCTTACTTCGGGATCAAGGCGAGGGTGCCCGGTATGAGTGTAGCTATAAGGTCCTTAAAGTTCCCTATAATGGAGGGGGATAGGTGGCCCGCCTACGACTGGTGTGGGGTGCGTACGGGAAATTACTACGATGTGGGGGACCTGGACGGTAACGGTCGCACCGATTCTATCGTGTTTATCCCGTCTGAAATGCGCTATACCTACGTTTCCCCCGACACCGACACCGTCATAACTGCGGGAGTTATAAATTACGTATTCCTTTACTCCTTCTGGGACACCGTTAGATCCCTCGGTGATACGATCCTGTGGATACTTTACAAGAGGGCGTTCTACTACCACGACTACATACACTTCATCTACGTGAAGAACGTGGGGTACGTTGAGTACGAGGTTGATTCCTCTATAACGACCTATTACACGTACCTGTACTCCGTGAACGACAGCTTCGTTGCACCCCTGATCTCCTTGGATAGTGTTGATACCTCCTACTCCCTCTACTCCCGCACGAGAAGGCCCCTAAACGCCACGGAGAGGAAGGGCGATGGGGGGATCTTCCTGACCGTAAAGGGTAGAAGGGTGCTTATAAGGTGCAGTATATGTCCCTATAGTGTCTACGATGCGGGTGGCCGGAGGGTCGCATCGGGTACGGCGAAAGGTGAGACTACCATCCCTTTGAGGACCGGGGTGTACTTCGTTAGGTTGGGCGACGAGATTAAAAGGGTCGTAGTCAGATAACCAACCGCATCCCCTTAGGGACAGGAACCGACCGTTCGGCTACCCTACCCTTTCTTCTCCTCCTCTTCCCTTAGTTTTCTCCTCAGGACCTTACCTATGAAGGTCTTGGGGAGCTCCTTCCTGAACTCCACCTCCTTCGGGCACTTGTACCTGGCCAGTCTCTGGCGGCAGAACTCTATTATCTCCTCCTCGGTCGCCGTGGCCCCCTCTCTGAGGACGACGAAGGCCTTGACCCTCTCCCCCCTCTCGGGGTCGGGGACGCCGACTACGGCCACCTCCTTCACGGCCGGATGGTGGAAGAGAACCTCCTCCACCTCCCTCGGATAGACGTTGTACCCGGAGACGATTATCATGTCCTTCTTCCGGTCCACGATGTAGAAGTACCCGTCCTCGTCCATCTTGGCTATGTCTCCGGTGTAGAGCCAGCCGTTGCGAACGGTCCTGGCCGTCTCCTCAGGCCTGTTCCAGTACCCCTTCATCACCTGCGGGCCCCTCACCACCAACTCCCCCGGCTCCCCTACGGGCATCTCCTTCTCCCCGGTCTCCGGGTCCACTATTTTGGCGTCGGTGTCGGGGAAGGGTATCCCTATGCTCCCGGCCTTATTCAACCCGTGTATGGGGTTGGCGTGGGTCACGGGGGAGGCCTCGGACAGGCCGTACCCCTCAACCAGCTTGGCCCCCGTGAGCCTCTCAAACTCCTCCTTCACCTTCACCGGGAGGGGGGCGGATCCCGATATACAGGCCTTCACGGAGGAGAGGTCGTACCTCTCAACTCCGGGCATGTTTATGATGTCTATGTATATCTTGGGCGCCCCGGGGAAGAGGGTGACGCGGTGTTTTTCTATGATCTTTACCACCTGTCTGACGTTGAAACGGGGTACCAGTATGATCTTGGAGCCGGTCAGGGTGGAGAAGTTCATGGCTACGGTCATACCGTAGACGTGGAAGAAGGGTAGAACGGCTAAGACGGTCTCCTTACCCCATTCCAGCTTGGGGAACCAGTGGATGGTCTGGTAGGCATTTACAACCAAGTTGTAGTGGGTGAGCATTACGGCCTTGGGGAAACCGGTCGTGCCACCGGTGTACTGGAAAAGGGCCACGTCCTCCTTGGGGTCTATATCCACCTTCGGAGGGTTCGGAGGGTACTTAAGGAGGTCCTGAAAGGCGTATATCCCCTTCCCTTCGGGTATGCCTGTGGGTAGCCCCTTTATCTTCATCCGGAGCTTGTAACCGAAGCCTAAGAGGGTGGGCATGTACTCGGCTAAGGAGGTGTATATCACCCTCTTCAGGGGGACCTTACTCATGACCTCCTCCACCTTGGGCCTCAAGATGGCGAGGGTGATTATGGTCTCGGCCCCGGAGTCCTTGAGTATGTGCTCCAGCTCGTAGGGCATGTACAGGGGGTTGGTCTGGACGACTATGGCCCCTATCTTGAGGAGGGCGTAGAAGGAGATCATGTACTGGGGGGAGTTGGGGAGCATTATAGAGACCCTGTCCCCCTTGCGGATTCCCAGGTCGTACAGGGCGGTGGCTAAGCGGTCTATGAGCCTCTGGAACTCCTCGTAGGTTATATCGGTCTTCATGAAGTGTATGGCGACGTTCTTAGGGTACTCGCGGGCCTTCTCCTCAACCAGCTGCGGGAGGGGCGCCTCCGGATAGTCAATGCTCCGGGGCACCCCCTCGTCGTAAAACTTGTACCACGGCCTGTTCATCTCTTCAGTCCGTAAAAGGGTACCTTCCGGCCTCTATCACCCTCTCTGCTATGCTACGGCGTATTATAACGGCGTTGGGTGGTGTGAAGGGCCTTGCGAGTTTGCGCACCATGGAGACCAGAGCCTTGAGCTCGTCCCCCTCGGCCATGTAGGGCAGGAAGTCGTAGGCCCTCCTCTCTACGTACTTGATGACGTCGTAGGCGTAGAGGTCCACCATGGAGGCCATGAGGGAGTCCCCGCTCTTCAGGGCGCGCAGCAGGGCGCTCTCAAGCCCGTAGACGGAGATGACGATGTCGGCGAGGCCACCTAAGACCTCCTGCTCGTCCCTTATCCTCTCCCTGAACTTGTCGGCGGCCACGGCGGCTATGGTCAGGGCCATCCTCTTGGCCATCTGTAGGGCGAACTTGGGTTCGGACAGGGGTCCCTCCGGCCTCGGCAACATGGTGGGCATCAGGGTTAGGGTCTCCTTGGCCACCCTGGCGGCGACGGGTATTAAGGGTATCAGACCCTTCTCCGCCCTGCGCACGAGCATCCCCGGTATCAGGAGGCGGTTTATCTCGTTCGTCCCCTCAAATATCCTGTTTATACGGGAGTCCCTGTAGAACCTCTCGGCGGGGTACTCGGCTATGTACCCGTACCCACCGAATATCTGGACGGTCTCATCTACGACGTAGTCCAGCATCTCGGAGCCGAAGACCTTGACTATGGAGCTCTCAACGGCGTACTCGGCCACGGTGTCCCACGCCTTCCGGGGGTAGTCGGGAGCCTCCGGGTCCAGCTCCTTAACGGCCTCGTCCAGAAGTCCTGCGAGCCGATACACCATGGACTCCGCCACGAAGAGACGGAGGCTCATGTTGGCCAGCTTCTCCTTTATAAGGCCGAAGTTGGCTATGGGCTGACCGAACTGCACCCTCTCCTTAGCGTACCCTACGGCCGTCTGTAGGGCGTACTTCGCCGCCCCGACGGCCCCCACCCCCAGTTTGTAGCGGCCTATGTTCAGGATGCCGAAGGCTATGTGGTGCCCCTTGCCTATCTCACCCACGACGTTTTCAACGGGCACCTTCACGTTCTCAAGGGTTATGGCCCGGGTTGAGGAGCCCTTTATCCCCATCTTCTTCTCCTCCGCCCCTAACTCAAGGCCGGGGGTATCCCTCTCCACTATGAAGGCCGTGAACTTCTCCCCGTCCACCTTGGCGAAGACTATGAAGATGTCTGCTATGGCGGAGTTGGTTATGAACTGCTTGTTGCCGTTGAGAACGTAGTACTTGCCGTCCTCGGATAGGGTGGCCCTGGTCTTTATGTTCATGGCGTCGGTTCCGGCGTTGGGCTCGGTCAGGGCGTAGGCTCCTATAAGCTCTCCCGTGGCCAGCCCGGGTAGATACTTCTGCTTCTGCTCCTCCGTCCCGAAGAAGACTATGGGGAGGGTACCTATACCGGTGTGGGCGCCCCACGTTACGCTGAAGGACCCCTGTTTGGACATCTTCTCGGCTATGAGCATGGAGGACACCTTGTCCAGCTCAAGGCCTCCGTACTTCTCGGGTATATCGGCGGCCAGTAGTCCCAGCTCTCCGGCCTTCCTCATGAGGGAGCGGAGGAGGTCAAAGTCCTGGGACTCTATGCGCTCGGTGTTGGGTAGGACGTCCTTCTCCATGAACTCGTCGGCCGTCTGGGCCAGCATCTTCTGTTCGTCCGTAAAGTCCTCCGGCGTGTAAGCCTCCTGCACCGGAGTCTCCTCAAGTAGGAACCCTCCTCCACGCTTATATACGGGTTTCTCTGCCATAATCTCCGGTATTATACGGCGGGAAACGACCTGCAACTTTCCTAAAAACGCATATAACCTGACAGTATAATTTGCATTCCACTCCTCCCAAAACGCCTCCAATTCGTCGGACGCGGAGGGTGGTTTAAGACCCCCGGGAGGTCTCCCTCAGGAGCCACCTCCCTACCCCCCTCGCCCCATCCGTCTCCTCAACTACCCTGTTGAAGGCGTACCTCTTAAGTAGGGATGTGAAGTGCCTGCGGAAGAAGGGAGACCTGAAGAGGCCTCCGTGGAGGGCTATGCTCCTGACGTTCCCTAAGTCCTCCCTGACCCACAGACACATACCTAACAGCTCCCTTAGCGCGCTCTTAACTACGAAGGAGGCGTCCTCTTCACCCATCTCTGCGGCCCTTATCACCACCTCGGAGTACCGGGCAACCTCCCTAACCATCTCCGGGAACGGCCTCCTCTGAAGGTTAGCCAGTGCGTCCCTGACCTCGTTCAGGTCCTCCGTTCCGAACAGGGCCAGTCTTAAGAAGCTCTCCTTCTTTAGGGCTATTTCAACGGCCAGCCTCCCTATCCAGAACCCGCTCCCCCAATCACCAACGAGGGGGCCGAATCCTCCGAAACGGCTGACCCTCTCCCCCTTCCTCCCGTAGCATATTGAACCCGTGCCGGCCACTAATACCATGCCCTCGTCCCCGAAGGCGTCGTAGAAGGCCCCCTCAACGTCGCTCATCACCGCCTCCACACCCAGCCGCCTTTGAACCTCCTCCCTCTCCCTCCCGCTCCACACCCCCCGCATCGCCACGCCTACCTTTACTTTCCCGTACCTCCTCCGTAGTTCCCTGATCTCGGAGGCTAAGTCGCCTAAGTCCCCTCCGTACCTCCACCTTAACTCCCCCGACTCCAGCACCTTACCGGTGGCGTCCAGGAGGGCGTACCGGGTACCCGTCCCCCCAACGTCTATTCCGATCACCTCCATACTATCCGGAAGTCCTTAACGCTCTTATTCAGAGACTTTACGCTGGTGCCCTTTAGGGTCATCTCTCCCTTCGTGGCGTTCAGGTTCAGGGAGTTTATCCTGCTATCCTTTACGGTTATGCGGGAGCCCATGGCTCCTACCTCCATACTATCCACATCGCACCTCTCCACGAGGACCTCGCTATCCACCAGAGTTAGTAGCATCCCTCCGAAGTCCCCTCCCCTTATCTTCACACGCCCGGCGACGTCGTTTATGGCTATGGCCTTGAGGCTAACCCCCTCCACCTCAACCTCGCTCTTAAGAGTGGCCATGTCCAGACCTGTACCCCTCGGTACCTTGAGGACGACGCTGTCCGTAGGACTATCAACGAGCAGGAAGAGCGTCCTCCCCTTCTTCACCACCCTCGTTCCCTCCTTGGAAACCTCTACCCTCCCCGTCTTTGAGGGAAGTACCTTTATCTTACCGACCGCCACTCCCTTGGCGGCCAGAAGCCTGACCTCCGGAAAGTACCCGACGTCAAGGAGAGCAACTAAGGTTATCATCGTACCTCAAAGTCGTACCACCTACGGGCGACCCCGTATACCTCAAGGACCATCTCCACCAGGCGGGGAAACTCCCTTAGAGGGAACTGGGTCGCGGCGTCGGACAGGGCCCGGGGTGGGTCCGGATGCACCTCGGCGAATATCCCGTCTACCCCCACGGCCACGGCACCCCTTAGGAGGTGGGTTATCAGGTCCCTGTACCCTCCGGAGACCTTTCCCTTACCGGAGAGTACCTGAAGGGAGTGGGTCGCGTCGTATATCACCGTAAGACCCTCCCTCCTCATCCACACCAGACCCCGCATATCCACCACCAGATCCCCGTACCCGAAAAGGCTGCCTCTCTCCGTCACCCACACCCTGTCGTTTCCCGTACTTTTGACCTTCTCCACGGCGTGCTTAACGTCCCACGGGGCCATGAACTGCGCCTTCTTTATATTCACGATCCTGCCCGTCTCCCCGGCGGCCACGAGGAGGTCCGTCTGGCGGGATAGGAAGGCCGGAATTTGAACCACATCCACCACCTTCCCCACCTTAGGAACGTCGTGGAAATCGTGCACGTCCGTCAGAACAGGTAGTCCCACCTCCTCCTTAACCCTTTTGAGTATCCTTAAGCCCTCCTCAAGGCCGGGCCCTCTGAAGCTCTCTATGGACGTTCGGTTTGCCTTATCGTAGGAGGCTTTGAAGTAGACCTCTATACCGTACCGCCCGGCTACGCCCTTGATCTCGCGGGCGACGTCCATAACCATCCCCTCGTCCTCTATGACGCACGGACCGGCTATGAAGAAAGGCTTGCTCATTTCAGGGCCTCTCTGACGCTCATCTCTATGGGAGTTATGGCCTGCGCTATGAGGTCCATATCGCTGTACGTTATTACCACCTCCCTGTGGGCCTTCTCAAGGGGGATAGGGTACCCACCGGGTGAGACGCTCGCTATCTCGGATATCAGGTGGGGTATATCCTCCTTATCGGCACCCAGGACCTCAACCTTGTAGGTCAGGGGGGAGTGGTCGGAGAAACGCACGAAGGTCTGATAGACCTCTACCCCCAGTATGTGCTCGTACCGGGTCCCTAAGTCGTACTTCTTGGGTCGCTTCCCTTCCTCCTCCTCGGTCAGCCTGACCCGGAGGGGTGGGGCGTAGCCTTTACCCCTGGTGAAGAGGGAGAAGAGGACCTGATCCGAGAATATCCCCCTGTACCTCCACGCCCTTATGTAGTCGTTGGATATGGAGCCCTTGGAGACGAAGGCCACCCTCCAACCGCCGGAGAGCAACCGACTGAGGGCCTCAAGGTGCTCGTAGTAGAGCAGGAGTGCTAAGGCCATGTACCTGTACTCCTTTCCGCCCGGTATAGGGACCGTATCAAGGATACGGATGGACGCGAACGGGTGCTCCATGAACTCGCCCACCATCCTCTCGTACAGCCC
This sequence comes from uncultured bacterium, assembly GCA_964473735.1. GTDB lineage: Bacteria > Hydrothermota > Hydrothermia > LBFQ01 > LBFQ01 > JAADCS01. The sequence goes on from CAYYQD010000009.1 coordinate 37,891, forward strand.
CATGCTGGCGAGCTCGTCGTCAAGCCCTCCCAACACCTCCTTATCCTCCTCGCTCAATCTCGCGTTTAGCCACTCGGCCGTAGGCTTGGGGTTTATTACGTCGCTAACGAAGGAGCCGTCCATGAGTATGAGGGTATCCGTCGGTGGGTCCATCCGTAGGACGGACTTTATCTCGGCCAACCTCATCCACGTACTCAGAACGTCGTCAAAGAAACGACGCTGGAATATCCCCCTCTCAAGTACGTCCACGTGGGATACGGCGGATTCCCCCGGCTCCCGCTCCCTCGTGAAGAGGAGGGAGAGGCCGGTAAGCGCCACTATGATGTGGGAGGTTCGGGGGGACTGGTTGAAGGATCCGTCCACCGCCACTATATCGCGGGGAACGTCCCCCTCTTCCAGCGGTATCCACTCGGGGTCGTAGTCCGGCCTCTCCGCTTCCCTGAACACGCTCCTTAACCTCTCCCTCCCCTCAACTATCGCCTCAAAGACCGACCTGTGCATCCCTCACTGTACCCGAACCGGCGGTAGTACCTTACCCTTCACCAGGATCATAAGGGAGGGTTTTTGCCCCTCGGCAATATTCACCAGCTTCAGGACGTTCACCATGATGAGGGCGTTCCCCGTAGTATCAACGACCGAAGCCGGCACGTAATACACCGTGTCCGTGGGGGGAAGGTTCTTGATGTGGGGGTCCCTGTCCCCTAACTTGAAGAAGACCTGAACGGAGTCGGCTCCGCTCACCGGGGACCATGAGACCCTTATGCTGTCCCCTACGGAATGCACCAGGGTATCCACCAGGACGGTATCCGGTGGGGAGACGTCGGGCAGGGTGAAGGATATGTGCTCGTTGTACTTTGGAACGGTTATACTCACCTGCGTACCTCCAGATAGAGACACCTCAACGGGGGCACCGGCCGAGTCAAGGGCCATGTAGAGCCCCTTATCCGACTGGTAGGTCAGGGGCACGTCCCCCACCTTGACCGTGGCCTCTCCGTACTCCTGAAGGTCCACCAGGACCTTGAAGAAGGCGGACTCGTAGGTCAGGGTGTCCATACCGGAGGGGAGCGGAACGCTACCGTACTCCGAAGGGAGCAGTGCCGTCAGCGTGGTAAGGGCCGGTCCGGTGGCCCCTCCCGTACCGAAGACGTGGGTGTGAGTTAAGGACACCTCGTCCTTACACCCGGCCAGAGCCAGGACGGCTATACCGGTTAAAACAAAAACTTTCCTCATGACCTCAAAATTCTAAGGCTGTTCCCAGAGTTTTCCTATAGGAGTGGTGGTCCAGTGTATAATAGTGGCTGTACCATGTATGAAAGGACCTCCCGCCCAACGTATGATAGTGTTTTTGACTTACTTATAAAGGGTGATGAAGGCGTACTGAAGCTGTCGGGGGAAGGGTGCGACGTCAGGGTGCGAACACGAGGGGGATACGTCTTCGGTGCCTCAATCAACGGCCGCGAGGTTCTCCACGAGATAGAGCTGATCGGGGCCCTGATAAGTATCCTGAAATGGGGGAACGTTAAAGTGGAGTTTGAGAGTGCGCCTATAAATGCCGAAAAACCCATAATTTTGAACGACCTCTTAGTTCTTTACGTGGCCAAGGTCCTTGACGAGATGGATTACTACACGAACGAACTTCCCCCGGAAGATGCCCTCCTTAAGGTTATAGCACTACCCGAAAACCCCTCCGACATCCACGGCCGGTTCGTAAGGTACTTAGCCAAACGATTCGGTGTTGGGATGTGGTTTCCTATCAGGAGGGTGCCCCTCTCCTCGTGTTTCAGCTCCGACTTCGTCAGGTACGCCGTGATGATGGCCTTAAGGGAGTACCCGGATTTGCTGGAGATAACGGAATCTACACCAAGGAGGTACGACATGCAGGGAAAGTTGCAGGAGCTTCTGAAGAGATTGGTTGAGGACTCCCCCGACATAATCGGGGTGGTCGTAGCAACTATGGACGGTCTTCCGATATCGCACTACTCTTCCTACGCGTACGACCCCGAAATACAGGCGGCCATATCCTCGGCCATAGTGACCCTGTCCGAGAGCTCGGTCCGGGACGCCGACTTAGGCAACACCTCGGAGATCCTCATAGTCGCCGATAAGGGTAAGGTGTTCATGTACCCGTTAGGGGACCTCGTATTGGGGGTGCTGGCCGACAAGGACGCCAACACCGGTATGATCTTCATGAAGGTACGCAAGGCCCTTGACGATATACAGTCCGCCGCCCTCAAGGAGATAGAGATAGGAGAGTAGCATGTCTGCGAAAGACCTGCGAGACAAGCTGAACGCCCTCATAGGGAGAAAACGGAGGAAGGAGATCTCCAGTCGGGACTACTACGCCGGGCTTCTGGATATCTTCTCGGACCTGGTGTCCAACCTCAAACAGGAGCTGACCGCCAGCATGAGCGAGGAGGACGTTAAGAGACAGTCGTCCATCCTCCTTATTTCCCTGAAGCAACAGATAGACCTCTTAGAAAAGCGCGGTGGATAGCAGCCATCCCCGGGAGATTTTTCTCCCGGGGCTTCGTGAAAAACCAGCAAAATTTTTCCGGCCTTATAATACATTCTTATGCTACTACGGAAAGAGCACGCTCTAGCGATCCTGAAGTTGCTTGATAGGGAAGAGCAGGGACATACCTTTCTTGACATAGACCCCTTAAACGAAAGGGAACACGTGGATCTTGACCTCGCCAATCTGGTGACATTGAGGAGTCCCTTGCGATACTCCCTTACCTATTGGGGCAGGATGTTAGGTTATCTCCTGAAGGATATGATTGAAAACGAAGTTCTACAACATCCTCAAAGGTGGCCAAAAGACTGGAGATGGATCGGATCTGATGTCCTGACAGCTATAGGGTCCGCGCTTAAGAACGATAGGAAGGTTTCCTACACGACGGAGGATATGCTGTCCGAGAGGGGATTCGTTGAGATACGTAAGGAAAAGAAAAAAGGGACCCTTAAAACCCTGAACGAGTACGCCGAAAGGTTATGGGAGATATACCGGGGGGCCCAGCCGAAGCTGTTGCTTGATAAAGATCTGTACGATCATATTCGCCGAATATCCGAGGGCCCATCACCCTCTAAAGACCTTCTAAAAGGGGGACGATTTGCAGATCTACTTGAATCCATGAGGCTCATAGCCCTATCCGTTCCGAATCGGGAGGTATATACCTTCACAGGTCTGGGCCGAGCCGTTAAGAAAGTATCAGAGTACGTGGTACCATCAAGGGAAGTGCTCCTTTCAGAGGACCTAATGGTGCTAATAGCGAGGTACATGGATGAGGGTTGGGAGAACCTGCGTGGAGGTGAGCGTGAAATCCTATCTTCCCTCGGGTACGTTTCGGAAGACGGTGACCTATTGCCTGCCGGAGAGTACGCACTCGAAGCTTACAACCTATGGAAAGGACGGGAGTTTAAACCGATTAAGACGGTATCAATAGACCTCTTGGATGCCGAGATCCTAAAAACCCTGAACTCTCTATGGAGAAAACACGAACAGAATCCAGATATTCTTCCTACGGTGGATGAGATTATAAACGAGCTCTTTTACCGACCCATCAAGCAGTACAAACACCTTCTATCCTACTACGGACGGAGGATCTACCAGGACGTAGGATACCATAAAAAGAAGGAGATAGAGAGAAAGTTCTCCGAGGTCAAGACGGTAGAGGAGCTATTCAAGAGCTTCTACGAGAGAGGGGGAAAGTGGAGAGATAAGATGAAGGAGGTCGTTCTCCAGTCCCTTTACTCCCTTGAATCCTTTGCACTCGCGTATTCCTCTACAGAGAAAGGAAAGGAGATCTATCGCCTGACGGAGCACGGTCTCGCTGTCCTTAAAGATATGTATAGAAGAGGCTTCAGAGATATACCGTCGGAGGCTGTCAAAAGTATAACCGTATCCTACGAGGAGTTTATAGCTCCCAACGGGAAGTGGTACGAAGAGGCCCTGAAGAGGAATCTCGTGAGTGCGACCGGACCGACGGAATCTGGAAGGTTCTACGCCGACCTGGCCTATAGGATAGTGAGGAAACCCCACGTAACTAAGTTTGAACTTCAGGTTCTAAAGTCCGTACCGGAGAGGGGTTTTTTCTTGAAGGACGTGTATAACTCCTTTGACGATATATGGCACGAGGAGATTACCTACGCTCTGAACAAGCTGGAGGCGCGCGGCTACCTCTCAATCTTACCCGACGAGGGAATAGTTCTCACGGACAGGGGACGGAAGATCAAGAGGGCTCTGTCGGGAGCACCGGATAGCATGATAAACCCCCTGACACCGATAACCGTTCGTCTCTTAAAGGCGCTGGCAGAGGTTGGAACCCTCTACGTCAAAGAGAAGAAGATACGGGTTCTTCCCAGAAATATCAAAGAAGCAATAAAGCGATCGGGCCTAGATCCGGAGGTTTTTAGAAAGGCTCTTATATTGGCCAGAACGGCGGGGTTAATCGGTCGGAACACCTTAACCGAGGCCGGAATCCTAATATTACAGATCCTCAGGGAGGAGGAGCAGGAGCAGAAAGTAAGGTACGAATAGCGATTCACCCAAACCTACGGTGGGTCGTACCCTCCCTTGGAGAACGGATTACACCGCAGTACCCTCCAGATAGATTTGGCCGTACCCTTAACGAGGCCGTACTTCTGAAGGGCTTGAATGGAGTACTCCGAGCACGTTGGGACGTAGCGGCACGTCGGAGGCTTCATGGGGGACACGTACCGCCTGTAGAACCGCAGCGCGAGGATGAGGAGGTCCCTTATTTTTCGCTCTACTATCACCGCACTACGACCTTCCTGACGCTCCTTCCCGTTCTTACGAAGTAGGCTCCGGGGGATAGGGGTACCTTACTCCTACCCTTCACCGTTAGGCTCCGAATGAGCCGTCCGTCCGGCGAGTACACGGCCACCCTACCCTCCCCCTCAAGCAGTATTCCCCCGTCGGTAGCGCTCACGCGGGCACCATCACCCCGGGATACGGCCTCACCTACGGAGAGGTCGTCGTCTCCGTTTCCGACCAGGCAGGAGAGAATGGTCCACTCCAGGTCCCAGTCGGAGGAGCTCCACAGGTAGACCCACAGGGCACCGAACCACCACGAAGAGCCGTAGGTGTTGTGGGCGCGGAAGGTCGTACCGTTTATCTGCCACCAGCTCTGCCACAGGCCACCGTTGGAGTAGGAGGGCGGGGGTGGTATGGCTATCGTATCGGCGTAGGTCAGGTTTACTTTACAGTACTCCGGACCCCACGATTCGGGGCTTGACCACTGCGCCCTCATAACGGCCACCCTGTAGGTGTTGTTGTAGGAGGTGTAGGGCTCGCTGCAGAGCCTCCCGTCGTACGTGTTAGGGCACTTGTGGTAGAAGGCCGTGTGGAAGTAACTTGCCGTAGAAGTGGTGGCACCGGGGCACCACTGCCAGCGGGCGTCCGTATGTACGGTGGGGGTGCGGCTATCAATCGTGGTGTAATCCACGTTGAAAACGGAGGACCACCCTCCCGGAGGCATTCCGGAGGCGTGTATCCCCCTTATATCGGCGTCGGTTGAGGAGTACCGGCTCTCAAACAGGATCAGGTGGGTCATGCTGGAGGAGGTTAAGGCACGGGCCACGGACATCCACGGCTGGCTTATGGGCTTCCAGTATCCACTTAAGACGTCCGTAGCCGCCCAGGTACCACCCCAGGAGCCCGAGGCGTCCGTAAACAGGTGGGTTATGTAGTTATTACTGCAGGGGTCCGTGCAGGACGAAGGGCTCTTCCACGTATATACGGCCTGTATGGTGTTGTCTCCCCCGTTTGAAGAGGAGCACACGGAGGAGCTCCCCCTCGGGTCGTTCGTGGTCTCCAGCATTATCTGGTTGTGGTCGTAGGCGGAGCCGTTGCGGGAGGGACCGTCGTACACTACGCTGTACGAAGCCCCGCAGTCCGTACTGCGAGCTATCCTCACGCCTATAGCGTCCCTGTATCCGTCCCCGTCGTTGTCGGATCCACCCAGCTTGTTGTAGCCTATGAATATCCAGTTGTCAAGGGCGGAGCAGGAGCAGGAGGACGTCCACTGTCCCTGACACCCGGGCTTTCCCCAGTTGAACTCGGAGTTCACGTACGGGGTAACGGTTGAGACAGTGGAATAATCTACGGTTATGGGGCCGTTGTTGTTGATGTTGGGGTTGTTTATGTGGAAGGTCCAGGCGTAAATGTCGTAGTCTGGATACCAGTAGTCGTCAGTCCATGCCACGGTAAAGGTCTTACGGTAGGGGTCCGCCCCTATGGCCACCTCCCCTAAGTTCGCGGAGGTGTTGTATAGGCAGAGGTCCAGATTCATCGTCTGGCCCCTGTCGTAGGAGTGCCCCACTACCACGCACTCGTTGGTGGTTGTTCCAGAGCACCACGCGTTGCAGTTATCCACGTTGAAGGCGAAGACCAAGGTATCGGCCCCACCTACGGCCACCACGGTCGGGTTGTACTCCCTGGACGTTGAGGCGGCAACGAAGCTCGTAGTCCAGTTCGTCCCGTCCAGGAGGGTGTAGCCTCCGTCCCACGAGAAGGGCTTTTTCGCGACCCGGACGTTCGGCACGGCTATGTGGTAGCCGGAGAGTACTCTTTTGATGTCCTTTGGCCTCTTCTTCGTGTCGGTTATGGCCTCCACCAGCCTCTCCATATCCTCGTACGTACTGACGATTTCGGCGTACAACCACGGATCAAGCCCGGAGGTTAGGGAGGCGGTCAGGCTCTTCATCTTCTCGTTTAGGGGATGCTCAACCGGGCAGTTATCTCCTAAGTAGGATTTCCTGACGCATACGGCGTCCCTGTCCCCCGTGGAGGCGTAGTAGTCGTTAAGTACCCGGCGTAAGGTGGAGTTCCACGTGCGAAGGATCTCCCGCAGGTGGGCCTTAGCCTTCTGGGGGTCGTAGTTATCAACTATCTGCTGCTTTTCTGCTGTCCATCCGAAGAACGGGGCTATACGGTAGTTTCCGTCCTCTTTTTCCCCCATGGGCTCAACCGGGGAAACCTCTTCACTTACGTACCCTTCTACGTTCCTACCCTGAATATTTATACTGATCAATGCTAACCATAGCATCATTTTGAATTCTATACCCGAAACGGGCACGTGTGGAAGGGGTTATGCATCGTTTGAGGAACGTGTTGCGAGCACGCACTTTACCGGGGTATAATATCACCGTTTATGGCACTCAACTTGTCCGCCGTTGAAGGGGGAGATGTACTTATACTGAAACTGAAGGGTGAGCTGGACACTTACACGGCCCATGACTTTCTTGAGTTCTTTAAGGAGCAGGTTGAGAGGGGGAAGAACCGCTTTGTAGTGGATATGTCGGAGGTGGGATTCGTCAGCTCGTCGGGATGGGGCGCTCTGTCCTCCGCGTACAAAAAGAGCCGAGAGAGGGGCGGGAACCTCGTCCTCTACGGCCTTCGTGGGCAGGTGAAGAGGGTGTACAGGATAATGGGATTCAGGGTTATCCTCAAGGCGTACGACGACATACGCGAGGCTATGAAGCAGGCCCTAAAGAGCAGGTAAGAGATGCCTTTGAACGTTAAGCGGGATGAGGTTGAGGGCTACCCCGAGGTTGTCGTTCTCCACGTAGAAGGCGTGCTGGACACCTATACCTCCGATAAGTTCAGGGAGGAGTTTGGGGACCTTCTTAAGAAGTACAGGTTCTTCGCGGTGAATATGGAGAAGGTGGAGTACGTAAGTTCTATGGGATGGGGTGTGTTGGTGCAGTCCATATACCGGGCACGTAGGGAGGATGGGGAGCTGGTTCTGGTCAATCTCCGCCCACAGGTGGCGAGGATATTCCGGATCATGGGTTTCTCCAGTCTCTTTAAACATTTCACGGACTTAGACGACGCCGTGAGGTACCTCATAAAGGAGGGCAACCTCAGGACCAGATGATATGAAAGATCACCCCCAGAGCTATGCCCATGATCGCACCAGCTAAGACCTCTTTGGGGGTATGACCCAACAGCTCTTTAAGCTCAACCTCGGATATAGGATGTCCCTTCATGAGCTCGTCAAGTATGACGTTCAGGACCCGCGCCTGCTCCCCGGCGGCCTTGCGTACGCCGGCGGCGTCGTACATGGTTATGAGGCTGAAAAAGGCCACCACACCGAAGAGAGGGCTACCGAACCCCTGAGAGAGACCCACCATGGTGGTTAAGGTCATCACCGAGGCCGAGTGGGCCGATGGCATCCCTCCGGTTCCGACTAAGCGGGAGAAATCAAACTTCCCCGTGCGTAGGACTGTGGTTATAACCTTTATGCTCTGTGCCACGAGTGAGGAGAGTACGGCTCCCCAGAGGATGTGGTTGGAGAGGAGGTCCTTCATCTCCTTTTAGCTACGATGAATGAGAGGAGGGCGAGGACGGAGAAGAGGAGCAGTACGGCCCACCATCCTACGTACGAGGCGAGGGATACCAGTACTCCGGCCGTGAGTACTCCCAGCGTTATGCTGATGAAGGCGAGGCCAAACGGTAGGCCGAACACCTCCGCTATGACGCTGCCCATCCACGCCCCCGTTCCGGGCATGGGTACGGCTACGAACAGGAAGACCCCTAAGGCCCCAAGCCTCTTTACGGATACCCCCTTGCGCTGGGCGCGGTCGTACAACCACTCAAAGAATCGGCGGGAGGGTCCCCACCTGCGGGAGAGGGCGTTCAGCGGACGTAGGAGTATCAGGAGGAGGGGAACGGGAAGGATGTTGCCCACAAGGGAGAACAGGAGCACCTTCCACACGGGCATGCCGAAGTAGAAAACACCGAGAGGGATGGCCCCACGTAGCTCAAGTACGGGCAAAGCGGCGGCCGTAAGGACGGCCGCCTCCGGTGGGAGCTCCCTGATGAGGGTCAGAACCTCACTCAATTCTCTCCACCACTACCCTCGTGTACTCCTGAACGTGATGATACATCCTGCGGTAGTTGGTCTTCCTGCGCATCTTGAAGACCAACAGCGGCTTTCGGACGTGCCCTACCACCTTAAGTACGGCCCTGTGGTTCCCGAACTCTATTCCCTCCTCCCCTTTGTACAGGAGAACGTCCGCCTCCAAGGTATCCCCCTCCGAGGCGTCCACCTTGGGAACGGTTATAACCTGCCCTTCCTCTACGGGTATCTGAAAACCTTTGAACCTTATCACGGCCTTCATCTTTCCTACCTCCTTTTACTTGCTGAGACGTTCTATAGCCTTTCTTGCCCTCGCGTTGCTCTTGTCGTACCGGAGAACCAGCTTCCAGTACCGGAGGGCCTGCTTTTTGTTCCCGGATTGCTCGTAGGCCCTCGCCTTGCTCTCAAGCTCGGCGAGCTGTTGGTACCTCTTTGCCGTAACGTTCCTCGGGTTCTCGCTCAAAAGGTCAGTGGCTATGCGTTTCACCGTACGCAGATCCCCCCGCCTGTAGGCGTTTATCATCTGGCGCTGCTTGTCTATGGTCTGGGAGGAGGTCAGACTTATGGCGGGTTTGGGGGCCCCCAGGTCCACGGATACGGACGGGAGATTTACCGATACGCCCGTCCCGAGGGAGGGGCTCTTCTTCAGGGTTATTCTCTCCCCCCGCAGGGAGGGTTTGCCAGATTTCTCTTTCTTCTGGGCCACCTCTAACTTCGGTTTGCGCTCTTTGCGAACCTCCTCCCTCTTCTTCGCGAACCTCTTCTTTATCTCCTCCATCTTGACGGGTTTTCTGGAGGATTTCAGATCTTCCAGTGTGGATTTCAGGGCTAAGAGGTCCGGGTTGTCCGGGGCTATGGATAGGGCAACCTCAACCGCCTTCAGGGCCTCGTCGTACTTCCCCTGCTCCATTAAGGCCCTCGCCGTATTTACGTTCTCCTCCACCGCGAGCCTGTTCAGGAGCGGGGCGTATATAGCCGTAAACTGGGGGCGATCTCCGAGTATAGGGGCTACGGAATCCAGCTTGGACAGAGCCTCCTGAAGCTTGCCCTCTGCTACGAGTTTCTTGGCCCTTACCACTTTGTCCCACGCCGAGAGGAGGCTGTCGGCCTTTCGGATGTACTCCTTGGCCTGTACCAACCCACCGTTTATCTTCAGGGCCTTTTGGGCGTACTCCTTTACTAAGGCGTAGTTCCTCTTTATCCGCTCCGGATCCCCTTCGTTCTCCGCTGCCGTAAAAGTGGATACGGCCAGACTGAGGCTGGACTGCGCCTCGTTCTTACGCTGATTGATGTAGAGGAAGGAGGCTACTCCTACCAACAGTACGGCTAACAGGCCTACGGCTCCGAACACCACCGGCCCCACCCTTCCCCTGCCGGCCAGGATCTCGGTTTCCGGTTTCTCGTTGGGGTCTACGTACAGGAGGGTCATGCGGCCCACCTTCAGTATATCCCCGCTCTTTAGCTTAACCCTCCCCTTCAGAAGTTTCCCGTTTATCTCCGTAGGGTTGGTGGTGCTCAGGTTCTCTACCTCAACAGCGTCTCCTAAGAAGTGTATCTTCAGATGCTCCCTTGAGGTGTGGGGGTCAGCTACCCTGTACTCAACGTCCGGGGATCTCCCCAATATTCCGGAGGAGACGATCTCTATTACGCTTCCGGCGTTAGGACCGGTTATTATCTTAAAGTACGGTGGCTCATCGGCATCAAGGAACTGGGTAGGTTGGCTCGTACCCTCGGCAGGCTCCGGTGCCTCCAACACCGTCATTTTGACCCTTCCGGCAAAGTCTATCTCCATCCCGGGGGTTAGCTCGGCCTCCTTCACGTTCTCCACGTCGTTCACCCTGACACCCTTACCGGATACCTTCAGTACGTAGCTGTCCCCTTTTCGATCTATAACCGCGAACTCCGGAGGTGTCCCTATTACGAAGAGGTCGCTCTTGGCTGACCCCCCTATGATGAAAGGTACCTTCCGTATAGTGACTTCCTTCTCCCTTTCACCTATACGTATCTTAACTTTCAACATGCCCGCTCTATTCTAAGGTGGTAGCGAAACCCTCTATCTTGCGGGCGAGTTCAAGGAGATCGTTCTTCAGATCCTTGAGTATCGCGTCCCTCTTAGCTTCGGCGTCTTCAATCTCCTTTTTCAGCAAGCTCAGATTCTTCCTGAGCTCCATCTCCTTGATCTGGGCTTCTCTGACTATCTCCTCGGCCTGGGCCTGAGCGGCCTTCAGAAGCTCCTCCGCCTCCTTTTTCTTCTGCTCTACTATCCTATCTCCAGTCTCTTTGGCCATCTTGAGCAGGTCCGTGGCGAGCTTGTCCTCGGGTATGGAGTCCCAGTCTATTGACGACGGCGAAGATGTATTTTCGGAGAGCTCTTTGAGTTTTCTCTTTAGATCCTCGTTCTCTTTTGCCAGAAGCTCTATCTGACTCTCAAGAGTGCTTATCCTCTCCTTGTACTCGTTTATGACCTCGGTATCCTGCCCTTCACCGCCACCCTCCTCGGCCCTCTTCTCCAGCTCCGCTACCTCCCGGGCTATGCGGTTGAGGAACTCCCTTACCTCGTCGGGGTCGTACCCCTTCTTACCCAAACCACCGACCATCTTGAACTCCTGAGTGCGAATCCTTGCGCTCAGGGGGGTCTTCTTACTTCCCTTTTTCCCGATCTTTATCTTCGCCATGCCGTTATTGTAAAGGCGAAAATATACCTACACAAGGTGCTCGTCTACGATCCTCCGGAACTCGGGGAAAGCCTTGCGTATCTTCTTAAGAGCGGACTCCTTTATCTGGCGTATGTACTCCCTACTCACCCCCCACTTGCGGGCTATCTCCGCCATCTTCTTGGGCTTTCCTGCTATACCGAAGTACTCGGAGAGTACTATCTTCTCCTTCTCAGACAGTACGTCCGAGGAGAAGACCCTCTCAAAGAGCTCCTCAAGTTTATTCCTTACGTACTCCTTCTCTATTGCCTCTCCGTCGGTTGATACGGAGGGTATGAAGGTGTCGGAGGACCCTTCATCTCCGGATATTTTTCCCTCGGTGTTCAGGAATCGGGTGCGCACGGCGTCCAGCAGGCGCTTCACCCTTTTGGTTGACGATCCAAGCCGCTCTGCTATCTCCTCCACCGTGGGCTCCCTGCCGAGCTCCTGATAGAGCTCCGTTATCTTCTGTAAGTCCCTCCGTGGTATGTGTGGCATGCCAGAGAGGGGTTTGTAGGACTTTATGAACTTCAGTATGGCCTCCCTTATCCACTTGTCGGCGTAGGCTATGAGCCTGACCCCTCTGTCGGGGTCAAACTTCTCAAAGGCCTTTAAGAGACCCAGATTTCCCTCCGATATTAAGTCTTCCAGTGGCACCCCCGAGTTCCACCCCTCCCTCAGGGCAACGTCTACGACGTATCTGAGGTTTGACTTTATAACTTTCTCGTAGGCCTCCCTGTCCCCCTTCTTCGCCCTCCGGGCCAGCTCCAGCTCCTCCTCCAGCGGCAACGGTTTGGAGTTCTCCAGCTCTTTCCAGTAGTAATGGAGGGGGTCGTCCGATACGGTTTCCCTGCTCATGATAGCACCTTACCTATAAGGTCGTACTTTCTCTGTATTATAAGGCGGAAGGCCTCGTACCCACGGGCCAGTACGTCGGGAAGGACCTTAAGCTCCTCTTCACTAAAGGGGGAGAGGACCCATTGGACCATGGATACGCCCTCCGGAGGCCTTCCTATTCCGAACCGCAGCCTCATTATGTCGGAGCGGTTCAACCTCTCGTAGATGTCTAAGAGACCCTTATGGGATGGCCTTGAGCGTATCTCCTTCCTGAACCTCACGGCCCCAAAGGGGAGGTCGGCGTCGTCGTACGCTACGACTATGGGCATCTTGACCACGGGTATGGGGGCGGACAGGAGGGCTTTTCCAGAGTTGTTCATGTACAGGAGAGGCTTTATTACGTAGAAGGAACGGTGCTCGGCGATGGCTACGCTCGGATAGACTTTCCAGGTCAGAGCGTGTTTCTTCGCTATCAGATCCGCGAACATGAAACCCACGTTATGACGGGTAAAGAGATATTCGGGCCCCGGGTTTCCGAGGCCCACTAAGACGGTTTTCATATTTAGCCTCCCCTTAGGAGGCGCCTCCCTCGGAAGTTCCGGCCTCGCCTTCGGTCTCCTCGGTTTCCTCCTCGGCTTCAGGACCACCTCTCCCGGATAGGACCGTAACGACAGGCATATCCGGATCTTCCGCTATGGTGTAGTTCTCGGCCTCTATATCCTTGACGTGTATGACGTCCCCTATCTCCAGTTTGGAAACGTCTATCTCTATGTGCGCTGGGATGTACTGTGGCTGGGCCCTTACGGCGAGGGTATCTACCAGAGCCTCTATTATCCCACCGGCGCGGACGGCAGGTGCCTGCTCGGTCCCCACGAGCACGACCGGTACCTCAATCTCCACCTCCTCACCTTTGTGCAGGAGCTGGAAATCCACATGTACGACGTCGTCGGTAACGGGATCCAGCTGTATATCCTTCACTATGGCCATCCTCTTGTCTTCCCCAAGCTCAAAGGTTACCACTACGCTCTCCCCGTGGGTGGCGTGCAGGAACTTTAGAAGGTCCGTCTTCTTAACCACAGCGTGGAGATTCTTCTCCCCTCTTCCGTAAAGAACCACGGGTATGTACCCCTCCCGCCTGTACCTCTTAGCCGCGTTCCTACCGAACCTATCCCTTATCTGGGCCTTGATCACGTACTCCATAGTCGCCTATTCTACGGCCGAGGTGTAAGGTTTTAATTGGGTACAAAGGATAGGGGCGGAGCGGGAAAATCCGTATGTGGTCCGAACCTCTCGCCAAACCACCATTCCCACGTACCCCGGTAGGTATCCCTACCTAACGAACTTCATCAAGGCAAACATAATACCTGCAAGGGCTAAGAACTGGATGAACATCCACCGTACTACGTTGGAATGGAGACGGTATATCTCCGCCCGGAATTTCTCCATATCAGTGCGTAGTTTCTCCATATCGGTACGGAGGCTTCCTATCTCCGCCTGCATATCGGAACGGAGACTCTCTATCCGTTCGGTCATATCGGATCGCACGCCCTCTATTCGCTCGGTCATATCGCTACGAAGGCTCTCTATCCGCTGAGTCATATCGGATTTCACGCCCTCTATACGATTTACGGCGTCGGCGTGGGTCTTCTCTATCTTCTCCGTCATATCACTGCGAAGGCTCTCTATCCGTTCGGTCATATCGGACCTCACGCCCTCTATTCGCTCGG
>CAYYQD010000010.1:0-22630 GCA_964473735.1 uncultured bacterium
GCGAAGGTAAAATTCTTATCCTGCGAACCCCTCCTTGGGCCCCTTCCGGACATGCCTCTGGACGGTATAGACTGGGTGATAGTTGGGGGAGAATCGGGCCCTAAGGCCCGTCCCATAGAGGAAGAGTGGGTCATAGACATTCTGAAACAGTGCAAGCGCCACAACGTGGCCTTTTTCTTCAAACAGTGGGGTGGTGTCCATAAGTGGAAGAATGGAAGGAAGATAAACGGACGGGAGTACAACGAGTTCCCGGCCGACGTTAGCCTATCCCGATAGGCCGCATGGAGTCTATTTAAGGGTACGGATCCGTAAGAGAGGACAGCGGAAAGTTAAGATGAAGCGAACGTGCTCGGGTCTTCGGACACGCTTCGGGGGTAGAATACGCCCTTAAAAGTAAAAATGGAGAAGGATTCAAGCCGCAATGGAGGGGGACGCTTCGGTGAGATCGTAAAAGAGGAGCTTGAGATAGTTTTTTTTGAAGAGGTCGTTCTATTTTTCAGCGTAATAAAGTGGGTGTTTCTTGCTACAGTGGTGGGCATTCTGGTGGGCATAGCCACGACCATTTTTCTAAAGACTCTGGACATCAGCATATCCCTGCACGCCAACTTCTCTTACTACTACCTCCTGCTTCCCGTCGCCATCCTCCTTAGCAAGGTTATGATAAAGTACCTCGCCCCCGAGGCCGAAGGCCATGGCACGGAGAAGGTGATAGAGGCGATACACAGGAGGAGCGGGAAGATTGACGTTAAAGTCATACCGGTCAAGTTAGTCGCCACCGTCATAACTCTGGCGGCCGGTGGATCCGTAGGTAAGGAGGGGCCCGCGGCCCAGATAGGTGCGGGTATATCCTCCCTCTTCGCGGACCTCCTGAGGTTCAGCGATACGGATAGGAAGAAGATAGTGGTATGTGGAATAAGCGCGGGCTTCGCCTCCATATTCGGTACGCCCATATCGGGCGCCCTGTTCGGTATGGAGGTACTCTTCTTAGGGAGCGTTATGTACGAGGTCATCCTTCCCTCCTTCGTCTCCGGTATAGTGGCCTACCAGACCGCACGAACCTTCGGAATATCCTACGAGTACTTCCCTATGAGCTTCTTCGTACCTTCAATAACGCACTTCTTAACGTACAGCGTCTTAGCCGGGATATTTTTCGGTATCGTAGCCGTAATATTCATTGAGATACTGAAACTTACGGAGACCTTCTTTAAAAATCTGCGGTGGAGAGACTCTTACAAGGCACTGCTCGGGGGTGTCCTGCTGGTACTCTTAGCCTTAGTTTTCTCGGACGATTACCTCGGCCTTGGGCTGGACAAGATCCACGACACCCTTGTCGTCGGTGAGGCCCACCCTTACGACTTCCTACTCAAGGCCATATTCACCAGCATAACTCTGGCGTCCGGCGGTAGCGGTGGCATAGTGACCCCTCTGTTCTTCGTAGGTAGCACCTCGGGAGTCCTATTTGCGAACCTCCTACATCTCAACGCGCGCATATTCGCCGCTCTGGGCTTCGTTGGAGTTCTCGCAGGTGCCGCCAACACCCCTATATCGGCCAGCATAATGGCCATAGAGATATTCGGTCCCAAGATGGGGCCCTACGCCGCCATAGTCAGCGTTATAAGCTTTTTAATAACCGGGCATAGGAGCGTGTATCCGTCCCAGAGGATAGGAATAAGGAAATCCCCCTCCGTTGAGGTGGAGATCGGGGCGGAGGTGGAGGACGTCAGACCCATAGTGAGGCCGTCGGGCGTGCCACCGGTCATGGGGTTGTACGGCAAGGTTAGGTTACTACTCAGAAGATTGATAGGAGTGAGAAGGCGCTATCCCTTCAGAAAGAGGGGCAGGAAGAGAGGGCGACGACCGTAGAATTCCCTCTATGGCCGTGAAGTTTGAGAATCCCCCGGACGATGTGATACGGGAACTGTTCCACAAGTATAAGAACATAGCCGTAGTGGGCTTTTCCAAGAACAGGGAGAAACCCGCCCACAAGGTCCCCCGCTTCTTCATAGGGAAGAGGTACAACGTGATACCCGTAAACCCCACCATAGACCGCATACTGGGGCGTAAATCTTACCCCAACGTTTCCTCTATTCCGGAGCAGGTGGATTGGGTGGATGTCTTTAGACCGTCCCACGCCATACCGGGGGTAGTAGAGGACGTCCTTAAAAGGCTGGACGAGAGAGGGGACGTAAAGGTGTTCTGGCTTCAGGAGGGTATAAGGAACGACGAGGCCGTGGCTCCCCTGATTGAGAGGGGTCTGATAGTGGTACAGGACAGGTGCATGTGGAAGGAGTACATGCGCCTGATTGAGGGGGTGGACCCCGACGAGGTACTCCTGAAGTGAAGGTACAGATAGTCGGTGTAGGTAGGGTAGGAGGGGCTTTCGCCGAATTTCTGCGAAGGAGGGGGTACGAGGTTAGGACTTACAGGGTCAGGGCCAAAGAGGGGGAGCTGGAGGACGCGGACCTGCTTTTTATAGGGACAAAGGACGACCTCATAGGCTCTACGGCAGCCTGGTTGCACAGTAAAGGATTGAGGTACCGGGTCGTGGGACACTTCTCCGGTGCTTTAACTTCGGACGTTCTATCCCCATTCCCGGAGAGATTCTCCTTTCATCCACTTCAGGCCTTCAATCGCCCGGATCCGTGTCTATGGGAGGGTATAACCGTGGGGTTTGAGGGGACGGAGAGGGCGGCAAAGGTGGTAAGGGAGTTCGTTGCTCACCTGCCCATCAGATTGGTGGAGATACGTCCGGAAGATAAGCCCCTATACCACGCCGCTGCCGTGTTCGTTTCCAACCTCATATACGCCCCCTTAGTAGCCGGGGAGGAAATATTCTCCTCTCTAAGGCTCAACAGGGAGGACTACGCCCGCCTTATAAAGGTCGCCTTCAACAACTTCCTGCTCCGTGGGATAGAGGGGCTAACAGGTCCCATAGTACGACGGGATGAAAGCACACTACAGCGCCATAGGGAAGTGCTGGAAGAGAGAGGGGACCTCAAGGACCTCTACGACGTGCTTACGGAATTTCTGAGGAAGAGGCTTTTTTCGGATTCGGATGCAAGCGGGAAGTGACCTGCACGGCAACGCTCTTATAATAGAGGTCCTATGTTATTTCTGGCATTGGTAAGTCTATCGTTCAACAAGGTGGCTGTATGCACCTTTGCACGGAACGTCTGGATGGTAACGGATCGCTACGACTACCTGCACGACTTTGACGGCAACGGACTACCCGATATGCCGATCATAACGCGCACCTATCCTTCCAACTACGGCTATCCTTACATAGCCTTTCAGGACTCCTCCGGATACTTCTCGTGCGAGCGGTTATCTTCTCAGAGAGCGAGCTACAGCCTCTCGGTCGGAGACCTCAACGACGATGGTCTGGACGATATGCTTTACATCGGTTCCGGGGGTCTGAACCTGTTGCTCAACAACGGCGACAGGACCTTCACGCTTCAGACGGTTTCCTTTGGTAGCGCCATAAATCACCTTGCCGTTAGGGACGCGGATACCGGAGCGACGATATTCGCCACCGACGAGTACGGGGGCCTGTACGCGTACGATTACGTAACCTCCTCATCAAGCCTTCTGAACAGCACCTGTAAAGAGGGTTTGAGCGTTGAAGATATAGACGGGGATGGGTACTACGACGTGATATGTGGCTCCTCCAACTGGGTATCCTCGGGGCACATATACTACCAATTAAACACCGGATCCGGATGGTCTTCCCTTTACCGCATAACCACCTCTTCCGCCTGCTACCATGGTATAAAAGCTGCCGATATAAACGCCGATGGTAAAGTGGATGTGGTTTCCTGTGCCGGTTCAACCGTATACGTATGGTATAACGAGGGTGGATCTCCCCCTACCTTCTACGAGAGAAGTTATCCAACGGGATCATCCTCCGGGTGTAATACCTGCGAAGTCACTATAGCCGACCTTGATTGCGATGGAGACGGCGATATAGTGTGGTCCGCCGGTCTAAACGGTGGCTCCCCATCGGTAGTTGCACTTGAAAACGACGGCTCTTCTCCCTATCCGGACTTCGTATCTCACCCGGTTGAACCATCCTCCTATACGAACTACGGAATAGCCGTAGGGCTGGTAGATGACGACGACCTTCCCGACATCATAGCCGGCCTTGGGACAACACTTTACGTCTTTTACAATACCACCCCGGCGGCTGACTCCGTTTGCAATCCCTTGGGCAGGGACGACGGGCTCTCCACTGAAGAGCCGGTGATAAAGGGCGGCAGGGTGCTCTTTTCCCACGAGCAGGATTACACGGTTTATTCGGCCAACGGACGGCTCCTCCTGAGAGGTAAGGGGAAGTCTTTGACTCTACCTAAGGGCCTTTATTTCCTAAAGTACGGCTCAAGGATAAAAACGGTGCTCAACCGTTGAAAATCCACTCCGGGTACAAAACGGCAGGAATAGGTGCCGGTGGAGAGCTTTTTCCGTCTGGACGTCGTACTGCTCCGAGGTTAAAATAACCACCATGTTCGTACTCCTATCCGCCCTAACGGGCTATAAGATAGTGGAGGTAGCCAAGAGGGATGAGGGCAGGGACACCCAGATAACCTACATAACGCGGCGAGCGATACGAATGGAGTTCCCGACCAACGGTTCCGCCGTGATCATGCGTATAACGAAGGGAGGAGTAAAGGCCTACATGCTCAACCTTAAAGACAGCACCTACACCGACCTCTCTCCCATGGCCGCCTCCTTTAGCACGGTATATCTGGCCATGTTCGTAAGGTGCAAGGATAACGGAAAGGACTGCCGGATTGACAGCTCCGTAATAAGGGCGACGGACGAGTACAGGAAGATAAACGGCCACCGGGCAAGAAAGGTCATATACTACCTGAGGAACCTGAAGGGTCTCTTAACCTCCATGGGGCCGGCTTTACCCGACAGCATAGCCAGCTGGTTCGTAAAGGATTGGAAGGCCCTCTACAGGGCAGAGGTCATGAGGACGGACTTCTTGAGCGAATTTACGATCAACGCCATAAACGACCCCCAGGCCCGTTCGTTGGTTAGAAGGCTAAACCCCTTTCTCAAGAGATTACTAAAAAAGTACGGCGCACCTATAGTCACGGTTTCCCCCTTCATGGGTCAGGTCGTGGAGGTAACCCGTATCTCCGTGAGGAAAACTTCCATGGGCGAGAGTCTCTTCAAAGTTCCGGAGGGCTTTAGGAAGAGATGAGTATGTGGTTACTCTTCGTCGGCGCCTCCGCCTCGGATTACGCTGCAGAGCTGCGGAGGATAAGGGGACAGATAAGGAGGGTAGGGCGTGAGATAAAGCGTTTGAAGGCGAAGGAGGAGGACCTCATCAGGCGCGTTGAACTTTACGAGAAAAAGAGGGACCTCCTAAAGAGCTACCTTCAGGTCCTCAAGGAGCAGGAGAACGTCTTAAGGGTGAGACTCCGCTTCACCGACAAACAGCTCAGGGATCTCAACAGGGAGGAGAGGGGTCTCCTTCGGAAGGTCCGCGCCGGTATAAACCTGCTTTACGTACTAAAAGTACCCTCTGTATGGTCGGCCATCTTCAACCCCCGCAGAGCGTACGCCATGTACGAGAGGGCGACCATAACGGAGGCCACGCTTCACGCTTACAGGAACGCCCTGCTTGAGATTGAGGGCTTCCGCAGGGATTATCGGTGGTGGAAGAGGAGGAGGGAGGAGATCCTGTCCGAGATAAGGGGGAACATAGCCGAACAGGAAAGCACACTGGTGGAGATAGAGAGGACGGAGAGGGAGCTCAAGGAGGCCGCGGCGAAGGTCAGGAGAAGCCGTAAGGCCAAAGAGAGGTACGTC
The DNA here is from genome assembly GCA_964473735.1 of uncultured bacterium. Taxonomy (GTDB): domain Bacteria; phylum Hydrothermota; class Hydrothermia; order LBFQ01; family LBFQ01; genus JAADCS01. The sequence goes on from CAYYQD010000010.1 coordinate 5,818, forward strand.
GCCCGCCTCAAGGCGAAGGCGAGGAAGTTAGAGTCCCTCCTTAAACGTCTGGCGCGTAAGAGTAAGAAGATACGGGCGAAGGAGGGTAGCCGACTTAAGGGCAGACTGATGTGGCCTGTCAGTGGTAGGGTGGTCAGGGGTTTCGGGTACTATACCGACCCCAAGTACGGCGTACGGATCAAGAGTTCGGGGATTGAGATAGCGGCCCCCTACGGTAAAGGGGTGGTGGCCGCCGATAGGGGTAAGGTGGTGTACGCGGGGAGGCTTGAAGGGTACGGAAACGTGGTTATACTTGAACACGACGGCTTCTTCACGGTCTATGCCAACCTGCGACGGGTCTCGGTGCGTCTCAACGAGAAGGTGAAGAGAGGCCAGAAGATAGGGGAAATCGGTAGAAGACCTCTACACTTTGAGGTTCGCCTCGGCTCCGGCCGTAAGGCCGTGGACCCGATGAAGTACCTCCCACGCTAACCGCCCCCGCATCGGGGGAAGGGGGCCTTTTGGCCCCCACCCGTTATACCATCTCAAATATCCCGGCCGCTCCCATACCTCCACCGATACACATCGTGACCATACCCAGCTGACCCCCTATCCTCTGGAGCTCGTACAGGAGCTTGGCCGTCAGTATGGCACCCGTGGCACCAAGGGGATGCCCTAAGGCGATGGCCCCACCGTTGGGATTTACCCTCTCGTAGGGAAGGTTCAGCTCCCTTATAACGGCCAGGGACTGGGCGGCGAAGGCCTCGTTCAGCTCTATCACGTCTAAGTCTTCAACCTTCAAACCGGCCAGTTTGAGTGCCTTGGGTATGGCCTTTATGGGCCCTATTCCCATTATCTCCGGAGGTACCCCGGCTACGGCGTAGGACCTGAAGTAGGCTGCGGGCCCTTTTATACCGATGGCCTTCGCCTTCTCCTCGGACATAACCAGAACGGCGGCGGCACCGTCGCTCGTCTGGGAGGAGTTCCCCGCCGTCACCGTACCACCCTCTTTGAAGACCGGCTTCAGTTTGGCCATCTTCTCAAGGGAGGTGTCGTACCGCACACCCTCATCAACCTCAAAGAGGATGTCCTCTACGTAGGGGTTCCCGTCCTCGTCCCTCCGGATCACTCTGGTCTTTACGGGTACTATCTGCTCCTTGAACCTCCCCTCCCTTATGGCCCGGGCCGCCTTCATGTGGCTCTCGTACCCGAACCTGTCCTGATCCTCCCGGGAGACGTTGTACATCTCCGCCACCCTCTCCGCCGTAAGGCCCATGGACATATAGACCTCGGGATTGTTATCCATAAGGTGCGGGTTGGGGGAAGTCTTTATACCGCCCATCGGGACCTTACTCATGGACTCAACCCCACCGGCGATGATGAGGTCGGCCCATCCGGCCATTATCCACTGGGCGGCTATGGCTATGGACTGGAGTCCCGAGGAACAGAAGCGGTTTATGGTCATCCCGGGCACGTCCACGGGAAGCCCCGCCCTGAGAAGGGCCACGCGGGCCACGTTCATACCCTGCTCCGCCTCGGGGAAGGCGCACCCCATTATCACGTCGTCTATCTCCTTAGGGTCTATGCCGGACCTCCTGACCACCTCCCCTATAACGAGGGCGGCTAACTCGTCCGGCCGCGTGTCCTTCAGGCTACCCCTCGGGGCCTTTCCCACCGGAGTCCTTACGGGGTAAGCGACAACTACCTTTCTCATATTTGCGAACATTCTAAGGTCGTAATACCGTTCCTATTCTCCGCCTTTCGGTACTCCGTGCGGTTATATCACCTCACCGTATATCTTGCGGATTATCCTCCCCTTGAGGTACTCCTCCGCCGGCAGGTCCGTCTGCAGGATCACACCTCTGGCATCCTCCGGCAGGATGTCTATGACGGCCAGCGCACCACCCGTGGTGGTGGCCTGTATGGCGGATAGCCTGTGGGAGCCGTAGACCGCCGGTCTCACCTCAACCGTCCTCTCAAGAGCCCTTACTTCGCCCTCGGAGTCGGGACCGGAGACGGAGACGTATATCACCACCCAGTCCTCCTCAACCAGAGGGATCCTCTTTATCTCCCTTAAGAGGAGCTCCACCTTCTCTTCGGACGTGTAGGTGCGCCATGCCTCCAGAAGCGCCTTAACCCACGCGTAGTGCCCCGGCCAGCGGAGGGTTTTGTAATCCAGACGCTTCACCTTGCCGGCGAAGTACTCGGGGGTGGTGGATGCCCCTCCGGAGGTCAGGTCGGCCTCAAGGACCTTGCCGTTAAGGACGAGGGTCTCCGGCTCGGATAGAGACGGAACCTTCCTTATCTCACCGTCCCGCACCACTACGGATGGCTCCACGTACTCAACGGCCACACCGGCCGCACTCCAAGTCCGGGCGTAGAAGTAGGGGGAGGAGACGTTGGGGGTAAGGGCCCCCACCCTCATCCTGACCTCCTCCGGGTGCCTTCCGAACCTCCTTTCAAACTCCCCGGCGAGATAGACGGCGAGGACGTTCACGAATCCGGGGGCGAGACCCGCCTGAAGTACGAAGGCCGGGGGAGCGTCCTCCCGCGCCACCATCCTCCTTATCTCCTCCGTGGCTTTAACGTGCTCCGTCAGGTTCAGATAGTTGGTGCGGCTCCTTAGTGAGGCCTCGGCCATCCGTGTGGCCTCCTTACCGGGAAGGCAGTCTATGAGCAGGTCAGCATCCTTCAGGGTACGGATCAGGTCCTCCGTTATACCCTCCGAGGGCAGGCGGAAGGCCTCACCTCCAACCACCTCCGCTATCTCTCTGGCCCTCTCCACCCGCCTGCCTCCTATCAGTATGCGGCTCTCGGGGAAGAACTCCCTGACAAGTACGGCCGTGGACTTGGCTATGATACCGGTTCCTGCTATGGCTACGGTCTTCGGCTTCATAACCGGCGATTATACCGGCGCCCGCCAATAGAAAGCCGTACGGGTTTAGAATTAAAGGTCCATGTTGAACTTACTCCTGACGCAGCAGGCAACGGGGTGGGGCGACCTCTTGAGTCTGGCCCTTCCCTTCATAATAATGATAGCGGCCTTTTACTTCTTCATCATAATGCCCCAGCAGAGGGAGGAGAAGAGGCGGAAGCAGATCATAGAGAGCCTGAAGAAGGGGGACAAGGTGATAACGGAGTCCGGGATACTCGGCTCCGTAGTTGAGGCCAGAGACAACACCGTGGTACTGGAGATATCTCCCGGTGTTAGAGTCAGCTTCCTGAAGTGGGCCATAAGGGGATTGGCAGAGGAGGAGAAGAAGGATGGTAAGAAAGGTTAGGATATACCCGGATCCTGTCCTCCGGGAGGTGGCGCGCCCCGTTGATGGGTTGAACGACGAGGTCCTTCGGTTGGCCGAGGATCTGGTAGATACCATGTTCGCCCACGAGGGCCTGGGGCTATCCGCTAACCAGATAGGCTCATTATTGCGGGTCATTGCCGTCTACAAGGGGGAATTCACCGGCAAGGAGGACGAGGCGCAGGTTCTGGTGAATCCGGAGGTGATATACTACGAGGGGGAGGACGTTGATGAGGAGGGGTGCCTGTCCTTTCCCGGTCTGTACTTTGACGTAAAGCGGCCCTACTTGGCCGTCGTCCGTGCCCTTGAACTCCGGGAGGGGGAACTGGTACCCGTTGAGATAACGGCTACGGGCCTGTACGCCCGCGTCCTTCAGCACGAGATAGACCATATAAACGGCGTACTTTACATAGACTACCTTGATCCGAAGGAGAGGGTCCGTAAGCTCCGGGAATGGAAGGAAAAGGTGAGAGAAAAGTTATCCGTCTGAAAGAGACGGACTCAACGAACGACGAAGTCTTCCGCCTTGGCAAGAAGTACGGGGTACCTCTGTTCGTGAGGGCGGACGTCCAGACGGCCGGAAGGGGGAGGATGGGGAGGAGGTGGATATCCGACGAGGGAGGTCTGTGGATGAGCGGGCTCTTCAAGAAGACCGACCCCATGGACAACTACAGGCTGATGCTGGGGAGCGCCCTCGTGGTGGCGGACGTCGTCTCTCCGATTCTGGGGGAGTTCGGATACCACCCCGAAATACACTTCCCCAACGACGTGTTCGTCGCCGGAAAGAAGCTGTGCGGGATATTAGTTGAGGAGAGGGAAGGTTTCGTGGTGGTAGGGGTAGGGTTGAACGTCAATCAGGAGAGGCCTCCCCTCCCGCTGGCCACCACCCTCAGGGTCCTCACGGGCAGGACGTACGACCTTGACGCCTTAGCGGAGGAGATAGCGGACGGGATCCTGAAAGTGCATACCACCCCCTTTCCGGAGGTCTTCCGTGCGTGGAGGGGGAGGCTGGCTACCATCGGACGATGCGTATCCGTCTGGGTCGCCGGTGGAGGGGAGGTCAGGGGGAGGTTGCGGGACGTATCGCAGGATATGGTCCTTGAGGTAGAGCACGACGGTGAGAGGATGTACGTCCCGGCGGAGTACGTCCTCAGCATAAGCGAGGTCTGACGACCGTACAATCGTCCCTTGCTCTGGACGGTAAATCCCCTCTGGCTGTACGCCGCCGGCCTCGGTTTCCTCACGACGGTTATAATCCATACGGTAGCCAGCCGCTTCGCCCCCAGGGTACCCTTCTCGTGGGTGGGTATGCTCACGGCCGGAAGGGTCTCGGGGTCATTCTTCCTGAGGCTCCGGGACGTGCTGGTCGTCCTCCTGCGGGCGAGCATGGTCCTCCTCATCCTCCTATATCCCGCCCGTCCCTTCCTTTACCGTGGGAGACCCCCGTCGGAGATATGGATAAAGGACGTGCCGTCCTCAACGATTAAGGAGATCCGGGAGAGGTGGGGGGAGTTCGCCCGCCTGCGCTTCTCACCGAACCCGTCCCCTAAGGGAAAGGTGGCGTTGGTGGGGTCGTGGAGTGAGGTCCCATCCACCGATTACGAGGTGTGGTCCCCTTCGGCCGGGTGGAAGGTGGAGGATTACGAGGTCTCTCCGGGAGGGGTCCGCATAAGCATCCTGAACCCGGGTAAGGGGAGGTGGTTCCACGTATCGGTCTCCTCCGGGGATAAGGTCATCCTTAAGGACAGCCTCTTCGTTCCCTCCGGAAACACGGAGACCTACTCCGCCACCCTATCCCTGTCCGGTCCGGTCAGGCTGGAGGTTGAGGGGAGGGTGCTGTACGACTACGTCTCCCCACGGAGGGGAAGGGGTAAGGTGGTGGCCACGGGCATAGAGAGGGAGGTGTGGGAGGCGGCCATCTCAACTTTGGGGTTGGACGTGGTGGTGGGTGTGGATACGCTCCTGCGGGAGGAGGGCAGCCTGAACTTCCTGACCGACTGCGGGAGGCTAAAAGAGGAAGGCCTTGAGGTTAGGCCTACGGTGGTGGAGTTCGTCCTAAGGGACAGCGGATGCACCTTCCTGTCCGGGACCCCTGTCCTCTTAGACAGGAGGGGGCAGGTCGTAGGGGTCAAAGATAACGGGAGGTACTACTTCGGCTTCTACCCCGCCCTTACGGGTTGGGCCTTTACACCCGACTTCCTCAAGCTCGTCCCCCTTCTCTCAAGGTCCTTCTTCAAGCTGTACACGGAGGTGGGGGACACGGTGCGCCTCCCCGGACCCGTGGAGATAAGGGGCAGGACCCGTATGTGCTGTCCGGAGAGCTTCGTACCCAGGGTGGCGGGGGTGTACTCCCTCTACAGGGACGGACGTCCGATAGGAGTGGTGGTAGCCAACCTCCGTACTAACGTAAGCGTTCCCCCTCCACCCCGTCCCCTATGGCCGTACTTACTCTACGCTTTCCTTCTCCTGTTATCGGTTGAGATGCTCATAACCTTCCTTCCCACCTTCCGCAGACGACACCCTTAAAATCTCCGGAGCCATGCTAAAGGTCCTTCAAACGGGAGGTTGGGTTTGCCGACCTCGTCGGAGGCACTCCGTTAGCTAACCTGTCGGATGTGGTGAAGGGGTACGTCCCCGACGGTGTCCTCATCCTGGCCAAATTAGAGAAGTTCAACCCCGGGGGATCCTCAAAGGACAGGGCCGCCACCCTCATGCTCTTAGAGGCCGTACGTAGAGGGTACGTTGATGGTAAGACGGTGATTGAGGCGTCCTCGGGCAACACGGCCGTCTCCCTGGCCATGGTCGGGGCATCCTTGGGGCTCAGGGTCCTGCTCTTCGTACCGGAAGGCCCCTCCGGCAGGAAGGTGGAGCTGGCCAAAGAGTTCGGGGCCGAGGTGGTCCTGACTCCGTACGATGAAGGTACGGACGGGGCCCTTATGAGGGTGAGGTCCGTAGTGGAGGAGCATCCCGACAGGTACTACCACCCGGACCAGTACAACAACCCGTTGAACCCTCTCGCCCATTACCTGAGCACCGGCCCGGAGATATGGCGACAAACTTCCGGAAGCATAACTCACTTCGTGGCGGGTGTGGGAACGGGGGGAACGGTCGTAGGCACGGGCAGGTACCTGAAGGAGGTGAAGCCGTCCGTTAGGGTGGTCGGGGTACAGCCCGAATCCCCGGAGGATAGGATACCCGGCCTCAAACACCTGCCCACGTCCGTAAGGCCCGGCATATACGACGATAGCGTAATAGACCTGACCGTTAATACCTCGTCCGATGAGGGTAAGGAGTGGAGGGAGAGACTGTTGAGACACGGTCTATCGGTGGGACCGTCCTCCGGTGCTGCCCTGTCCGCCGCCGTAAAGGTCGCCAACTCCGACCCCGAAGCGCGCGTAGTGGTCGTACTCTTTCCGGACGGAGGTGAGAGGTACTGAATCCGTCCTTGGCACTCCTTCTGGCCTCCCTCCTGTGGGGAACGTCCTTCCCGGCCACGGAGTGGGCCCTCAGGTACGTGTCGGCCGGCCCCATAATCTTCGTTCGCTTTTCGTTGAGCGCCGTCCTCCTCACGCTACTCACACGAAGACGTCTATCGTTCGCGAGGGATACGATCTTAGCCGGAGTATTCAACGCTCTGGCCTTCGGTTTCCAGTTCTTCGGTCAGGAGCTTACCACCGCCTCAAAGGTCGCTATAATCTCCAACACCTTCCCCATATACACGGCCGCCCTCTCCCCCTTTCTCCTCGGGGAATACCCCACACCCCGGCAGGTCCTCTCCCTCCTTCTGGGCCTCGGTGGGGTCGTGCTCGTCGGTGGGGCCTACCGGCTGTCCGGTATAAACGCCGGCGACGTAATGAACTTCGTCGCGTCCGTCCTTTACGCCCTCTACGTCATATACTCCCGCAGGGCCACCTCCCGCGGGGACCCCATCTCCTTCACCCTGACGACCTCTGTGGTGTCCTCTCTGGTCTCCCTCCTGTACCTCCCGATAGGATTCCGCTTTGTCCCCCATCCCATGGCCCTCCTCTCCCTGTGCTGGCTGGTGCTCTTTCCCAGTACGCTCGGCTACGTCCTTTACGCCTACGGTATAAGCCGTAAGGGGGCCCTATCCTCGTCCATCCTCATCCTCTCCACCGTCCTATTCGGAGCCTTCACCTCCATGCTGCTCCTCGGCGAAAACCTCTCCCCCGTGGAGTGGGTGGGCCTCGGGTTGGTAGCTCTGGCTATACTCCTCACCGCTTGAGGAGGGAGAGTACTTCGTTCGCCCGCTCTAAAGCCCTTCTGACCTCCGGATACTCCGTATCCGCCGCACGGACGAACTCCCCTATCTCCGCCGTCGGATCGCGCGGTGGATGTTCTTCGCTCAACTTCTCCCCCTGAAGCTTCGGCCCCCCCTCCTTCAGCCCCTCCGGGTAGTACCAGTTCCGAAGGTTTCTGTATCCCGCCTTGAGGAGCAGATAACCTAAGCGACTGATCTCCGGCGGTACTCCTAAGCGTAAGGCCCTCTCGGTCTCGGGGTCGGAGGAGTACTCAACGAACACTCGGGAGAGCGGAGGGGACTTCTCAAAGAGCAGGGCGTACAGCTTCCCTTCCTCTTCCAGATTATGGAACCACCCCTCTATCTCGTAGGCCTCCACCCATGGGCGGTAGTAAGAATAGCCGTTGAAGACCTTCAGGTACATCACGAACCTGCCGTGGAGATGCAGGGTTAGGTTCCTCTCCCACACGAACCTGCCGGGTGCCACCTCCACGGCTCTAAACCCGTTCCACCCTTCCCTTAAGACCTCTATGAGCTCCCCCATGGCGGCAATTATAGCGACGTAAGTGCCGCTACCGGACACCCGGGAGCAGAGCCTCCCTGACGTGCCTATCCCACGGCCACCCTACCAACTTAGCCTCTCTCTTTACCTCTTCGGGTGCCTTAGGTACGGCCACGGACAGGCCGCACATCCTGAACAGGCCCACGTCGTTGTAGTAGTCTCCTATGGCCACGCACCTGACAGGGTCTATCCCTAACCTCTCAAACAGCAACCTCACCCCCTTCACCTTGCCCGTGCCCGGGGGGGCGACGTCGTAAAAGAGGTGGTCCGTACCCCTGCGCTTATACACGAAGACAGTCCCCTTCATCCTCTCCGCCGGGGGGTTGTCCGGTCCGTCCTTCTTGGCGAAGACCACCTTGTATATACCGCTGTCCTCCGGCCCTATCTGATCCGCCGACCATCGGGCTAAGTACTCCGAAAACTCCCTCATGAACCTCTCGTTAGGTACCACCCTGTGGAGATGGAAGAGGACGGTGGGAAGATGCCCGTACTCCTCCAGAAGAGCCTTTAACGTTCCCTCGTCAAAGGGATGGTCGTACAGGACCTCCCCGTTCCACACTACGTACGCCCCTTCAAAACTGACGTACTTAGGCGGAAGGTCCATCTCCCTCAGGTACCTCTCAACGGAGTACTTGGACCTCCCGGACGCCACTACTATATCGTACCTGCGCTTTAGATAAGGGAGGAGCTCAAGGAACTCGCCGTAGAGCCTCTTGTGGTCGTCCAGAACCGTCCCGTCAAGGTCCAACAGGAGTACGGGCCTGCTCACTACTTCTTGGCAGGGGCCCTCTTCGTGGGCGCCTTTTTGGGAGGCTGAACGTCCTCAAAGAGGAACCTCTTCTCGCGGCTCCCGTGGTCAAAACCCTTACCCTTCTTACGGAAGTAGGGGTTGATGTAGTCCTTCCACGCCTTGAAGACCCCGCCGATGGTAACGGGGGTGCCCATGTCCTTCAGGCGCCGGTAGAAGCCCATCCACGCGAAGGTCGCCTTGGGTCCGTAGACGTCCTTCTTGGCCTTGTACAGCTTCTGCTTGTTCCAGATCATGTCGTCCCGCTTATCCACTGCGAGCTCGTAGAGGTTGGTCATCACTATCACCTCCTCCGGACAGGCCTCAACGCACAGGCCACAGTACATGCAGCGCCCGGCGTCCCAGAGCCACACCCCGGCCGTCCTGTTGGAGCCGTCCTTACCGACCCCCTCTATGTATATGGCCTCCGTGGGACAAATAGCCTCACAGAGCTGACAGGCAACGCACCGTCCCTGAAGTCCGAGGGCCCACCTCGCCCTCGGGGGAAGTTCCTTCCTCTGGAAGGGGTACTGGACGGTGAATTTGTTGTTGGCCACGTTCTTCACAAAGTGCTTGAAGGTTATAGCCATGCCCGTGAGAATGGCCTTTACTCCTTCCAACATGAGAATGAGATTATAGCCCCGAAAGGGAGGTCAGGGTGGAGGATGGGAGAAAGAGACGTTGAGCAAGCCGTAGAATATCCCGTCTATGGGAAGATTAAGAAGGGTGGGGATACTGACCTCCGGTGGGGACTGCCCGGGGTTGAACGCCGCCATAAGGGCCTTCGTCAAGCTGGCCCTTCGGAGGGGAGTTGAGGTGTGGGGCTTTGAGGACGGGTGGGAGGGGGTCGTGGAGGGAAGGTATAGGGTTATGGGGCCTAAGGACGTGAGCGGTATCCTTCCCTTAGGCGGTACCGTATTGGGAACTTCCCGCTTTAACCCCCTCAAGTCCCGGGAGGATACGGAGAGAGCCCTTGCTACCCTGGAGCAGGTTGATGCCCTGGTCGTGATAGGGGGGAACGGCTCCCTCCACATAGCCCACGCCTTTCAGGAGATGTGGGGGAGGGTGGTTTTCGTGCCAAAGACCATAGATAACGACGTCTACGGTACGGAGAGCATAGGTTTCAACACGGCGGTTGAGGTAGCCACCCGTTTGATAGACAGGCTTCACACTACGGCTGAGTCCCACCGCAGGGTCTTCGTCGTGCAGCTCATGGGCAGGCATACCGGGTGGATAACCCTGTACGCCGGCATGGCGGCGGGGGCTGACGTTATGGTAATACCGGAGTTTCCCATGAGCGAGGAGCGGATAGCGGAGTACGTCCTCCACCGTAAGAGGATGGGTAAGAGCTTCAGCATAGTCGCCGTGGCCGAGGGGGTAAGGTACGCCCGCCAGAGGGAGCAGAACGTGGGTATATACCTGCAGAGGTACCTCGCACGGGAGCTGGATATAGAGACCCGATTCGTTGAGATAGGGTACGTCCTCCGCGGTGGTACGCCTTCGGCTTACGATCGCCTTATGGCCCACGAGATGGGGCACTTCGCCCTGGAGTTGATAGAGGAAGGGCGATTCGGGTGTATGACGGCCTACAACGGGTACGTTGAACACGGGTTGCCGATAAGGGAGGCCGTGGGCAGGCTAAAGACGGTACCTCCGGAGGAGTACTTCGCCGCCCTACCTTACTTCGGATGATCTAACGGTCCTGATTAGGTAGAGGAGGTGCCACGCCGCACCCAATAGGAAGAGGAGGGGAGGAATTAAAAAGCCGAAGGCCACGAAGGGGGTTTTCCCCTCGTATATGGGTACTTCCTCTACTAAAACCCCACGGCTGTAGAGGGGCAACTCCTTTAACACCCTACCGTCCGCATCCACGGCGGCGGATACGCCGGTCTTGGCGGCCCTGACCATAGCCCTCCCTGTCTCCACGCTCCTGAATATCCCCAGATAGTAGTGCTCCTTAGGTCCGATGCTCCTGCCGAACCACCCGTCGCTGGTGATCACGACGAGAAGGTTAGCTCCCTCCCGGGCCAGCCTCCAGCCCACGTACGGGAATATGGACTCGTAGCATATCATCACGCCCAGGCGCAGCCTTCCCATCCGTATGGGGTGGAACCCCCGCCCCCTGTGGTAGTTCCCCTGCCCCAAGTTTATGCGGCGGATAAAGGTGGGAAGGTACTCGTAAAAGGGATAGTTCTCACCGAAGGGTACAAGCCTCACCTTATCGTAGTACCCCACCACCCTGCCGCCCGTATCTATTAGAAGGGCCCGGTTGTAGAACCTCAACCCCCTCGGTCCCCTCTCGGCCCCGGCCGTGCCGAAGAGGAAGGGGGCGTGTAATTCGTCGGTTATCCTCCTTACCCACTCCCTGGAGCGCTTTGAGTACCGGTATACCCCCGGGAAGGCCGATTCGGACGCCACTACCAGGTCCACCCTCTTGCCCTTAAGGAGACTCAGGAGGCTGTCGTAGGCCGAGGCCACCTCCCTCCACTCGTGGGGGTCGTAGGCTAACCGTGGAAGGACGTTGGGCTGGAGTACGGCCACCCTGACCTTCCCCACTGGGCTACCGGGAGAGTAGAGCACCCCCCACAGGAGGCCGACCCCTAAAACCCCTGCGGCCGTAATCCACCTTCGCAGATAGAGGAGGATACCCACCGCAACGACGAAAAAGGAGAGGAGATATACGCTCCCTATCGCGGCGATCTCAAGGAAGGGTGAGCGCAGGAGTCCCTCACCTAAGGGAGACCACGGATATGACAGGTCCCCCAAGAGCTCCCCCCTCCAGAACTCCCACATCACCCATACCGCTGGGGCCACTACGACCAGTGTGCGGTCGTCCATTCTGCCGATGGCCCACCCCCAGAGACCGTACAGGAGGGATAGGGCTCCGGCCATGAGCAGGACGCCGAGGACTAATAGGGGGCGAACGTAGGTGGGAACCTGAAGGTTGAGGATCCACAGGGAGTGGTACAGCCAGTAGGGTAGGGCTATCAGGAGGGCCGTAAGAAAGGGTCTGCGGCTCTCACGAACGGCCCAGACGTAGAGGGCCACGGCCACGAAGGGCACGAAGGGGAGAAAAAAAGGGCCGCCCCCCAGTATCAGGAGGACGGCCGCCGTTAAGGGAAGCAGTAGAGATTTACTTCTCGCTGGTGAGATTCTCAAGGTTGAGCTTCTCTATGGGGAGGAGCTGCCTGTCCTTTATCTCCTTCGCAAACTTCTTAACCTCGGACACGTCCTCGGCCATCACGAAGTCCGGGACCGGGATGCTCATACCCACGTGTTTGGCCATTATCTTCTGTGCCTCGTCCGGATGCTGTTTTATGTACTCTACGGCCTTACTCAAGGCCTCCCTCATCCTCTTTATGGCCTCCTTACGGAGGGAGACGTTCACGGCGGAGGTTATACCGGTGCCGTCTATCACCACGTCCTTGAAGATCACCCCCTCGGTCAGGATCCTGTACCCCTCCTTATTTCGGAAGTAGGACAGGTACGGCTCCGGAAGGTAAAGGGCATCAACCCTGCGGGTATCAAGGGAGACGTCCAGCTCGTCAAGGGAGAGGCCAACGAGCTCCGTCTTGGTCGTATCGGCGGTGTCCTTGGGGATGAGGGTGGGGAGGGCAGCGTCCAGTATGACGTTGTAGCGGGTGTTCTGATAGTACCCTATGCGCTTACCGGCGAGGTCCTTAAGACTCTTTATGGACGTGTCCTTAACCACGATGCCGTCCCCCTTGCCCTTGGAGTAGTACAGGAGACGGACGAGCTTCATATCCCCGCCGGTCTTCATGAGCATGTAGGTGAAATCCACACCGAAGGACGCGTACAGAGCCCCACTTACGGTGTTGTCAAACTCGTCAAGAACTTTATTGACCTCGTTTGGCTTGTACTTTATACCCACCTCTTTAAAGAAACCCTTCTCCTCAGCCACCCAGAAGGGAAGGCTCCCCGGGTCCACGACCGTGGCCAGCTTCACCTCTATCTCCCGCGCCCTCTTTCCCGGCTGGACTATGATATAGACGAGAATACCGGCCAGGACGATATTGACCAAGGTTAAAATGAAGTTCTGCATCCGCAGGCTCATAGACGGCTATTCTAAGCCCGCCCGGAGGCTTTTGGGTCGTTTCCCGCCTTCCACCTGTATATCAACAGGAGGGTACCCGAGAGCATCAGTCCCAGCGCTATCCACTGGTTGAAGGTGAACCCCAGAATGTAAGCGTTGGGTTCGTAGGCGCGGGTAAAATCAACCATGAAGCGCACCGAAGGGGTGAGTATCAGGGCCACGGCCCCCACGACCCCGGGCCTCTCCCGGCCGTATCGCTTAAGGAGGTAGAGGTACAGGAGGAACAGGATGGCGTCCCCTAAAGATTCGTATATCTGGGATGGATGGAGGGGCACCCCCCCGAACTGGAGGTGGGGCTCGGAGTACTCCGGATAGACTACCCCCCAGGGTAGGTCCGTAGGCTTACCGTAGCAGCAACCGTTGAAAAAGCATCCCCACCTACCGATGGCTATACCCAAGGTCACGCCCGGTATGGTGGCGTCCAGAACGGCCCAGAAGTTCCATCCGTACCTGCGTATGTACCAGAGTATGGGGATAACGCCCAACAGGATGCCGTAAAAGGTGAGGCCTCCCTCCCATACCTTGAAGACCTCGTCTATGTGGTTCTGAAAGTACGACCAGTGCTGTATGACGAAGGCGAGACGGGCACCCACGACCCCGAATATCATGGAGTATACGGCCACGTCCCAGACCCTGTTCTCGGGTATCCCGAAGCGTTTGAGATGTTTGGCGGCGAACCACACTCCCAAGACTACGCCCAAGGTGACTAAGACGCCGTAGGTTCTGATCTGGAAAAATCCCAAGTCAAGCAGTACGGGATGCATCCCACCTATTCTACGGTCGTGGGACGTTCAACCTTAAACTTCGCACCTTAGAAAACGAAGACCTACAAAGGAGGTAGCGAGAGAAGTGGAGATAAGGATAATCGTACCGGAGGAGAAGCGCTTAGACGTCTTCGGCGTCTACGACGAGAAGATAAAGGAGCTGCGTCGTATGTACCCCTCCGTTAAGATCCACGCGAGGGGGAGCGAGCTCCGGATAAGGGGGGCGCAGAGCGACGTGGAGATGGTGAAAGACCGTATCATGGACATGATGCGCGGCGAGTGGAACCCCCTTGAGGCCGCGGTTGAGGAGTACGAAGAGGACCTACCCGAGGACGGTACCATAGTTACCTTCAAAAAGAGGATCAAACCTCTTACGCCGAAGCAGCTGGAGTACGTGAAGGCCATAGAGCAGAACGACGTCGTCTTCGCCATCGGTCCGGCGGGGACCGGAAAGACCTTTCTGGCCGTAGCCATGGCCGTGAAGTACCTCCGTGAGGGTAGGGTGGAACGCATAGTTCTGACGAGGCCGGCGGTTGAGGCCGGAGAGAATCTGGGGTTCCTGCCCGGATCCTACGAGGAGAAGGTCTATCCCTACCTCATCCCCCTGTACGACGCCCTATACTCCATGATACCTTACGACCGCGTCCGCCGTATGATGGACGCCCGGGTGGTGGAGGTAGCCCCTCTGGCCTACATGAGAGGTAGGACCCTATCCGACTCCTTCATAATACTGGACGAGGCCCAGAACACCAAGACCGTACAGATGAAGATGTTCCTTACCCGCATAGGGCCGAGGTCCAAGGTGGTAATAACGGGAGATATAACCCAGATAGACCTTCCCAAGCACGTTGAGTCCGGTCTGGTAGAGGCCGAGAGGATCCTGCAGGGAATAGAGGGGATAGGGTTCGTGTATTTCGGGAAGGAGGACGTATCAAGGCACCACATAGTGAAGCGAATAATAGAGGCTTACGATAGGGTCGGAAAGTAATGAACAGCCGTATTCTGAGGGCCCTTATCATATCCGCAACCGTAGCCCTCTCCTCCTTTTTCTTCCGCTCCCCTTTTCGCTTCAGGATAGGACAGACCTCCCCCCGCACCATAATAGCGGAGAGGGAGATAGTGGTTGAGAAACCTACGGAGGAGTACCTCAAAGACTCCGCGAGGATCGTATCCGAGGTCCCGCCGGTCTATAAACCCGTACCTTTCCTTCAGCACGTTGAGAGGACGTACGACTCCTTAGTGAAGGTGATAAACCCCAAGAGGGCGGAGGAGTTGAAGAGGAAGGCCCTCATCTACCTGCAGAGGGGCATAATATCCCCCAAGCCCTCCGGCACCGTCCTTATATACGAAAACGGAGACTTTCGCCCTGTCCCCGCCGACGTCCTGAAATCGCCCTCGGACGTGTGCGTTGAGAACGACACCCTGTGCGCCTTCATAACCCCCACACTGGTCTTAGACTCCTCCCTGTGGAAGGCCTACGTTGAGAAGACCCTTAAAGAGCAGCTGACCCGGGTGGATTACGTCGTAAAGCCCGGGGAGATAGTGGTATCCAAAGGTGACGTGATAGATACGACTACCTACAGGCTCCTCAAGGCCTACGAGAGGACCATGCTCCGTCCCCGCCGCCTCGCCTACGTAGCCCTATCCATTCTTATGGCCCTCGTTCTGCTGGTCATCTTCTACAGCAGGAAGTGGGACGTCCCCTCCGGTGCCTCCGTTTTCGTCTTTTCCGTAGGACACCTGTTTGAGCTCACACTACATTACCTATTCACGCTTCCTCCGTTCGTTACCCTCATGCCCTTCGTAGCCCTCTCCGTAGGTGTTCTGGACACCCCCACCATGGCCATCGGACTTACCCTCATAACCTCCGTGATACGGGGCGTTTCCTACGATTTTTCTCTACTTCTACCCCTGTACATAGGCTCCATGGCCGCCGCCTCCGCCTTCAGCGTAAAGTTCTTCAAGAGGAGGTCCCACTACTTCTTTATCTCCGTCATAGTGGCCCTGTTCGGGGTTGCGTCGGTGGCGGTGTCCTCCCCCTTCGCGAACATGAACCGTCAGGACTTTATCTTAGCCTCGGCCATAACCGTGGGGGTAGCGGTCGTGTCCGTAGGTCTGTACGCCGTGCTTATACCCGTGATAGAGGCTATGTTCCGACGCACGACGGAGCTCTCCTACATAGAGCTGGCATCCTTGAACCACCCCCTCCTCAAGGAACTCTCCGAGAAGGCACCGGGTACCTTCGCCCACTCCATAATCGTTGGGAACATGGCCGAAGCGGGGGCCAGAGCAGTGGGGGTCAACGAGACCATAGCCAAGCTCGGCGGGTACTACCACGACATAGGGAAGATTTACAACCCGGAGTACTTCATAGAGAACCAGACGGGGGGCGAGAACCCCCACGACAAGCTTGATCCTGTGAAGAGCGCTAAGATAATCATCTCCCACGTCAAGAGGGGGGTTGAGCTGGCAAAGAAGTACAGACTTCCACAGGAGATAATAGACATCATTCAGACCCACCACGGGGACACCGTACTGTGGCCCTTCTACAAGAAGGCGAAGGACTTAGGACTTCCGGTGAAGGAGGAGCAGTTCCGATACCCGGGTCCCCGTCCCCGTACACCGGAGGAGGCCATAGTTATGTTAGCCGACTCCTCGGAGGCGGCCTCCCGCAGCGCGGAGACCGAGGAGGAGATAAGGAAGGTAGTGGATACGATATTTGAGCAGAGGGTAAAGGAGGGTCAGTTAGACCTCGTACCTCTGTCCCGCAGGGACCTTGAGAAGATAAAGCTGGCCTTCATACCGATAATGCTAACCTTCAGACATCAGAGACCGAAGTACCCCTCGCCCGACGAGTGATGCGGGAGTCTATCGCACGACGACCCTCCTCCATCCCCTCCTATCTTTCACCATATATATCCCTTTCCGTTCGGGCGCGAACTCTGAACGCCTGCCCTCATACACCAGACGACCCCTAACATCAAAGACCGTAATAACATCATCTCGCTCAATTCGGGGCCGCTCTTGAGTCTCCAGATCTTCCCCTCCGC
>CAYYQD010000010.1:22730-36105 GCA_964473735.1 uncultured bacterium
GTTGAACTTAACGTAGTCAATAACCGGGGTTATGCTGGAGTCCGATGAGGAGTACATGACCAACCTGTACTGGAGGTACTTGTAGGTGCCGGAAGAGAAGGTAGAACTCAGGGGCAGAGTACCGCTGGACGTGAAGGTGTACGGACCGTCCCACGCCGTCCACGTTACGTTGTTGCGGGAGGCCCTGACGTAGACCTCCGTACGTTTGCCCGACACCGTATCCCAGCAGGGGCTATACCGGAGCTCAACCGAGAGCCAGCGTCTCTGATACGTGTCCTCGTAGATGGAGGATGTAAGCTGTGCTCTGGGCTCAAACTGAACGTCCGTAAAGTAAGCCCACAGGCCGGGAGAGGATGAGGCCGTCTTGGTTAAAATATCCGGAAAACCGTCCCCGTTTAAGTCTTTGGAGTAGGCCGCGAAGTAGGGTCGGGAGAAGGGAGACGCCATCTGGAGCCAGGACGAGCCGGTGTTTATGATGAAGTATATGCGGTTGTCCCCGTAGGCCGCCACAACCACGTCCATATCGCCGTCAAGGTCCACGTCCTCGGCGTCCACCCCTATAGGCTGTCCCACGGTCGCTATGAGGGTCCGGGTGAAGCTGAAGGCCCCGTTGTTCGTGTATAACCATACCCTTCCCGAACCCATGTTGGTCAGGACTACATCGTAATCGCCGTCCCCGTCCATGTCCTCCACGTCCATGTACTTCCAACCGTCAGCCAGGGAGTTATCCAGCACCCTGCGTATAAAGTTTCCGGACCCCGTATAGTCGTTCTCATAGACTACGAGTCCCTGATAACCCTCGTTCAGGCTTATGAGTACGTCGTCGTCGCCGTCCCCATCAAGGTCTCTGGCGGCCATATCCAGAACCACACCTCCAACGTTGGCGGCTATGTCGTAGCTCTGCCAGGTCGTCCCGTCGTACCAGTAGTACTTTACGGGAGAGCTGTGACCCGTTATCACCGTTCCTACGTGCCCGTTGCTTAAAAGGTCCGTGGGATCGGCTATATCCTCGGCCTCGTTGCCCAGGTACCAGTAATGGCGGGTGAAGTTGAAGCCGGGGGCGTCGTTCATATACACTACGGTCTGACCGTACCAGGATGAGTTCGGATAGTACTCTCCTCCGGTGAAGATGTCGGGGTAGCCGTTCCCGTCAAAGTCGTACACCACCACACCCTCAAACCCCCTTCCCACACCCGAAGCGTCATCTACAACGGAGTCGGCGAAGGAGACGGCACACCCGTCGTTTAGCAGGATGTGGAGCTTGCGCGTGTAGTCCTCATCGCTGGCCACTATATCCATATCCCCATCCCCGTCAAAATCCACAACCTGTATCCCCGTGTTATCGTGTCCGGAGATGTTAGGGTGAATATTACGCTCCGTCCAGGTGTAGGAAACTCCGGCGGCCACCGGACGTACGAGGTCCGGGTAGTGCCACTCAACGTTGTATCCGCTGCAGAAGGAGCTGCCGAACCCTCCGGCTACGGGGCCGCACACCCCGGGACCTCCCGACCAGTCCGTCTGAATAACAGATTGGGACAATAGAAAAATCATATCAAATATTATAGGGCCGAAGCCTCGCGGATACGCCCCTTTGCAACCGTTTTGGTAGAACCCCCTTGCATCCCGGTCGGGTTTCGCCGTAAAATAGTGGGGATATGTTGGTCAATATACTTCTGTCGGCGTGTGGATGTACGCGGCCGGTGAATTTGAGCGATGATCCGGGGGCGGATCGCCCCTACCTTGACACGTGGAACCATCCCACGGAGAGGAGCACGAAGAACATAGCCGTTTGCAACGGTAAAGTCCATGTAGCGTGGTTTAACTCCGACCTCTGGTCCCACTACGGCCGCATATACTACCGAAGGAGTCTGGACGGCGGTGCGACGTGGGAACCCAAGGTAACCATAACGGGGCCGAGGGACCTGTGGAGGGAGCTGTGGGTGGCCTGCACGGGGGATACGGTCATGATAATCTACGAGGTTGATGCGGGTGGAGGGAACGTGGATATAAAGTACAGGGTATCGGAGGACGGGGGAGCGACCTGGGGACCGGAGCAGAGCCCCATAACCTCCTCAACCTCCTACAATCAGGAGGCCCCCTCCGTGGCTCTGGACGGCCCCAACGTCCATTTAGCGTGGGCTGACAACCGACCGATATTCCTGATCTCCCTCTACAACATCTACTACAAGAGGAGCGGAAACCTCGGCTCATCCTGGACGTCCGACGCCCTTCAGGACCTGTCGGATTCCCCCATAATCGTACAGGACCCCTCCAACCCCAACATCTTACACCTCTGGTTCATGACCTACAACACATCCGAGAGGCGGGCGAAGTACCGCCGCAGTACGAACGGAGGGAGTTCGTGGTCCTCAACCGTGGATATGTCCGGGTACAACGCGGGAGGAACCACGCCCTACGACCGACCCATAGGCTCCATGGACGCCCTATCCAACGTCGTCCTATACACGTGGGTGGATGAGAGGTACGGGAACAAGGAGGTGATACTCCGGAGGTCAACCGACGGAGGGGCCACGTGGTCCAGCCCCACCAACCTCTCCGGCACCCCAACCAAGTCCTGGGCGCCCTTCGTTAAGGAGGCCCCCACCGGTGAGGCGAGGGTGTACTGGATGGATAGCCTTGACGGGGACTGGGAGGTGGTGTGCAAGGTCTCAACGGATTGGGGAGCCACGTGGTCGCCTATGCAGAGGCTAACGGACAACTCCGCCCACGACGGTGCGGTCAGCGTTGCCTACGATGGCACCTACTGGCACGTAATATGGTCCTCCGACTCAACGGGGAACTACGAGGTGTATTACACGAAGGACCCGTGTCCCACCGGAGGGGACGAGGACTTAGGCGTATCGGAGGGGGACAGCGGAGTAAAAGGGGTTGAGATAGGGCGTGGATACTTGCTTTTCCGGGAGTCCGGCCCCTATAAGGTCTTCTCCACCGACGGCAGGGTCGTGGCCTCGGGCAGAGCCGAAAAGGGATACAGGCTCCGCCTCCGTCCCGGCGTCTGGTTCGTACTCTTTGGAGGGAGGACCTACAGGGTAGTCGTGGGGAGATGAGGATCCTCCTTGACCCCGGCCACGGGGGAAGGTCGGAGGGAACCCTTCAGGGGTACCTGCCGGAGAAGGAGATAAACCTGAGGGTGGCTCTGGGTGTGGCCGGGTGCCTGAAGGAGTACGATGTACTCCTGACGAGGGAGGGGGACGAGTACCTCTCCCTTTCGGATAGGGTGGAGATGGCCGAGAGGGTAAGGCCCGACATCTTCCTGAGCATACATCACAACGCCTACGAGGAGGAGGTCCCTGACCGCTCGGAGATATACACGGGCTGGCACACCGTCTCCCCTTCCTACGACCTCGCCTACGCCATATACGAGGAGCTGAATAGGGAGATACCCGGTAGGAAGATGCGTCCCCCCCTGCCCTCAACCTACACGGTGATGCAGAGAGGACCCGACGTCCGTCTGCTCACGGAGCTGTTCTTCGCCCGGGAGATGGACGACGACCTCATAGCCGTGGAGGTCAGGGTACTATGCAGGGCCTTAAAACGCTTCCTGTCCCTCTCAACCGTGCCTGTTCGTGATCCCGACTGGTCCTACGGCAGGTGGTCCTATCTACCCGGACACCGTACCACCCGTACGGATGGGTACTCCCCACCCCCGGCCGGAGGAACGCCCGTGGTCGTTCTAAGGGACGGAAGGGCCTTCTGGTACGGTTTGCATCTGACCCGTCTCACGGGGGGGAGGTACGAGCACGCGGGGATGACGGAACAGAAGGGGGAGCCCCACGTGGCCCTATCCCTTACCGGCTATTCCGGACCGACCGTAATCGTGGATGTGGGCCCACCCCTGATCTCTTACTACCACGGCAACCGTACCGGCGAGTCCTTGGCCGCCGCACTCTCGGAGAGTCTGGGGATCCCGTACGCTCCGGGAAGCTCCTACCTCCTGATACACCTCTTCGGTCCGAGGGTTATCGTAAGAACGGCATGGAACGAGGAGACGGTCCTAAAGGTCGTGGAGACTCTAAAGAGGCTGGGCCTTATCTGACCCTCATCACGACGTACTCACCTATGGCCAGAGCGTCCAGGTCCGAATTTATGAGGGTGTATATGGCCTGCTCCGGATTATAGACTATGGGCTTTCCGTGGAGGTTGAAGGAGGTGTTTAGGACGGCCCCCACTCCCGTTTTACCCTTGAACCGCCTTATTAGACGGTAGTACTCCGGGTTGTCCTCCTCGTAGACCACCTGTGGTCTTCCGGTGTGGTCGTTCTGATGGAGGGCTGCGGGAAGGTGCCTGACGGCTATCTCCTCCGTGGGGAATGCCAGTATCATGTACCTCTCGCTCTTGGACCTGATGGGGGCCCTGAAGTAAGTCTCAAAGTCGTCGGCCAACACGGAGGGGGCGAATGGCATCCAGAAGTCCCTCCTCTTTATCATGCGGTTTATCCTCTGCACGACCTCTAAACGGCGAGGGTCAGCGAGTATGGAGCGGTTCCCTAAGGCCCGGGCCCCCCACTCCGCCCTCCCGAAGAACCGTGCTACCACCTTACCTTCGGACAGGAGGTCGGCCACGTACTCGTGTATATCCTCACCGACCTTCTCAACCTTGAACTCCCTTTCGTTGAGCCTCTCAAAGGCCTCCTCTATCTCCCTATCCCCGAACTCCCTGCCTAAGTAGAGGACACCTATGGGTTGGGGTCTTATCCCCCTCTCGGCACTCACGTAGGCGGCGGCACCGTAGGCCAGACTCTCGTCCCCGGCCGACGGCATGACGAAGACGTTTCGGAAGCGGGTCAGGAGGTGGTAGTTCATCTTAACGTTCATGAAGACCCCACCGGCGGCGGCTACGCTCTCGTGGGAACCCCTTATGTTGTCTATCCACTCCATCACCACCTCCTCAAGTGTGCGCTGCGCGGCGTAGGCTACGGCGTCAAACCTGACCTTGAACAGGAGTTTCTGGAAGAGCTTGAGGTAGTCGGCCTTATAGACGCCGCTCTCGTTCAGTATCCTGTCGCCATCCACACGGAAGAGTTTTCGTAGCCTACGGTAGGCCTCCTGTACCCGCCTATCGTCCTCTCTGGCGTACGGGGCCAGCCCCATGACCTTGTACTCGTGGGATAGGGGCTTCATTCCGAGGTACTCCGTTATCCGCGTGTAAAACTCCCCCAAGGAGTTGTAGGCCGATATACGTCCCAACCTCTTTAGGGACAACCCCTCCCCCACGTAGTAGGACCCGCTAAGGCCGTCCCCGGCACCGTCAAGGGTGACGACCAGAGACCTCTCAAAGCCCGAGCCGTAAAAGGCGGAGGAGGCGTGGGCTAAGTGATGTTCAACGAAAACCACCGGAGCCTCTACCCCCACGCCCTTTAGGTTTCTTTCAACGTATTCCCGCCTCCCACGTCCGTGTACGAACCTGACGATGGGTTCCACGTACCAGTCCCCCTGAAGGAGACTTCTCGGGAAGACCCTGTACAACCTCTGATACACGTTCCGCGGGAACTTCGGCTCCTTGAACTCCTCGGGCAGGAGGGGCGGCGTGAGAGTGGCCACGGCCACGACGTCTATATCTCCCGGCTTCAGGCCGGATAGGTCCAGCACCTCCGAAACGGCTCTACCCGGGAACCCCCCCTTCTCCTTCTCGTGCCACAGCCTCTCCTCCGACACCATGGCTAACAGCTTCCCGTCCTCCATAATGCACGCCGTGGCCGTATGACCGTCGTGTATTCCGAGGACTCTCATAACGGTAGCCTATTCTAAAGGGTGCATCCGCGCTCCAACAACGGGGTCGTATCCCACCATCACCTCTTTATTCTGAAGAGGTCCTCCGTCTTCTTCGCCTTTTTGAGTACGGCCACAGCCTTCTTGAAGACGGGGTCGTACCGGAGGAATACCCTGTACCTTCCCTTCTCGCCGAAGTACTGGTAAGCTATCTCGGAGAGGAGGAGCCTCTTGAAGTCCTCCTTGGCCTCATCAAACCGACAGTCGCTGAAGTCAACGTCGGCCCTACGGAGGGCCCTCTTGAAATCCTCCAGATCCCTGTCCGTCAGGACTATGTCCTCCGGACGCTTCGGCTTTCTGTGGGTGCTGGTGTATTTGGTGGCCCAGTCGGATATGACCCCCTTAGCCTCGGCCTTCTGCACCAGACGCGGGAGGATGTGGGGCTTCACGTAGATGTCCGGAGCTATACCTCCCCCACCCTTTATCGGCCTTTTCAGTATCTTGGTGAAGTAGGTGTTCGTATCCTTCTCTATATCGCCTAACTTGCCCTTGTGGATGGAGCGCCCCGAGGGTGTATGGTACCGGGCTATGGTCAGACGGAGGGTGTAGTCGTGAGGGAGGGTGAAAATCCTCTGGACGGTTCCCTTGCCGAAGCTGGTATCCCCGATTATCAGGGCCCTGTCCCAGTCCTGAAGGGCTCCGGACACTATCTCGGACGCGCTGGCCGAACCACCGTCTATCAACACCGCAACGGGAACGTCCTCCGAGAACACCATATCCCCCTCGCTGTAAAACCTCTCTTTACTGTCCGGCACCCTACCCTCGGTATAGACCACCAGCTTCCCCTCACCCAAGAAGAAACCTCCGATCAGGAAGGCCTGTCGGAGCAGTCCGCCGGGATTCCCCCGCAGGTCAAGGATGATCTTCTTTGCTCCCCTCTTCTTGAGAGAAATAAGGGCCTCGTGTACCTTGTCCGCGGCGTCCTCTTGAAAGGCGTTGAGTTTAACGTATCCGACCCCGTCATCAAAGAGGCCGTAGTACGGAACGGCCTTGAGCACTATCTTATCCCGCGTTATAACGAAAGTCAGGGTGTCGTTTATTGCCGGTCTATACACCGTGACCCTTACCTTCGTACCCCTCGGCCCTCTGAGATGCTTGGAGACCTTATCCACCTTCCAACCCAGGACGGAGGTGTCGTTTATGCGGATTATCCGGTCTCCCGGTTTCAGGCCGGCCCTCCACGCGGGGGTGCCCTCAAAAGGGGATATAACGACCACGAAACCGTTCCGCTCGCCGATGGTCATACCCACACCCTCGTAGGACCCCTCCGTGCTCTCCATGAGCCTCTTCGTCTCCTCGGGGGTTAAGAGGTCGGAGTGGGCGTCAAGGGATAGCCTGACCATCCCCTTGGCAGCGTTTTCAAGGAGTTTCGTGGGTTTCACCTCAACGACGTAGTACTTCTTTATAACGTTCATAGCGGACACCAAAACGTCCGTCATCTGACTGAAGGTGAGATTACCCTCCCCTTTCGTGCTCTGGGCGAACAGGGTGAGTCCGTAGCCGAAGGAAGTCCCTAAGACGAAGGCTACGATAAGTAGAAGGAAGGTTCTAATCCGTCCCATAGGCGGCCATTTTACCGCTGCGACGGGGAAAGTTCAACTGGAGGCGCTGGTGTAGAAGCGGAGGGCGAACCTCCAGAAGGAGCGGGAGAGCAGGAAGAAGACGACCGAAAGCAGGAGTCCGAGCATCGTGTAGAGAGGCCTACCCTTACCTAAGAAGGTCTCGGCGGGAACGGTGGTGAGAAAGGCTACGGGTACGACGAAGGTCATGAAGAAACGGTATAGGACGGGGTAGGCCGTTATGGGGAATCTCCCACCCTCAACTATAGCTTTGAGTACGTGGGTCACGTTGTAAATCTTCACGAACCATACGCTAAGTGTCCCCAGCATGAACCACAGACTGTACAGTATCACGATCCCAATAACGAGCATGAAGGTTCCCCAGAGGAGACTCACGGGTGAAACCCCTACTTTAGAGATGCCGTACAGTATCAGGGCTATCCCCGATAGGACGTTGGGGATACCCCACAGTGAGATATGGCGGGTGGATAGCCAGAACTGGCTGTCTATAGGTTTGAGGAGGATGAAGTCCAGGGTCCCCTTTTGTACGTGGTCAACTATACGGTTCAGGTTGGGATTCAGGACGCTCTGGGAGAAGCCCTCAACGACGGTAAAGACACCGAGGACCACGATGACGTCGTTCCACGACCATCCACCCAGACTTCCACCGTTCTGATAGAAGAAGGAGAGGGCGAACAGGCCACCGACCGCGTTCCCCACGCTGCTCAGGGTTGAGATCAGGAAGTTCAGGCGGTACTCCGCCTCCGCCATGACGGAGGTCCTAAAAAAGAGCAGGAGAAGGCTTAGGTAACGCAAGGCACGAAGGGTATCACCCCACCTTTATAACGGCACCGGACAGGAAGGGTGGGGCCAGAAACCCCCCCTTCTCAAGGGGCACGTCAAAGTTCTCCGCATTCACCCCCTCAACCGTTATGGAGACCACGCCCCCACCGTGTCTCTTCAGGAAGCCCTCTATGTGGGAGCCCTCCCCGGAGGGTGTCATTACCTCAACGACCGTATCACCACCCGAGAAACGGGCCACCTTTATCTTGGGGAACTCCAATATCTCCTCCTCCGGCTCTGAACCTATCAGCTTGGTGAAGTAAGCCTTAGCCTCCTCGTACCTGTCGTTCGGAACAGCAAAAGCTACCGTTTTGACCTTCATGGGCGCTATTATACGGGCGCGTCTTACCTGTACTCCACGAAGCTCAGCTCAACGTAGGTTATAGACGTGTCTCCGTAGGAGGCTGCCTCCGGAGTCTGCACCAGCTTGACCTGTCCCACGCCGTCGCACCACCAGGTGTCCAGAGTGTGGAGGGTGAGGTCGGGAACGTCCCCCGAGAGGGTGAGGTCGTACCTTACCTTCGCGCACGCCCTGAAGTACCTGTAAGAGGTGCTGACGTCCTCAAATCCTTCAAGCCGCGCCCTTATGGTGAAGTTCAGGTCGTACTCCCTGACGGAATCTGGTACGTCCCCGAAACCTAAGGGGTACATCACGAGGTTCAACCTTCCGGAGGCCACCTCCCAGGCGTCCCCGGGACCGGCAGTTGATACGAAGAGGGAGAAGGGCATGTCCCTATCACCCGAGAGGAGTCTTATCATGACGGGGCGACCCCCGAGGTAGGTCTCCATTGCCGGTGGAAACAGGCTCGCTATATCCGAGAAGGAGGTCAGGGTATCACCCGAAAAGTAGTAGATGGCCGTGTCAATGGAGCACACGCACTTGGGGGTATTCATTGAACAGGAGTATCCGGCCTCGCAGCGGAGCTGCTTCTTTATATACACCTTCCGGGCGTCCAACCCCCTAAAGGTCGTGTCCCCTAACACGTACAGGGTGTCGGGCGTGTAGAACCTCCCCTGCGGCTTCTCGTACTCGCCGCTTATCAACCGGCGGGAGGTGTAGCGGTACAAGGTCCCGACCTGAAGGGGAACGTATATCCCCGGCGAGAACCTGTACCTACACCCCAGCGCGCTCAGGAGGATGAGCGCGACCCCTACCTTCCACCTCATCGTTCTATCACCTCAAAGACCATAGGCATCCTCTCTACGGGTTCCGTACCCACGGTGAAGGCCCTACGGAGGCGCCCTATAGCTTCGTCCAGCTTGCGCTCATCGTTCGCGAAAACCCGGAAGACGGTATCACCCTTTCGCACCCGATCACCGGTCTTCTTTAAGGTAAATACGCACGCCCTGTGGTCTATCCTGTCCTCCTTCTTCAGACGACCGGCACCGAGGATGACGGCGGCCCAGCCTATCTCTTTGGTGTTCATCGCCGTTATGTACCCGTCCCCCTCCGCCTTCACTACGGCCTCGTACTCCGCCCCCACGAAGTCCTCCCGCTCTATGGCCCCGTAATCCCCACCGTGCGCCTCAACCATCTCCCTGAACTTCCTCAATCCCCTCCCGTCCCTTATAGCCTCCTCTATCAGCTCTTTACCGACGTCGGGGCTATCCACCTTGCCGGCGAGTTTGAGCATCCATCCACCCAGGGTTATCACTATCTCCTTCAGGTCCTCCGGCCCCTTCCCCTTGAGGAGCTGGACGCTCTCGCATATCTCGCAGGAGTTGCCGGCGGCCCAGCCTAAGGGGACGTCCATGTTGGTTATGAGGGCCACCGTCCTGACACCGTACCCCTCCCCTATGCTCACCATGGTCTCCGCCAGCCTCTTGGCGTCCTCGTACCTCTCCATAAAGGCTCCGCTTCCCGTCTTCACGTCCAGAACGAGCCCCGTAAGTCCCTCCGAGAGCTTCTTGGACATTATGGAGGCGGAGATGAGGGGAATGCTCTCAACCGTCGCCGTGGCGTCCCGAAGGGCGTATATCTTCCTGTCGGCCGGGGCGAGCTCCTCCGTCTGCCCGATTATGGAGGCACCTATCCCCATCACCACCTTCTTGAACTCCCTTATGCTGAGGTCTGTACGGTACCCGGGGATGCTCTCCAGCTTGTCAAGGGTTCCCCCCGTGTGTCCTAAGGCTCTGCCGGAGATCATCGGGACGAGCACCCCGTAGGAGGCTACCAGAGGGGCCAGCGGGATACTCACCTTATCCCCTACACCCCCCGTGGAGTGCTTATCAACCCGGGGAAGGTCGGTCTCCCATACCACGGGTTTCCCGCTCTCTATCATGGCGCGGGTCAGGGATAGGGTCTCGTCTTCGTCCATCCCGCGGAGGAAGGTGGCCATCAGGAAGGCTGCCATCTGGTAGTCGGGGATGTCCCCTCGCGTGTAGCCATCCACCATGAAGCGAATCTCGTCCTCCCCCAGCTTTAATCCGTCCCTCTTCTTTCGGATGATCTCAAGGGCATTCACGCAGGAATTTTATCCCCGTTTCCCGACCCGTTCCGGATTTTCCATCTGCTTTAAAATACGTACCGGATGGTATCTTCTACCCTTCGCGAGTGCGACCTCTACAGACCTCTCAAGGGGGGTGTAGTTCAGTGTACGGCCTGTCATCACTGGTGTGCCGTAAAACCCGGGGAGTCCGGTAAGTGTGGGGTCAGGAGGAACTACGACGGGAGGCTCTATCTGGTGACCTACGGTAAGGCCGCGGCCATACACATAGACCCGATTGAGAAGAAGCCCCTATACCATTTCCTCCCCGGGGAGGATATACTGTCCATAGGGACGGTGGGGTGCAACTTCCGTTGTCAGTTCTGTCAGAACTGGGAGATAAGTCAGTTCAGGGAATTCCACGTAGACCCCAGAACGGGAGAGCCCGACCGTTTCATAGGGTACGACGCTCCCCCCGAGAGGATAATTGCCACGGCCGAGTACTACGGGGTGAGCCTGTTAGCATACACCTACAACGAGCCCGTAGTCTGGATAGAGTACGCTCACGACACGGCCGCTCTGGCCGTTGAACGGGGGATGAGGAACGTCTTCGTTTCGTCCGGGTTTGAGACGCACAACGCCTGGAAGTACATGGAGGGTCTCCTCCACGCCATAAACGTGGATCTGAAGGGTTTCACGGAGAAGTTCTATCGGGAGATAACAGGAGCGAGGCTCAAGCCCGTACTTGAGAACATAGAGTACCTTGGAGGTGAGATCTGGCCCGGGATATGGGTTGAGGTGACCACCTTGATAATAGACGGCTACAACGACAGCGACGAGGAGCTGCGGGGGATAGCCCGCTTTTTAGCCTCCGTCAACCCGAACATCCCCTGGCACATCACGGCCGCCCACCCGGACTACAGGATGCTCCACATACGCCCAACGCCCCACTCCACCCTCATAAGGGCCTACGAGATAGGTAAGGAGGAGGGCCTCAAGTTCGTATATGTCGGGAACGTGTATGATCCAGAGAGGTCCAGCACCTACTGTCCTAAGTGCGGTGCCCTGCTGATACGGAGGGAGGGGTACAGGGTGGAGGAGCTCTGGGAGGAGCGCGGGGTGTGTCATAGGTGTGGGGAGAGGATACCGGGAGTCTGGAAATGATACGAAGACCGGCCGTAGCCGGGACCTTTTATCCGGAGGATCCCGCCCTTTTAAGGGAGATGATAGAGAGGATGCTACGGGGCGCGTCGGTCTCCTCGGAGGTGGCCCCCGAAGCCGTCGTCGCCCCCCACGCTGGCTACATGTACTCCGGCCCCTTCGCCGCCTACGCCTTTAAGAGCCTGCTACCTCTGGCCGGCACCTCTCCGACGGTCCTCCTGCTGGGTCCCGCCCACTTCGTGGCCTTCAACGGGGTGAGTACGGGGCCGTTTACGGAGTGGGAGACCCCCTTAGGTACGGTACCCGTTGCGGTGGATAGGGTAGAGGAGATACTGGCCCTCGGCCACCCTTTCACCGACATCGCCGATCCCCTGATACCGGAGCACTCCCTGGAGGTGGAGCTCCCCTTCCTTCAGGTCGTCTTAGGGGACTTTCGGCTGGTACCTCTGGCCTTCGGCATCGTGAATCCCCTTCTGGTCGCCCGCAGACTAATGGAGGTCCTGCGGGAGGGGGACGTGGTGGTGGTCTCAACCGACCTCTCACACTACCATCCGGACGGCATCGCCCGTAGGCTGGATCGGGAGACCCTGCAGGTAGCACTGAGGAACGACGCTGAAGCCCTTTTAGAGAGGGAGGCCTGCGGCAGGTACGCGTGGGCCACCCTATCGGCCATGGCCCGGGACCTTGGATGGAGGCCAACGCTCCTCATATACGGAACCAGCGCGGACACGTCCGGAGATTCGCGCTCGGTAGTAGGGTACGCCGCCTTGAGGTACGATAGGGTTTAGAGCCTTTCAACTCTCAGGGCGGCCCTATCCACTACCTTAACCACCCCACCGGATCCCGCAGGCTCGGCCGTGAAGGAGAGGGAAGGGAAACCTAAGGAGAGGAGTTCTTTCAGAGGAATTAGGACGAAGTCCCTTTCCCGGATGTTAGGGTGGGGAACGGTCAGGTCCGGAGAGCGGAGGGTAAGACCTTCGTACAGGAGGATGTCCGCGTCAAACGGTCTGGGGCCGTACCTCCGACGGGAGGGTTTCCTGCCCAACTTCGCCTCAACGTCCTTGAGATAGCCAAGGAGGGCGAAGGGGTTGTCGTGGATCCTAACCAGAAGGACGGCGTTCAGGAAGTCCCTTCCGACAAAACCCCACGCCTCCGTCAGGTATATGGAGGAGAGGGCGAGGATAGGGTACCGTCTCCCTATCAGGGATATTCCGGCGAGCAGGTTGTGGAACCTGTCCCCTTCGTTTGAGCCTACACCTATGTAAGAGAGAGCCATTCTCCCTAATCTAAGGCGGTGGAGGGTTAAAGCGCCCCCGGAGGGACTCGAACCCCCAACCTGCGGATTAGAAATCCGCTGCTCTATCCTGTTGAGCTACGGGGGCGAAGGTGGAAATTATACGGGGGAGAAGCCTTCCACTACGGGAAGCCCGTAAGAGGGTTGAGATCCTTTCTTTCCTCCCATTAGAGGGGCTATCGGTGTCGGCGGAGATTATCCCGTACGTTCTAAAGAACGCAATTTTTGCCTACCGAAGGCTTCCCATCTTCCCTTCCTCACTTGGGATGGTATCACTTTGGGTACGAACCCTGACCGGTGAAG